>DFDY01000186.1 GCA_002368955.1 Bacteroidales bacterium UBA3816
GTGGGGGAGGGGAGGTGGATGCCTACGCTGTTGCGATATTGCGCCAGGTCCTCGCGGTGGCGGTTGGTGGAGAGGAAGACCTGCACGGTGCGGCAGACGCTGTGTTGTTCGCGCAGTTTGACGGCGCAGGCGGCGGCATAGGTGCGTATGTCCTGCTCCAGGGTCTTGATGTCGTCGGTCATATAGACAAAGGTGCGGCTCTGCATGATGCTGCGCTGTTTGGCGGGGCGGTGGAGGTCGATGCAGGGGGTGCCTTGCAGCTCGCGCCAGGTGTTGAGTCCGGCTGCAGAGAAAATGCGGCTGAGCACCTTTTCGTCGCACTCCACTAATTGCTGGGCCGTATGGATGCCCATGCCGTAGAGTTTGGCGCGGCTCTGGCGGCCGATGCCCCACACGTCCGCGATGTCGAGCAGCGATAGTGCCCGCTGTCGGCTCTCGGGCATGAGCACGCACACACCGTTGTAGCCCTTGTAGTGCTTGGCGTAGTGGGTGGCCACCTTGGCCAGGGTGTAGGTCTGTGAGAGGCCGCAGCTGACGGGGATGCCGGTGCTCGTGGCAATCATCTCCTTGACCAGCGTGGCATAGTGGCGCAACTCGTCGGGCTGGTCTGTGGGGAGAGTGCCAAAAAACTCGTCTACGGAGTATTGCACAAAATCCTGCACAATCTCCTGGCGCTGTACGTTCTCCATGATTTGGCGTGAAATGCGGCGGTATTTCTTGTGGTCCACAGGGCAGATGACCACGTTGTTCATCTTGATGAGGTTGCGCACCTGAAAGAGGGGCGTGCCACGTTTGAGGCCCAAGGCCTTGGCCTCGGCGGTGAGGGCGAGGATGACGCCGCCCCCGTTCTCGGTCTCGTTGGCCACGACCACAGGTTTCCCCTCCAGCCCGGGACGGGTGGCTACCTCACAAGAGGCAAAATAGGAATTGCAGTCGATATGCAGGAACATGGTCAAAAATTATTAAATAATGCCCAAACGATTTCTCCTATAGCCGTTTGCGACCATCTGTGAGTCCGCACAAACGGCTTAGTTCATGCTGCAAAAATACATCTTTTTTTCGTTATACGCAAAAGTAAAAAGAGGGCCGTCGGCCGTGGCAATTCAAATGCCTTGCCTAAGCGGTATCTCCCTCCTTTGGGCCACCCCCGTTCGAACAAGGCTTCAATCGAGGATGCTCGACACTTCCCCCTCGCCAGATTATTGGGCCGGAAAAGAGCCGCAAATGAGTGGGAAGTGGGGCGTAAATTACTGTAGAATAGCCGAAAATGACCACTGCGATGCTGAAAATAAGGTCTTGTGTCGATGGTTTTGAAGAGGATGCAGAAAAGGGCGAACGGGTTCTGCCGCGACACTGCGTTTGAAGATAGGTGGTTGGGCTATTTGATAAAAAACTTTCGTCGTAGGGCAATAATATGCGGGATGATGCGTTAAAGAACTATAAAAATACATCGTAGAAAAATGAAGCATACTGTTAGATTGTTCAGCGTTGTGCTATTTGTTCTGCTGGCCTCAGTGGCTGGGGCACAAACCAATATCACCATCCATGGCGAGGTGGTGGACGGGGCCGGAAAAGAGGTCTACCTCTACCACTACACCGACATGCTCACCCTCACCGAAGAGTTGGTGGACCAGACCACCATTAATCAAAATCGGCATTTCGAGCTGAAGGCCTACGCCAACTATCCCACCTTGATGATATTGCAGATAGAGAACTACAGCCAGTCGTTCTTTGTGGAGCCTGGGCGCGACTATGAGGTTTACGTGCCCCGCTTCGATTGGGACCTGAGCGACAAGAAGAATGTCTTTCTCGACCCCGAGGTGCTGCCCTTGGAGTTTGTGAACATGCCCAAGGACGAGCTCAACGGCCTGATTTCTAACTACGAAGCCGTGGTGGCCCAATACTTGGACGACCACCGCATCTTTTTCGATGCCCGCTTCCGTCCCCAGAAGCGCTATTTCGACAGCTTGGAGGTGGAGGTGCGGCAGAAGGCCCCCGACACCCGCAACGAGTTTTTCAACCGCTACAAACGCTACCAGCTGGCCAGCCTGAAGTACAGCCTGCACTTCGACAGTCGCAAAAATATGGTCAACCGCTATATCAAAGACCAACCTATCCTCTACTACGACGACAACTACATGTCGTTCTTCACCACCCTGTTTGCCAACACCGTGTCGAAAGGCACCACCAAGATTCCCATCTGGCAGATGGCCTCGTGGGTGAACAACCTGAAAGTGAATGTCTATCTCGACTCGCTGGGCACCGACACCCTGTTGCGCAACGAACAGGTGCGTGAACTGGTGGCCCTGCAAGCCTTGCAGGAGTCGTTCTATCAGTCGCAGTACTACGAGCCGGGCAAGGTGGTGAGCATGATAAGCCTCATCGGAAGCAAGAGCAAGTTTCCAGAGCACAAGGTGCTGGCCGAGCGCATCATCGCCAACCTGCACCAGCTGGAGGAAGGCAAGGAGGTGCCCACCTTTGAGCTGCCCGACGTGGAAAAAAATATGGTGTCGCTGGATGGGCTGAAAGGCAAGTGGGTCTATATGGCCTTTGTGCACGTAGGCGACCCCAACTGCCTTGCCGAGCTGGAGACCATGGCGCATTTCAAGGACAGCATCTACACGAAGAACAAGAACGTGGAATTTGTGACTATCTGCTGCGACCGTGAGTTCCAGAAGATGTACCACTTCCTGAAGAATTCAAAGAGAGGGTCAAAATATGACTGGACCTGGCTGCACTTCAACGGCAACTACAAGCTGCTGGAACACTACCAGGTGGTCTCCTATCCCCATTTCATCCTCATCAACCCCGAGGGGCAGCTGCAATATGCCATCACGCCGCAGCCTGCCAGCGGTTTCCTGCTGCATGGCCCCTGGCAGACCAAGGAAGAGGAGCAAGAGAAGCCCTTCATTCTGCGCTATTAGGCATGGTGATTGCCGTCGTTTCTGATGCCGAATTCTGAATTCGGAATTCAGGGTGATTGCTGCTGTTCTGTTTTGCTTTCACCCATGTTTTGCCCTACTAACATTCCGCTGTTGACAAAAATGATGCAGGTGGGCTGATGTTTTATTATATTATTAGTATTTTTACTTTCTAAATTAAGAAACAATTGTTTTATGCAACGAATTAAAGTTCTTTTAGTTATCGTGCTTGTGGCTCTTTCTGCCCCCACGGTTTTGGCGCAAAAATCGTCGCCGGACGAGGCTGTGCGGCAGCTATACCGCCAGGCACTGGACCTATACCAGAAGGAAAAGTATGCCTCAGCGCAGAATCTTTTCGACAAACTCACCGTCAGCGCGACCCCCTTGGACGAGCAGATGGCAGCCGAAGCGTGCTACTATGGGGCCGTGTGTGCCGAAAAGCTTAGCAACAACGACGCCGATTTCCGCCTGACGGAATTCCTCCGCCGCTATCCGCAGAGCGTGCATACCAACATGGCCTATTTCTATCTGGGCAACTATCACTACTCCAAGGGCGACTACGACAAAGCCCTCAAATACTATAAAAATGTGGTCTCGCGCGAAGTGGAGTACGGCCATCGCGGCGAGTTCAACTTCAAGATGGGCTACTGCTATTTCAACGACCAGGACTATAATGAGGCCAAGAAATATTTCTCACAGGAAATCAACGGCAAGTCCAAGTACACCAATGCCGCCATATATTATTATGCCCACATGCAGTATATGGACTGCAAGTACGACCTGGCCCTGCGCAACTTTCAGAAACTGCAGTCGGACCGTAGGTTTGCCAAGATAGTCCCCTCCTACATTGCCCGCATTTACTATTATCTGGGCAAAGACGACGAGCTGTTGCAGATGGCTCCGACATTGCTGTTGGAAGAGGATGTCTTCAAAAAGAACGAAATACGCCAAATGGTGGCCGAGGTTTATTTTAACCGCGGGGAATATAAGAACGCCCTAGACTACTACAATGCCGCCATGCGCAACCGCGACGACAAGGACGACACCGACCCCACGCAGACCTTTGCCGGCAGCAATGCCCGCGGCACCAAGAAGAGCAACACCGCCGCCCTGGTGGCCTGCACCCCGCAGGACAACTACTATCAGGTGGGCTACTGCTACTATATGTTGCACCAATACGACTCTGCCCAGTTCTACCTGAGCAAGAAGACCGCCTGTGTGGACAGCGTGGCGCAGAATGCCCTCTACGTGCTGGGCGACGTGGACCTGAAATTGGGTCGCAAGAACGAAGCCCGCAGCATGTTCCTCCAGGCCTCCACCATGGATTTCGACCCCAAGATTAAAGAGGATGCACAGTTCAACTATGCCAAGCTCTCCTACGAACTCAACGCCAACCCTTACAACGAGAGCATCCGCTCTTTCGAGGACTACTTGGTCAAGTACCCCAAGACCTCGCACAAAAAGGAAGTCGAGGAAATCCTCACCTCGCTCTATTTCAGCACCCGCAACTACAAAGACGCCCTCACCCTCATTGAGAAGATTCCCGACCGCAGTGCCGTGATGAATCAGGCATACCAACGCATTGTCATCAACCGTGGCATAGAGGTGTTCAACACCGGAAACCTCAAATCTGCCGCCACCTATTTTCAGAAGGCGATGAAAATCAATGCCCTGCCGAAATACACTACTGATGCCTACTACCTCTATGCCGAATCCCGCTACCGCCTGGGAGACTTCGAGGCCGCAGGCAAAACGCTGGACCGCTTTATGCTCAGCACCAATGCTACTACATCCCCCTACTACCGCCAGGCCCTCTACACCCATGGCTATCTCTGCATGAAACGTGAAAACATCTCCGATGCGACCGACGACTTCAAGATGTTTGTGCGCTTGGCCGACCGGAGCATTGATGCCCACCAAGTGAACGACGTTTACAACCGCCTCGGCGACTGCAGCTACCTCAACAGCAAGTATGCCGAAGCCATCAAATTTTATGACCATGTGATTGAGGCCAACGATGCTGATGCAGACTACGCCACCTATCAAAAGGCCCTCTGCTACGGAGCCTTGGGCAAATATGGCGAGAAACTGACCTATCTGAACCAGATTTTTGAACGCTACAAGGAATCTCCGCTGGCAGCCAAAGCCCTTTTTGAGGTGGGCAACACCTATCTGGTTAGCGACAACAACAGCATGGCGCTGCTCTATTTCAACAACTTTCGCAATCAGTACCCCTCCAACAGCCTGGTCAAGACCGCCCTGCTGAATATAGGCCTTATCTACTACAACACCGACCGCAATGACGAGGCCTTGGAGGTTTTTGACCAACTGCTGACCAACTATGCCGGCACTGACGAGGCCCGCGATGCTCTCAGCACCGTCAAGAACATCTATGTCAGCCAGAACCGTGTGGACGAATATTTTGGCTACGTCAAGCGTACCACCAAGAGCACCGTCTCCACCGTGGAGCAGGACAGCACCCTCTATATGTCGGCTGAGAACCAGTACATGAATGGCGACTGCGAGAGCAGCGTGAAGAGTTTCGAGAACTATCTGGACAAATTTCCCGAAGGCCTCTTCCATCTCCAGGCCCACTACTATGCTGCCGACTGTCTCTTCCGTACCGGCCAGAACGAGCGCGCCCTGCCGCACTATGAGGCTGTGGCCAGTGCCGGCCGCAACAGCTACTCGGAGCGTTCGTTGCAAAACGCCGCCAACATTGCCTACAACCTAAACAACTTCACCAAGGCCCTCGACCTCTACAACCAATTGGTTGCTATGGCCGAGAGCGACAACAGCCGCATTGGTGGACGTGTGGGCTATATGCGCAGCTGGATTCGTCTGGATATGCGCGACAGTGTCATAGCCGCAGCCCGTCAGTTGCTCAGTGAGACCAAAATCACTGATGAGCTGCGCGATGAGGCGCGCATCAGCATGGCCCGCTGCTACTATGAGCACGCCTCCACCTATCGCCAAGCCGACAGCCTCTATTCGCTTCTCAAGAATTCCACCAACGGCGATTACAGCGGTGAGGCCTCTTATCGCATTGCTGAGATGCGTTTCCTTCAGCAGGACTATGACGGCTCCGAACGAGCCATCGAGACCATAGCAGCCGACCCCGTCAGCGACTACTGGCTGGCCAAGTCCTTCATCCTTTGGGCCGACATATTCCACGCCCGAGGCAACAATCTGCAGGCCAAACAGACCTTGCAGAGCATCATAGACAACTATGACGGCGACGACCTTGTGCAGGTGGCCTTGCAAAAGCGCAATGCCATTCTGGAAGAGGAACAGCCCCCACAGCAACCCGAAGAGGAAGAAGTTGTCATAGAACTTGAAAGCGAAGTAGAAACAGATAATCAATAAGCCTTATGAGATACGCAAAGTTTTTTTCCACTATATTATTCGTAACGTTGTCGGCCATGGGCTTCACTAGCCGTGCCCAATCAGACAGCAATGTATACAATGAGCGCGTGATTGTCACCAGCCGCTATAAACCAGTGGTTGAGGAGATGCCAAAAGTAAATGTGGCCCCCACCATCACAGACACCGTCTCCACTATCAGCAAGTCGTTCACTTATGACATCAGCACCCGCCGCCTGACCTCACTCTACGAGCCTTCGCGCATCAAGGCGGCACGCATCATAGGCGAACCAGCCACACGTCTTTACAACAACTACCTCAAGTTGGGATTGGGTAACTACTGGTCGCCCCTGGCCGAGCTGTATTTCAACTCGCTCCGCAGTCCAAACAAAAACTACGGTGTTCGCCTTGTCCATCGCTCTTCGTGGGGCACGATCGGCTTCCCAGGCGAAGAAACCCCATCCGCCACACATTATGGTCAAGCCCCCTTCTCGCTCACCGATGTCACCCTCTTTGGCAAACTCATCACTAAAAAGAACCTGCAACTCAGTGCCGACCTGGGCTATCAGAGCGACTTCAACCGCTACTATGGCTTCAATGACAGCACGCTCTTTGCCGTCATGGGCCTCAACCGCGACGACTTAGAGAAATCCTCTTATAATATTGCATACAATAATGCCTCCGTCAACTTCGGCGTTAAGACCCTCAACACCGATGTCCACGCCCTGGGCTATGAGGCCAATCTCAATGTTACCGACCTCTTTGCCTCCTACAGCCAAAACGAACTGAATTTCAACCTTGATGGCAATATCCATTACGGATTCACATTGGCTCAAAAGTATAAAGGGGTGGCCTATCTGCACCTCACTTATAACGGTTTCTTCAACAACTTCGACCCGCTGGCTCTCCCCCTTGGTGCAGACAGCCTTTTCGAGGCCGCATTGCTCGACCGTGACGAGACCACGGGCCGCAGCATTCTGGCCGACCGTGGCTCCCACCACCTTTACAAGGCCAACCCCTATCTCGACTTCATCTTCTCCGATTTTCAGATCCATGCTGGTGCCGTTGTGGCAGTGGATGCCTTCAACAGCAACAAGGGCAAAGTGCATGTCTACCCAGACGCCTCCGTCAGCAAGTCTTTCTTCAACGACCTGCTGAGTGCTACCCTCTATGCCCAAGGCAACATCGATGCTAACAGCTGGAATCAAATTCGCCTGGTCAATCCATATGTTGCCCCCGGCAGCCAAGTGCGTGCCCTCAGCCATTACGATTTTGCCGCCAAGCTGCGTTTCAACCTCAGCAAGAAGATTGATTTCAGCGTGTATGGCATGTATAGCTCTTTGGACGATGACCTTTCCTTCGAACTCGACCACCACTACACACTGCACAATGTATTCCGTCCCGTTTACGATTCCCTTACCCGCATCAAAGTGGGCGGTAACTTCGCCTTTGTCAACGATGAGATGCTACGTCTGGAGGTGAAGGGAAACTACTATATCTATAAGAACAAACGCACCGAGATTCAGGGCGACCAGCGCGTTGAGGTGCCCCTCTATTACCGGCCCGATTTCGATGCCGGGCTGGCTGCCACCGTCAACTACCACGACAAAGTCATAGGCCGTTTAGAATTCCAGTGTCTGGGCCGTACCCCCTATGCCACAACCAAGGCCATCGATGGAGCCGACAGCACACTTTTCCTGCCCTTGCGCTATGGCCTGAATCTCGAAGTGGAGTATCGTCACAACAAAGCCCTCAGCTTTTTCCTCAAAGCCGACAACCTCCTCTTCCAGCGCTATTTCTACTGGCAGAACTATCCCAGCTATCGCGGCCTCTTCCTTCTCGGCCTTACCTACACCATCCCCACTAAATAATCTGCTGTTTAGGACAAATATGACATACACTCAAACTCTCGACTACCTCTTTAACAGCCTGCCCATGTATCACCGCATCGGCCAGGCAGCCTACAAGGCCGACATCGCCAACACCGTTTCCCTCATGTCCCATTTGGGCAACCCCGAACGTCGGTTCCGCAGCATCCATGTGGCCGGTACCAACGGCAAAGGCTCAGTCTCCCACATGCTTGCCTCCGTGCTTATGCAGGCGGGCTATAAGGTAGGCCTCTACACTTCGCCCCATTTGGTCGACTTTCGCGAGCGCATTCGCATCAACGGCCAAATGATACCTCAGCAGCAGGTCACCGACTTCGTCGAACACCACCGCGAGTTTATGCAGACGCTCCAGCTCAGTTTCTTCGAGATGACAGTAGGCTTGGCATTTGACTATTTCGCCCAAGAACAGGTCGATGTGGCAGTGGTGGAGGTGGGCATGGGTGGCCGACTGGACAGCACCAATGTCATCCACCCCGATCTCTGCGTCATCACTAATATCGGTCTCGACCACACCCAGTTCCTTGGCGACACGCTGGCCAAGATAGCAGGCGAAAAGGCCGGCATTATCAAGCCCCATGTGCCCGTAGTGATAGGGGAGACCCACCCGGAAACCAAGCCTGTCTTCGAGGCCAAAGCCGCTGAGATGCAGGCTCCCATCTGCTTTGCCGACAGTAAATACACCCTCCGCGAAACCCAGCACCCGGCCGACCAAGGCCTTGATTCCTATGACCCCAACCTCCACTTTTCGGTGCAGGTGGTGGGCGACTGCCCCTTCGACTTGCAGTCCAATGAATTCACCTGCCCCCTCAGCGGCAGCTATCAACTCCACAACATTGCCACCCTCTTACAGGCATTGGGACTGCTCCCGTCGTTGGGGTACAATATCTCAGAGAATCACATTCGTCAGGGCATAGCCCATGTGGTGGACGACACCGGCCTCCATGGCCGCTGGCAGCTCATGGACCGCCTTCCCCTCACCATCTGTGAGACCGCCCACAATGCCGATGGCGTGAATGCCATGTTGCAGAAACTATGTGAAATTCCTTATCGGCACCTCCACCTTATCTATGGCTGTGTCAACGACAAAGACTATCGCAAAATCCTGCGCATGATGCCGCATGAGCGCACCACCTACTACTACACACAGCCCAGCGTTCCCCGCGGACTTCCCGTCGAACAGCTGGCCGCTGCCGCCCAGGACGAAAACATGTCCGGCGCATCCTTCGCCCAAGTGGGTCAGGCCATTCAGGCCGCCCGCCAGGCCGCTGACCCGCATCACGACTTGGTTCTTGTCACTGGAAGCATCTTCCTTGTAGCCGATGCCGTGGAATATTATTCAACTCAAATCGGTCATTAGGCCGACATTTGGACATCTGACACAAATCCTAACGACCAATTGGGGTTCAAGTGCTGGGAAGTAGTCAGTACGCAAATAATAGAAAACCGCTCTCTTTTTTCAACTTAGAGAGCGGTTTTTTGTCTTCCTAATTCAGTTGCGAATGGGCTAGGGGTCGAGTCCTCTTACAAGGCATTGGACACGGCGGTCTCCACGGCCGACATGGCCTTCTCGGGCTCAAAACGGTTGATCACCTCGCCATTGCGGTCGATGAGGAATTTGGTGAAATTCCAGCGTATGTTACCCGGCTTCTTGCTCTTGAGCCAAACATACAGAGGCGATGCGTTGGCCCCGTTCACGTCAATCTTGGCAAACTGCGGGAACGTGATGTTGTAGCGAGAAGTGCAGAACTCGTGAATGTCGTCAAAAGAGCCGGGAGCCTGATTGCCAAACTGGTTACAGGGGAAGTCCAGTATTTCAAAGCCGATGTCGTGGTAGCGTTCATAGATACGTTCCAAGTCGGTATACTGTGGAGTATAGCCACATTGTGTAGCCGTGTTGACCACCAGCAGCACTTTGCCACGATAGGCACTCAGCGACACGCTGTCGCCGTTGCCGTCCATGACCTTGAACTGGTAGATGTTGTCGGCTGGCTCCTCGGGCGGCACACTGTCCTGTGTCACCGTGTCGGTGACAGGGGGATTGACTTCAGGGTTCTCGGGTTTGGTGCATGCTACCCATGTTGCTACCGTGGCCACCATGAGAATTAAAGCAAATTGTTTCTTTCTGTTCATTGATTGCTGTATAATAATTACTAGAAAAAATGAGGCGGTGCGTTGGCACCGCCTCATTAATCACTGTTCATTGTTATTGTGCTGTTCCCAAAGCCTGCAACAGGGTGATGATGGAGGTGACCGTGTTCACATTTTGGCTGATGTTGGAGGCGTTCACGTTCAGACCGGTCAGGTTGTTCATCGTGTTGATGACGCTGTTGACGTTGGCTGAAGTAATCAGGCTGCCGCCCGCGGCCACCATGCCGGCGGCGAAAGAGGTCTTGTAACTGCTGTTGGTCTGATTGGAGCGGTATCCGGTGTAACCGGTGGCCAGAGCCAGGGCATTGGTCAGGTCGGTGGTGTTGCTGAGGCTGATGGTGCCGTTGGCCTTGTAGGACTTGTAGAGGCCAATCAGGGCGTTGGCCGTGCTCTGTCCGACAGCCTTAGCGGCTGCGTCGGATGCCGTAAGAGATTTCATGCTGCTGCAAGACACAAAGGACAGTGTTGCAAAGCACATCAAAATGATACTGAGTCTTTTCATGATTTAATTTTATTTGTTATTACTTATTTTTCCAAATTGCAAAAATACACATTTTTTACCAATAAGTGTGTTTTTTCCTTATTTTCTTGCATTGCCTATTGCTTGAAATTTGCCTATTGTTTTTCTCTTCAACTTTTTTGTTTGTATGGATATGACCACTATTTTCATTCAGTCCCACTTTTGTGTGACTCTTGCTGAATGCATCTGTTTGCTTTTGATAATCATTGTACTTTACCGATAGTTTATAGGGCACTATTTATAGTTCACCTCTTTGGAGTGTTTTTAAGATGACCCATCAATGTGAAAAAAAACTTGTGGATTGGAAAAAAAAGCGTAAATTTGCAAACTGATTTTAGGGATTATTTTTTGTTAAATACATATTATTAAAGCCTTATGAACAATACCATCTTCTCTTTTCCCAAGCCTGAGAACGAACCAGTTTTCGGCTACAAACCCGGCAGTGCCGAACGTAAAGAAATCCGCAAGGCCCTTGACGAGCTGTACAATGTGGTGACCGACATCCCCGCCATCATTGGTGGCCAGGAGGTGCGCACCGGTGAGACTGGCACCGTGGTGATGCCCACAGAGAACCACCATGTGCTGGCCAAGTACTACAAAGTGGGCGAAAAGGAGGTGCAGATGGCCATTGAGGCCGCCATGAAGGCTCATGAGGAGTGGGCCAACACCCCTTGGATTGACCGCGCCAGCGTGATGCAGAAGATTGCCACACTGATTTGCGGCAAGTATCGCTGGCTGATTAACGCCGCCACCATGCTGGGCCAGGGCAAGACCACCATGCAGGCCGAGATTGACTCGGCATGTGAGCTGGCCGACTTCCTCCGTTACAATGCCTACTATGCTTCGCAAATATACAGCGACCAGCCTTGCAGCGACAAGGGTACGCTGAACTATGTGACTTACCGCCCCTTGGAGGGCTTTGTGTTTGCCATCACCCCGTTCAACTTCACTTCCATTGCCAGCAATCTCTGCCTGTCGCCTGTGCTGATGGGCAATGTGTGCATCTGGAAGCCCAGCACCACTGCGTTGCTCTCCAACTATTTGCTGATGAAGATATACAAAGAGGCCGGCCTGCCCGACGGCGTGGTGAACTTCTTGCCCGGCAGTGGCTCTACCATTGGCAAGGTGGCTTTTGCCAATCCCAATCTGGCCGGCGTGCATTTCACCGGCTCGACCGGTACCTTCAACAGTTTCTGGAAATCCATTGGCGACAATATTGCCAACTATCGCACCTATCCCAAGATTGTGGGCGAGACGGGCGGCAAGGACTTCATCTTTGTGCACAAGTCGGCCGATGCCGACCAGGTGGCCACGGCCATCGTGAGGGGTGCCTTTGAGTTCCAGGGACAGAAGTGCTCGGCTGCCAGCCGTGCCTACGTGCCCGCAAGCCTGTGGCCCGCAGTAAAGGAGCTGGTGGGCAAGATGATGGCCGAGATAAAGATGGGTGACGTGCGCGACTTTGGTGCCTTTGTGAATGCGGTTATCGACGAGGCCTCATTCGACAACAACATGCGCTACATTGAGCACGCCAAGCAGAGCCCCGATGCAGAGATTGTTTTTGGTGGTCACGGCGACAAGAGTCAAGGTTGGTTCATCGAGCCCACTGTCATTCTGGCTAAGACACCGAAGTACAAATCGATGTGTGAGGAGATTTTCGGTCCCATCATTACCATCTATGTCTATGACGATGACAAGTATGAGGAGACATTGCACTTATGCGATGAGACTTCTCCCTATGCTCTCACCGGTGCCATCTTTGCCAACGACCGCAAGGCTCTGCGCCAAGGGGCTGAGATTTTGAAATATGCGGCGGGCAACATTTACTATAACGACAAACCCACGGGAGCCGTGGTGGGTCAGCAGCCTTTTGGCGGTGCTCGTGCCAGCGGCACCAACGACAAGGCAGGCTCGTATCTTAACCTGATTCGCTGGACCAGTCCTCAGGCTATCAAGGAGACCTTTGACCCTGCCCACGATTACAAGTACCCCTTTATTAGCAACGCTGAATAACACATAATTAACTTGTGAGCCGCACCGTATGGTGCGGCTCACAAATTTACTAACTTATATTATCTCAAGTGAAAAAAAACTTTTTTGTACTGATCGTTTTGTTGACGATGGCCTCATGCGTCATTGCACAACCGAGTGAATCAAACCGTACCACTGTGAGCAGCAACTCCCCCGAGATTGCTCAGTGCAGTAAATGGACTTTTGGCCTGCAAGCGGGTGCCACGTTGAACTCCCCAGCAGCCGGTTCGGCCTACACCAATATTTCTTACGATCCTTTTGTTGGCATCAGCTATGGTCTGAGTGTGCGTTACACACCCTTCAAGTGGCTTGCAGTCCGCACAGGAATCAGCAGGATTGCTAAGAACTATTTTTTTTCAAGAAACAATATCATGGGCATAGAGGGTGCCTCTTATGGCACGATGGTGCGTAATACTTTTTTTGATGTGCCCCTGATGGCCGACCTTTCGATTGGCAAAAAGGTACGTTATCATCTGTTCCTAGGTGCCTATGTGGGCTTTTGGGGCAAGTCAACCATGGAAGGCGAAGCCATTCCCGTGGAAAATGTTGGCGAGGTGTCACGTTTTAATGAGCAGTACACCTTCAACAGTATTCGCGACAACCGCTTTGATGCTGGTTTGAACTATGGCTTGGGCATTAGCATTCCCTGCTCTCAAAGAATCGGGATCGACGTGGATATGTTGTGGTACTATGGCCTCACAGACTTGCAGAAACCTTATATGACACAGCTTAACCCAATCTATAACACCACATTCCTTCTGCAGGTGGCCGCCACCTATAAATTATGATAACAATTACATATTTGACTAAAATAAACTTCAAGATATGACTAAAATGAATTTTTTTAATATAAAGCTGCTGGCCGGTAGCCTTGTTTTGTTGCTTCTTGTTACTTCCTGCCGCAAGGAGCCACTGGATATCCAGTCCCCACTTACCCGCACATGTACCACCTATTCCGAACAGTTTGAGGCTGTATGGGAGGGTATAGACCACACCTATGTCCTTTGGAGCCGCGACACGGTGGACTGGGATGCGCGCTATGAGAAATACAGACCTATCTTTGCTTCTTTCGATGCCAACGGAGTTGATTCAGCCACCTATGTCTCAACTTGGCAAAAGTGCACTGAAGGCTTATTGGACCATCATATGGCCATCATTCTGTGGAATCCGGTAGGAAAATTTACTACTGTGATTACTCCGGCGAAAAATGATTATGGACATGTGACTAACTATGATGCCCAAGTGGCCGCCCTCAAAGCACAGTCAGGCATAAGCCAATATGTCGATTATAAGGACAATAATAGAAAATTCGTCAATAGCGTATTCTGCCTGCTCCCGGGTAAAACTGAGGGTAAGTACATCGCCTATTTCCGTTTTTCCAAGTTTGATGTTGCTTCAATGAACCGAGCCCCTAATGAAGCACTGCTCCCGTTTGCGGCTTTCTATGGCGACTCGCTTGGCAGAGGTATTCATAATGGCGCTGCCGATCGTGAAGACGTAGAGTCGATTATTGTGGATTTAAGAAACAATATCGGCGGCAATGTTAATGAGATTTCTCCATTCATCGTATCGTTGCTTCAGGATTATGCCAACTTTGGCTACTCACGCTACAAACAGGGTCTGGGACGTTTGGACTATACCGGATGGCTCCCGGTGCAAATTAATTGCCCCAAGTATCATTTGACAACACCCAAACCTATTGTGGCTTTGACCGATATAAATACAGTCAGTTGTGCCGAGATGAGCGCCCAAATCATCAAGAACCTACCCAACGGCACAGTGATAGGCGAACGCACCTACGGGGCCACCTGCTCTTTGGCTCCGAATATGATTACTATTGACATGTACTATTCAGGCTGTTTTGGCGACTCCAACATGTACAATAATTTAAAACCTGCCTTGGCCAATCAGAACGAGTTTCGCTATTATGTCTATAGTGCCACTTTCGATATTGTTACTACTGAGTATCAGACTTTGGAAGGTGTTGGTGTCAAGCCCGACATTGAGGTGCTTTACGATGCTACTTCGTTGGCCTCGGGTCGCGATAATCAGTTGGAGCGCGCCCTGCAGTACCTCCGTACCGGCAACTAATACCTTTAGCAATTATTAATTGATCCATATTTTGAAACAATGAAAATCAACCAACTTTCGGCACACTTGCTCATAGCACTGATGCTCTTTATACCAGCTGCACTCATGGGCCAAGAGGTTTCTGCCGATACCTCTCTGGAGGTTGTCCAAACTCCGCGTGTGAGACATTTCTCAGTCGGCGTATTGGGCGGTGTGGACCGCAACTATCACATCATCAATATGTCCTACATGACGGACTACACTTATCCCAACTTTACCCTCGGCAAGTCGCTAGGTGTTCAATTGGGCTATTCGCCATGGAAGTGGCTGACGTTCAGGGTGGACGGTGTTTTGGTGGAGAAGAACTATTCTCGCGACCACCTGTTGCCCTATAATGCGGGTTCCTATCCTGACACGACAACCAACCAGTATCTGAATGTACCCGTTGTGGTAATGCTAAATGTAGGCAAAACAATTCGTCTGCATGCCTTTGGTGGCGTTTATGGCGGCTACTGGCTTACCAGCCACCGTAAGGGGCGGACGATGGCCGTGTTTGGCTCACCGGAATATGATGAGGAGGTAGACCTGGATTCGGAGGAGTCGCAGATAAAGTATAACCGCAAAGACGGCGGCTTTACCTATGGAGTTGGGCTGAGCGGCGTGATTGCACAGCAGATTGAACTAGGTGCCGAGGCGCGGTGGTACTATGGAATCTATGACATCCAAAAGGAGTATATGATGAATCTTAACCCCCGTTATAACACCACTTTTGTGTTACAGGCTGGTCTCAGCTACTGGTTTTGATCCCCGAGTGCAAATGAAATAGAGTTTTAATATAGTCAGCGTTATTATCAAATGAAACAGTCGTTCACTAATATTATTGTTTTGTCCGCATTGCTACTTGTGACGATGGCTTCCTGTCGCAAGGAGTCGACTGTGGAAAAGTTCGTCAATCCCAACAGTCGCACCTGCTTCAGCTATTCCACCCAGTTTGAGGCAGTTTGGCAAGGTATGGATCAAGGTTATGTCTTCTGGGGAAGCGATACGGTTGACTGGGATGCCCGCTATAAGGAATTCAAGCCTGTCTTTGAGAGGTTTGACACGATGGCATACGTCTCCCAGGCAGAGTATCAAGAGGCCTACAATGGTCTCTTTGAGGGTATCTTGGACCACCACCTGCTGGGGCTTTTCTTCGCACCAGACAACAATGGCAAGTTTGCCATGGTAAGTCCGGGTGTCAATGATTACTACCACACTACTAGTACCGCAGCAGAGCGAGCAAAAGAGCTGGAAGTGCTGAGGAACCGGTCTGACCTGATTAAGTATGTCGGTTTCGACGAAACGGTAGACCCCAAATATAACATCCCAGTGCCCGGTACCTATTTTGCCTTGCTCAAGGGAAGAAAGGAGGGTGAGATGATTGCCTATTTCCGTTTCACAGGATTCAGTTTGGCCGAAATGGTGCAGAATAGGGATTATCTCTATTATAAGATTTCCGCCTTAGCACCCATCAAGGCTTTCTATGGCACAACGGATGGCATAGGCCTGACCGAAAGAGGGTATGCCAACAACGACTCGGTGACGGGCATTATCATTGACCTTCGTGGAAACGGAGGCGGCAGCACAGCCGACTTGGTGCCCTTCATCGGCAGCCTTTCGCAGAGCAATAATGTGGTGGGCTATACCCGCATAAAAGATGGCTTCGGCCGTCTTGATTATGCTCCTTGGGTGGAGTACAATGTCGGTTGCCCCCAGGCCCATCTGCTCAAGGCCAAACCCGTGGTGGCATTGGTCGATATTAACTCTGTCAGCTGTGCCGAACTTGCTACAATGCTTATCAAGAATCTGCCCTATGGCAAAGTTATTGGAGAGCGCACCTATGGAGCCATCGGTGCTTTGCTTACCAACTCGACCTACAGCCACGATATGTTCTACAGTGGGTGTATGGGAGAATATGCTCTCTTTAATGATTATCAGCAGTATGTTTATCTTGGTTTTGATGAGTTGATTCGTATCTATCGTTCAGAATATAAAAATACCTATCCGTTTTACATCTACACCAGCACTTTCAATATGGTGGACAAAGACTATAATCAGGTGGAAGGAGTGGGCGTACAGCCTGATATCGAATACCCATATCTTGGCAACAGGCTGTTTAACGACAAGCGCGACTTTCAACTTGAACGAGCCATTTCGTACATCAAGCTGGGTCGATGAAGAGCCTGATAAGAAAAAGAGCGGCAGCCGATTGTTCTGGTTGCCGCTCTTTCTTTTATAGGATGTTAGTTGTTGTTATTCGCTCTAGTACAAAGTATGACTGATTCTTGCTCGTATTTTTCAATGTGGCGTGTCTTCGACACGCTGAGTAGTAGGGGTTTCGCTATCCCCACACTGCGCTCCCGTTGGTCGCTTAGTATGGGGTTATTGAGATTCAGCCTCTTCGAGGCTGCTAAAAAATCAGTCTTTTATCAAACTAGAGCCTTGTTATTTTCCCTGACGGAATCTTGCTGAAAGAATCCTTATGGCTTCAACATTGCGAGGACCTTGGATGTCCAGTTTGCCGGATTCAATAGTGATGATTCTTCCATTCTTAACAGCTGACAGGCGGCGGTAGGGTTCCGTGTGGCAGAAGGTGGCCGAGTCTTCGGCTCTGATGATGATGAATTGTGGGTCTTTTTGCATGAGAGTCTCCAGACTGTAGCTCCAGCCGTCTACATCGGCTGCGATGTTCTCACCGCCGGCCATGCTTATGATGTCATTAATAAAAGTGTTGCCACCGGCAGTGAAGTTCCCACCTGCTCCGAAACCGACCACATAATAGGCAGTTGTGCGGGATTCTATCTTACCTAAGGAGTCCACTACGTTTTTCACCTCCTTGCGCAAAACTCTGTTGAGACTGTCGGCAGCCTCTCTCCGATTGACCAGTTGGCCTATTTTTTCAATGTTCTCATAGAGGCCGTCGAAACGCTGCTTTTCGATGACGCTGACCATCGGAACTCCCATTTTCTCCATTTGTTGCACACTTTTCTGCTGCACCATCGAACTGCTCAGCACCAAGTCGGGGCTAAGTGAGAGGATTTGCTCGATGTTCATATTGGAAATGCCTCCAATGCTGGGGATTTTCTCCACCTCGGGCGGATAGGTACAGAAGTCGGTCCGTCCCACCAAGAGGTCTTGTGCCCCGAGGGCAAAAATAATCTCAGTGACGGAATGCGACACACTAACGATGCGGGTAGGGGAGGAGGGCACCTCCACCTCGCGGCCATAGTCATCAGTGAAGATGTAGGTTTGGGGCTCATTGGAGGCAGAGCCTTGCTGTTTGCAGCCCGAGAAACTAATTGCGGCCAAAAATAAGCCGACTATGACAAATAATAACTTTTTCATGAGCAAATAAAAAAGGGGGAATGTACCTTTGTGGAACACTCCCCTGATTTGTTAGCCTATGCTTTAAATGATTACAGCAGAGTGGCCAGTTTGGCAGCAAGGTCGCTCACGCGGGTGCTGTAGCCTTTCTCGTTGTCATACCAGCTGATGACCTTCACCATGTTGCCATCCATCACCTGAGTGAGCAGGCTGTCAAAGATGGAGCTGTGGGTGTTGTCAACGATATCGATGCTGACGATGGGGTCGGAGGTGTATTGCAGAATGCCTTTCATGGGGCCTTCGGCAGCTTCCTTGATGGCAGCGTTGATCTCTTCCTTGGTCACATTGCACTTCATTTCAGCGGTGAGGTCGACAACGGAGCCGTCGGGAGTGGGCACGCGCATGGCAAAACCGTCCAGCTTACCCTGCAGTTCGGGAATGACCAGGCCTACAGCCTTGGCAGCACCACTGGAAGTGGGGATGATTGACACGGCGGCAGCACGGGCACGGCGCAGGTCGCTGTGGGGCTGGTCGAGAATCTTCTGGTCGTTGGTATAGCTGTGGATGGTGTTCATCAAACCGCGTTTGATGCCGAATTTGTCGTTGAGCACCTTGGCCATAGGAGCCAAGCAGTTGGTGGTGCAGCTGGCGTTGCTCACCAGTTGCATCTCCTTGGTGAGGATGTTGTCGTTAACGCCCATCACGATGGTGGCATCCACGTCGTCGGCCTTGCTGGCGGGCACGGTGAGGATAACTTTCTTGGCACCGGCGTTGATGTGTTTCATCATCTGTTCTCTCTTCTTGAACAGACCGGTGGACTCGATAACGATGTCAATGCCCAGGTCTTTCCAGGGGAGGTTCTGGGGGTCGCGCTCAGCATAGATTTTCACCTTCTTGCCGTTGACAACGATGCAGTCGCCTTCAGCGTGTACTTCGCCAGGGAAGTTGTCGTGGACGGAGTCGTATTTGAAAAGATATGCGAGGGTTTCTGCGCTGGTGAGGTCGTTTACGGCGACAACTTCAAGCTCAGGATGGTTTTCCATGATAGCACGGAAGGACATACGTCCAATACGGCCAAAGCCGTTGATAGCTACTTTTATCATATTATTTTGATTTTGAAATGTTTATGTAGTTGATGTTTAAATGTAACAATTTACAAATATACATTTTTTTTCTTATTTCAACAAAAAAATGTATTTTTGCATTAAAAAAAATGCATTCCGCCATTTGGCATCGACGTAATAAGTGACAGAAACAATGATGAGTAAACCCGACAAGATCATACGGAAAAGAAAACAACTTGTTTTCACCCGCAAGTGTTTTGTTTTGCTATTTTGCGTGGCTTTCTTGTTTTGTTGTCTGTGGGGGATTGCCCATCTGAATGGTTTTTGGTTGGTGTTGGTGTGGATTGTTTTGGGTTTGTGGTCGTGGTCCCTGATGCAGGTGGTTTTTTGCAAGTTTTTCAACCCTGTCGTTACTCCGCTGATGCTCCATCGCTGTTTTCAGTGGCTGAGAAATCCCCAGCGGCGGGTCCGTTTCAGCAGATTTTTGGTACCCATAGAGGAAATTTCGCCCAACCTGATAGGCATGGCCGATATAGTCGAAAATTGGGGGCTTTTTTACTATTGCCGGGGCTTCATGTTCGACAGTCTCTATTATGCGTATAATCATAACAAGAAATCCTCCACCTTGCGTGGCGGCAGCACCATTTCTCAGCAAACGGCCAAAAATTGCTTCCTCCCGCATAGTCGCACGTTGCTGCGTAAAGTAGTGGAGGCCTATTATGTGTTGCTGATAGAATTGCTGTGGGGTAAGAAACGCATCATGGAGTGTTACCTTAACATCATAGAGTTTGGCGACGGCATCTATGGCTGCGAGGCCGCCAGCCGGCACTACTTCGGCCATTCTGCCAATCGTCTTACCGACATGGAGGCCTCCTTGCTGATAGCCACGCTGCCCTGGCCTCGGACGGCCAATCCCCATAAGCGAAACCCACGTTATGACCATCTGGCATCGGTGATTAAACAAAAATATCAGGACTATACCCCCATCGCCTGGAATGCCCGGTGGGAGGACCTAGATATACAAAAGGTGGAGAAGTGTAACAGGGGTCTGCTGTTTTTTGTTAAATGGGTTATGCTTAATAGAATTAAAGAATTAACGAGAAAGACTAATGTCGAAAAAACGTAAAAAAGTAAACAAAAAGACTAGACTTTTCAAACGCTGGAAGCAGCTTTCTTTCGGCGGCAAGATTTGGCGCTTTGTCTGGGTAACAGTGCTGGCCTTGTTTGGCTTTTCAATCTTCCAAGTACTCTTTTGTGCTGTCTTCAATCCGCCCATCACCCCCCTCATGGTCACCCGTTTCTTCGAGCAGGTCAAAGACCCCGACCGGGCGGTGCGCTTCGAACGCGACTACGTCCGGCTGGACAAAATATCGCAGAATCTGGTCAATGCGGTGGTGGTTTCCGAAGACGGTCTCTACCTGTATCATCATGGCTTTGATGTCAAACAGTTGAAGATGTCATACATCGAGGGCAAGAAAGGCCGTCGCCACCGCGGAGGTAGCACCATCAGCATGCAGACGGCCAAAAACTGTTTCCTCCCGCATAAGCACAGCCTGGCCCGCAAGGCCGTGGAGGCCTACTATACTACCCTCATCGAAAAAATCTGGAGCAAGAAACGCATCATGGAATGTTATCTCAATGTCATTGAGTTTGGCGACGGCATCTATGGCTGCGAGGCTGCGGCCCAGCATTATTTCCACCACTCTGCCGAGCACCTCACTCGCCGCGAGGCCGCCTTGCTGGCCGTCTGCCTGCCATCGCCGCTCAAGATGAATCCCGGCCGCCCAGGCCCCTATCTCAGCCGTCAGGCTTCGGTCGTGCAGGGGCGTATGTCCAAGTATGGCCGCATCAACCTGGATGCCAAGCGCGAAGACCTGAACCCCAGATACCTGAAAGAGATGGACGAAACCCTTTGGGACTTTGTTTGGTGGGTGGTGACCGATGGCGAGACGCTGACACCGAAAAAGAAAAAGTAACTGCCGTGGACTGGGACCGACATATACGTGATTTCGAAGCCTATTTGCGTCTAGAGCGCAATCTGGCCGACAACTCGGTGCAGGCCTATCTTCGCGATGTGTCGCATCTGCGCCGCTATGTCGAGCCGCTGGGCGTGGAGCCACAGGATGTCACGGTGGAGCATCTGCGCGGACTGCTCAAGCAACTGGGAGAGGTAGACATTGCCGCCACCACCCAGTGCCGTATCATTTCGGGGCTGCGCACTTTCTATAAAATGTTGGTGATAGAGGATGTGCTCAAGAGCAGTCCGGCCGAACTCATCGAGATGCCCATGCGCCCCAAGCACCTGCCCGATGTCCTCAGCGATGAGGATATCGAAAAGCTGCAGGCAACCTTCGACCGCAGCAAACCCGGCCCTGCCCGCAACTATGTGATTGTCGAGGTACTTTACGGCTGCGGCCTACGGGTCTCCGAACTCTGCAATCTCAAACTCTCCAACATCTATCCCGAAGAGGAGATGCTGCAGGTCTTTGGCAAAGGCAACAAGGAACGCTGGGTGCCTATCAACCCCCGCGCCCTCAGCCTCTTGGAGAACTATCTGCTCACCATCCGCAGCCAGCTGACGCCCCAGCCAGGCGAGGAGAAGTATGTCTTCCTCAATCTCCGGGGCCACCATCTCACCCGTGTGGCCGTTTTCCAGTTTATCAAGGAGGCCGTGGAAATGGCCGGCCTCCACAAGAATGTCTCCCCTCACAGCCTTCGGCATAGTTTTGCCACCGAGCTGGTGCAGAACGGTGCCGACCTCCGTGCCGTGCAGGAGATGTTGGGTCACGAAAGCCTCTCCACCACCGAGATATACACCCACCTCTCCCGCCAGTATCTGCGCGACACCATCAGTACCTATCATCCTCATTACAAGAAAAAATAAAAGCATATCGACCTTATCACTTAACAAAAACAAACAGCTATGTCCCTCATCTCCTTTCTGATAGGACCCGCGGTAGGTGCAGTCATTGGTGGCATCACCAACCGGCTGGCCATCACCATGCTCTTTCGGCCCTATGAGGCGCATTATATCGGACGGGTCAAAATCCCCCTCACCCCGGGCATCATCCCCAAAGAGAAAGGCAACATTGCCAAAGCCATCGGTGCCACCGTTAGCGAGCAGCTGCTCAATAGGGAGAGTCTTGCCAATCAGCTACTCTCCGACGACATGAACCAAAAGGTTTCATCTGCCATCGACGGCCTTATCAGCCGCATCCAGCACCACGAGGAGACCTTGCAGCAGCTCTTGCTTGCCCATCTGCAACCGGAGGAGTATGCCCGAGTGGTCTCGCAAGTTGAGGACGACGTGGTGAGTGCCATTTCTGCCAAACTGACCGACCCCACTCTGGGGCAGAAGGTCTCTTCGTTGGTAGTGGAACAGGTGATGAATAAGATGCGCGAAAACCTACTCGGCCGCCTCGGGGCCGGCGTGCTCGAACTCATGCGCGGCTCTGTGGAAACCATGCTGGCATCGAACATCAACCAGATGCTGCAAAACAATGCCGGCCAGCTGATGGGCGACCTCGTTTCCACCGAGGCCGACAGGCTGCTCTCCGCACCCGTCAAGGAGCTGTGCCAAGGCAAAGAAGAACTGTTCGCCCAACTGAAGAATACCGTTCTCAAAGCCTATCGCACCCTGGTGGAGACCAATCTTCCCAAAGCATTGGAGGCTATGAATATACAGAAGATTGTCGAGGATAAGATCAACTCTATGGATATGCGCCAAACCGAAACCCTTCTGTTGCAGCTGATGGACAAGGAGCTGAAGGCCTTGGTTTGGTTCGGCGTGCTACTGGGTTTCGTTATGGGTTTTGTCACCAATATTATTTAGCCTTATTGTTTGAGCATGAGAGAGATTGACGATATAATCATCCACTGTACTGCCACACGCAAAAAACGCCACCATACGGTCGAGGAGATACGCCGTTGGCACCTGCAAAGAGGTTTCGACGACATTGGCTATCACTATGTGATCTATATCGATGGCACCATCCATGTGGGGAGGCCCCTCGATATTGTGGGGGCTCATGCCTATGGACACAACCAGCGCAGTATCGGCATCTGCTATGTGGGTGGGCTAGACAGGCGTGGGCGGCCCGCCAACACGCTCAACCGGGCCCAGGAGCGTTCGTTGATAGCCCTCATCACCATACTCCAGAGCATCTTCCCCCAAGCGGCCCTGCACGGCCATAACGACTATTCCGAAAAGGAATGTCCTTGTTTCAATGTTCACGAGTGGTGGGCCAAACACAGTCAATAGTTTATACACTTATCAATACACATAATATGCAAAAGGAAATCTATCTTGCTGCTGGCTGCTTTTGGGGCGCCGAGCATTTCTTCAAACAGATTGACGGTGTCACCCTCACCCAGGTGGGCTTTGCCAACGGCCACACCGACAACCCCACCTATCAGGAGGTCTACACCGACACCACCGGCCATGCCGAAACCGTCCGCATCCAGTACGACCCCCTTCGGGTCGGCCTCTCCTTTCTGCTGCAGATGTATTTCAAGGCCGTCGACCCCACCAGCCTCAACCAGCAGGGTGAAGACCGCGGCACCCGCTACCGCACCGGCATCTATTATGTCGACCCCGACGACCTCCCCTTCATCAACTACGCCATGTCCGAAGAGGCCAAGAAGTATGGCCTCCCCCTCTGTGTGGAGGTCCTGCCTTTGCGGAATTTCTATCCTGCCGAAGAGTATCACCAGGACTATCTGGCTAAGAATCCCGACGGCTACTGCCACCTACCCGTGGCCCTTTTCGAGTACGCGCGCAACAACAAGGACACCCGCACACAGCAGAAGGTACAGCAGTATGAACTGTTGCTCAAGCAGTTTGCCGCCATGGCCGACGGCGAGACCGACACCCTGGCCCTCATGGCCAACGCCGCCGCACTCATCTACGAGACCTTCCACTTCTGGTGGACAGGGTTTTACCGCGTGGTAGGGGAGGAGTTGCTTCTGGGGCCCTTCCAAGGCCCTGTGGCCTGTATGCACATAGGCTATGGCAAAGGTGTCTGCGGCACCGCGTGGAAAGAAAACCGCACCCTGCTGGTCCCCGACGTCGAAGCCTTCCCCGGCCACATAGCCTGTAGTGCCGCCTCCCGCAGCGAGATTGTGGTCCCCGTCCATAACGGCAACCAGGTCGTCGCCGTCCTCGACATCGACAGCCAGCACCTAGCCACCTTCGATGCCTGCGACCGCCACTATCTCGAAGCCTTCGTCCGTCAGCTGCCCTAAGGATTGATTGGTGACAGAATGCCCCCCCCTTCGAGGTTTGTAGTACCGTCTTCATTTTCAAAGGCCGGCCCCGATTCGTGGGTCGGCCTTTTGCTTGACTGGTTGGGCCCTTTGGGGCGGTTTATCTCATCGGACTCTCTTTATTCTATTTTTTTTTCGTATTTTTGCAAGCTATATTATTGAGATTATAATTGCCATGGCAGAAGATAACAACAATATAATTCAAGAAGTTACCAACGAGGAGTATAAATGGGGCTTCGTCACCGACATCGACACCGACACGATCGGTAAAGGCCTGAACGAGGATGTTATCCGCCTCATTTCGAAAAAAAAGAATGAGCCCGAGTGGCTGCTGGAGTTCCGCCTGAAGGCGTTCCGCAAATGGCAGACCATGGAGGAACCCGCCTGGGGGCACCTGAAGTATGACAAGGTGGACTACCAGGACATCATATACTACGCCGCCCCCAAGCAGGAGAAGAAGAAGAGCATGGACGAGGTGGACCC
>DFDY01000060.1 GCA_002368955.1 Bacteroidales bacterium UBA3816
AATGCGGCTTGTTTAGGAGATTTCCCTTTTGAAATCGAGTGCAAAGATACGACTTTTTTTCCAATTGACAAACTTTTCTGTCTACTTTTTTCTAATTTATTATTTAAATCACTTGAAATATGAATGTTATGTATTCATTTCTTTGCTTTTAATCCACTTCTAAAGTTGTTTTTTCAGTGATTAATTTCCCCTTTTTATCTCAAATTTTAGTCCTTTTTGTCTTCAAATATGTATGATTGTTATAAATAATTGATATGTTGTGAATTGTACTTATTTCTGGTCAAATTAACGTTTATTGTCGTGCCGAAGGCACGTAATCCGATTAGTCCCACACGAAACGAAGTGCCGTGTGGGGTATGGCACTACCTTTGTCATGACGTGTCGAAGACACGCTACAGTACTAAATATCTAATGGTCGCGAGAGCCCAACAATTTCATCATGCCTACATTGTGCCCGTCGTATAGTATGGGATTGTTATGATTAAGTGCCCAAGGAACGAAAACTAAGAGTCTGAGTAGTCATCCTTATTGTTGTTGTCCTATATTTACAACTACTACTCTCCGCGATGAGTCCTATATTTCTGCAATCTATCTATAGCCAGGCTCCTCAGTCCAGTGCATTGCTTTGGGCCATGGCAACCGAATAATCGTCCAATGCCAACAGCCCCATATCATATCGCGAACGCAAATGGGTCTGAAGGTTATAACTGCTGCGGCAGCGCATTAGTTTCTCCACCACTGTGCTCCCAAAGTCAAAGCATGGCAGAGTCAGTGCCGCACGCACATAGTTGCTGCACTTGGATTGTCGTCCAATGGCCTCTTGCAGTTCTTCGGCGTACTCATCCCTTCGCGACACCTCGTACATCATAAGTACATAATGTGCCAGCGCATCGCTAGTCACAAATAGGATACTCTCATCGTCGGTGTCAAATATTCCCGAGCTGAAACCTTTCTCGTCAATCGCATCCTTGCAACTGACAAGATAAGGAGCCCGGTTGAAGTCGGCCAGTCGACTAAAACTGTGTTGCAACAATCCTGTCGCGCGACTATAGCAAAATACCACGCTGTCGCCATAGGCCATCCAGCTGCTCTTGCCTGTGTCCGAGAGCCAAATGGCGGCTAGTGTGGCAAAGGAACCTTCGTCGTAGAACTTGCTCAAGTGCATAGGACTGAGTTGCCGTGCTTTCTGCTCATGGGTGGTATAGAACAATTCCCAGATGCCGTCTAGCCAGCCGTCCAGTTGACCGAATGTGGTGACCGGACTGTCGGGTAGCTTTGACACCATGTATCTCGACCACTCGTCAGCAAAAAGACCCCCTCCACCCGCACCGTCTGACACGGCTAGGAGTCCCGGACGGGCAGTGGCAGCATCCTCGTTTATCGTCTCGCCAAATTTGGCTACAGAGAGTGCCTTGGGTTTCATACGTTTTGATTGATATTGGTGGGGGTGCCGATGTCCATCAGCTGCACCAAGGTGGTCAGGTCGGTGTTCTCTGCCATTGCCACGTGGCGTGTGGCGCCGTCGGTCTGTTTCAGTTTGGCTATGTCTGCGTTGTAGCGCGTTGGCAGAAGACTCGAAAGGTCATAGAGCAATGCCGAATAGCTGTTGTACACCTCGTTCTTGCTGGTGGGCAGGAAGGCCGTCACATGGTCGTGGGTCGGAATGATGTGTATGTTCCATAGCAGCACGTTGCCGTCGGGCGTGAACATCGACTTGATTTCGTTGGCCTGTTGCACTAGGCTCTCGCGCGTGGTTCCGTTGAATTCCCCATCGGTGATGTGGATGACGGTGGGTGGATAGCATTCTTGGCCGGCGTGGTCCATCAGCCACTCTTCCAGCAGATGGCGCACATAGTCGAAAGCCATGTGCAGGCGTGTCCAGCTTTGGTTGCAAACGGGTTCCACCCACTGCACGCGCTCCACCTCCTTGGTGGTGACACCTTTGCGGGTGCGGGTCTCCTCCTTTACAGTGATGCGTTTATACGGATTGTTCTGCAACTCTTCGGGCGACACAAAGTCCCGCCCTGTTAGTGCTCCTTGCCAACCGCTCACCACCCTTTCGCCATAGCCCACCACGGCAATGTCAAAATAGTGGCGCACCTCGTTTGTCTTAATGCAGCGGTACACCAATTCCTGTATCTGGTTGTTCACTATTTGGGCCACTGCGTCGGCAAGGGTCATGCGGGTGCCGTTGAAGAGGGTTTCGCGCTTCATGGAGACCGACTGGTCGACAAGGAAGATAAAGGCCGTTGGGGTGTTGCGGGTGATTTGTGCCGTGTAGGGCTGCTTGGCTTGCAGTTGTTGGTTTACGGGTATGCCAAAACTCTGGATGTTGGTGATGTATTGCAAGGGCAGGAAACTTTTTACCATCACTTCGGCTTGGAAAAATGGTTGCTCCTCCTCGTCAAGGTCAAAGTGATTGCGAGCGGTGACCGAATTGAAATGGATGAGACTGAAATCTGCCAATGTGTCACCGCGCCGAGCATCGTTGCGAGTGGCATTGCGGTCGCTATATAGAGTTCCTACCCATCCTATGGCTTCGATGTCAATTTCAAGGATAACGGGATTGCTGATACGCCCTTCCTGCATGGCTAAATACATCATAGGATGGTCTCGCGTAAAGCTGAGGCGCACATAATCCTGCAAGCCGTTGTTCTTGTCCAGTTGCCGTGAGAGGTCTGAGCCCCCAGGCTTGGCTATTTTGATGCCGCGCTGCTCGCAGCCGTACCACGAATAGAGGCCACCACTGCGGATGATGGACTCCAGATTGTCGCGGTCAGTGAAATGGTAGAGTTTCTTGATGCCATGCTGGGCAAGGATAGTTTGGCAATCGTTCCAACTTGCTTTCTTGTTCATAGGGATTTAAAAGAGGGTTAGTTGTTGTGCTGTCTTAGGAGTTGTGGTGCCGTAGGGATAGAGGCCTTCGATGTAGGCCTTCACCAGCGAGGCGTGGGACAGAGAACTGGTGGTGTACTCAATGTCAGGGTTAGTGTCGAAATCTAGCAGCACCACGGTTTGCGTTGCGCTCAGCTGCCGCAGACGCTCTATGAGAGCAGCAGCCTTGTGTTGCAACATCCAGCCGTAAGTGGGAATAAATATCTGCTTGCGAGCCTCCACATAGTCTAACAGCTGGGTGCCTTGCACCCCTTTGCGGTGGCCGAGACAGCGGTCATGTGTGTCCAAGGTACGTTTGAGGCCGTGCATGGTGTCGTTGGCGAAACAGGATAGGTCAATGTCCTCATGCTCGAAGACCTTCAGACCTTGCCACACTCCCTCCACACAGGCGGAGGTGACGCCGGGACTGAAAGGCACGGGGATGCCATAGTGGGGGAAGAAAGGGCTGAGCCGCTGCCATTCGTCAGTGGCGTGGCTGGTGACATCTATCAGCAATGCCCCCGGGTGCTGACGCAGCAGGGTCTCGGGTTTCTTTCTGCGGGAGTCTATCTGTATCATGGTACAATCAGAATGGAAGGTCTTCATATGGTTCTTTTAGTTTTGAATGCAAGTCGGGAGGCAACAAAGCCTTGAAATGTTCCGTCATCCCTTGGGGGATATGGATATCGGTGAGATTCTTACACCTCTCAAAAGCCCAGTCTCCGATATGCGTCAGGCTGGCGGGCAGGGTGATGGCGGTGAGATTCTTACACCCATAAAAAGCCTTGCCCCCGATATGAGTCAGGCCGACGGGCAGGGTGATGACGGTGAGATTATTACATTCATAAAAAGCACCGTCACCGATATGCGTCAGGCCGTCGGGCAGGGTGATGGCGGTGAGTTTCTTACATCCCAAAAAAGCCATGTCACCGATATGCGTCAGGCCGCCGGGCAGGGTGACGGCGGTGAGATTCTTACACCCCTCAAAAGCTCTGTTCCCGATATGCGTCAGGCTGGCGGGCAGGGTAACCACCGCCTTATCCGACAAGAATGCAATCAACAGCTTGCCCTGCGCATCCATTAAACATCCATCTCGGAATGAGAAGTGCGGAGAATGGTTTACAACTGACCGAATACCTGTCCACGAAAAAGCACTGTCCCCAATATGTGTCAGGCAGGCAGGCAAGGTGATAGCGTAGAGATTCATACATAACTCAAAAGCACAATCCCCGATATGCGACAGGCTGGCGGGCAGGGTGATGGCGGTGAGATTCAGACAACCATCAAAAGCACTGTCCCCGATATGCGTCAGGCCGGCAGGCAGGGCGATGACGGTGAGATACTCACAACACATAAAAGCTCTGTCCCCAATATGCGTCAGGCTGGCGGGCAGGGTGATGGCAGTGAGATTACTAGGAGAAAAAAGAATATCATTATAAAAAGCACTGCCGCGTATCACCTTGCAGCCCTCTTTTACCTGATAAGATACAAGATTTCTATTAGCACATTCCAACAACTCTGTGCCGTCGGGGCTGTAGACCACTCCGTACTCGTCTTTGATGCCATTGGCTATCTCCTCTTTAGTGGCATCAGCTGTGTTGACAACAACTGGAGTGGGTGGGGCGGCGGGTTTAGTGAGGTTGAAGAGGCGGAAGGAGACTTGGGCGAGGGTTTTCTGCCGCAGGGCGAGGAGGAAGAGGGCATATACGCGGTCGAGCTCGGCAGAGGTGGAGGGGAACTCATCGCGGAGGAAGGTGCAACGCTCCGGGCTGCGATAGTCGGCCTCGGAGAGGAGCAGGCGGTCGGCAGCCCCGTAGCGGTTGAGGTAGTCGGGGCAGTGGGCCACGGCACGGAGCGAGAGGAGGATGGAGGCCAGGGCGAAGTCGTCGATATGCTCGGAGAAGTCAGCATCGGTGCGGTCGGGATGGCGGAAGTCGGGGCTGCCCATCTCGGGAGCCAGCTGCCCTTGCATGGCGGGGACGAACATGCCATCGTAGTCCACTAACACCAGCGTGCCATCGGGACGGACGAGAATGTTGTCCGGCTTGAGGTCGCCATGGGCGAAGGGCTGGGTGAGGAGCCACGCTGCAAGACGGCCAAACTGATAGGCCAGGAGGTGGAGAGCGTAGGGGTTGGAGAGATGGGCGCGGAGATAATTGTCGAGGGTGATACCTTCCACCCAGTCCATGACCAGCACGGGATATTCGGCACCGCCGTTGCCTGTGTCTACAAAGAGTTCGCGCTCCAAAAAACGGATGTGTGCAAGATAGGAAGAAGTGACCTGCTCGATCTCGTCGGCGATGAGGCGGTAGGCCTCGGCACGCCCGGGTTGGTCTTTCAAAAAGCATTTGAGGGCATGGAAAGAGCCGTCGCGAGTGTCCTGCATCTTGAAAACCACGGCGAAGTTGCCACTGCTCATCACCGGGCTGCCATCGGCCTCAGTGACCAGCCGAAAATTGGCCAGCTGGTCGAAGTTGTCCTCGGCCAGCCGCAGGGCATCGATATATTGTTTTATAGTAGGATGGAGCATAGCCTCTGTGCAATTATTTCTGTGGTTTTAATTCTCACCGTTTTCCTCCATGTAGAATCTCTCCCTATTGTTAAAATATCTGTAATCTTCAAGCAGGCTCCAGTAGTTGTCATTCCAGAAGTTATTTAGTATTTCTTTTTCTTCTGGAGCGAGTTTAGGGTCTTCGGTTAGGTAAAGGATGGTTCTGTCTTTTTCCTCGATATTGCAATCTCTTCCGTTGGAAGAAAGGAAAAACCAGATTCTTCTAATAGCGACCAGTTC
>DFDY01000058.1 GCA_002368955.1 Bacteroidales bacterium UBA3816
TTTGGTGGCAAGAAGATTCCAGAACTGATGAAAGGAGTGGGCAAAGGCGTGAAGAGCTTCAAGGATGGAATGAACGGCATTGAGGATGCCGCCAATTCCTCCAACAACAATACCTCCAAGCCCACCGAATCCAAGCAGGACGGCTCGCAGCCAGAGGTTTGACCACTAACACTTGCCCAAGGTGGATTTCTGGGAACATCTTGACGAGTTGCGCTCCTGTCTGCTCAAAGCGTTGGCGGCGGTGGTGATATGCGCTGTGGCTGCCTTCTGCTGCAAGGAGTGGCTTTTCGCCATTGTGATGGCTCCCAGCAAAAGCACTTTCGTCACCTACCGCCTGTTCACCAGTTTGACAGGGGTGAGCAGCGACTTCCATATCGACCTCTTCAATCCCGAACTGGCACAACAGTTTCTGGTGCATATGCGGGTGGCCCTTTGGATGGGATTGCTGATAGTGTCGCCCTATGTGTTGTACCTCCTTTTTCATTTTGTCGCACCGGGCCTTTATACCCATGAGCGCAAGTATGCCGTCCGCGCCGTGGGCAGTGGCTACGTGATGTTTCTGATGGGTGTGGCTCTCAACTATTTCATCATCTTTCCGCTCACATTCCGTTTCCTAGGCACCTATCAGGTCAGTTCCGACGTGCCCAACCAGATTGCCCTCACCTCCTATATCAGCATGTTGCTGATGCTCTGTCTGGTGATGGGCATTGTGTTTGAATTGCCCGTGCTGTGCTGGCTGTTGGCCAAGGTGGGTGTCCTCAAGGCCGAATTTATGACCCGTTATCGCAAGCACGCCATCGTTGTCATTGTCATCCTTGCAGCCGTGATTACGCCCACGGGCGATGCCATCACCATGAGTGTGGTGGCTCTGCCGATCTATCTGCTCTACGAGGTCAGCGTGCGGGTGGTAAAACGGACTTCTGCCAACCAGAAAACCGCATAGTGAAACTTTTTATAGTTGTTTTCCCTTGCTCATTGTAATTTATAAGAAATGAAAAAAATACTCCTTCTCATAACAATCTCACTTCTCTGTGGCACTGCCGCCTTTGCGCAGCAGGCAGCCCAGGGGCTGGCCAGGCGCTTGCTAGGCGACAAGGCTTCACATTTTGTTTTCGTGCAGAAAGCTGCTGCCGCCGACTACTTCATTTTGGAACAGGTGAATGACAAGGTCTGCATCACGGCTAATAATGACAACTCTATGGCCATGGGACTCAACTACTACCTCAAGAAGTATGCCCACACCCATGTCTCTTGGTATGCCAGCCAGCCGGTGGAACTCCCCGACTCCTTCCCTCGGGTGGCGAACAAAGTCTCGCACCAGTGCCAGATGTCAACCCGTTTCTTCCTCAACTACTGCACTTACGGCTACACCATGGTCTGGTGGCAGTGGGAGCAATGGGAACGCTTTATCGACTGGATGGCCCTCAACGGGGTGAACATGCCGCTGGCCCTCACCGGGCAAGAGGCCGTGTGGCAGGAGGTGTGGCGCGAGATGGGCATGACCGATAGCGAAATACGCTCCTATTTCAGTGGCCCGGCCCATTTGCCTTGGCACCGCATGGCCAATCTCGACGGCTTTGGTGGCCCCTTGCCCCAAAGCTGGATAGATGGGCAGAAAGAATTGCAAAAGAAAATTTTGGCTCGCGAGCGAGAGTTGAATATGGTGCCAGTCTTGCCTGCTTTCGCGGGTCATGTGCCGCGCCAGATCGCCGAGCGTAATCCACAGGCCGACATTCAACAACTGAACGGGTGGTGCGGCTTTGCGCCCACCTATTTCATGAACTCTACCGACAGCCTTTTCGCCGTCATCCAGCGCAAATATCTGGAAAAACAGACTGCCCTCTACGGCACCAACCATATCTATGGCATCGACCCATTCAACGAGATGGACCCGCCTAGCTGGGAGCCTGACTATCTGGCCGCTGTTTCTAGCAATATCTATGCCTCACTCCTGCAAGTAGACTCTGCCGCCCGCTGGCTGCAGATGTCCTGGGTCTTCTACTATAAGCAAAAACAGTGGACCCCTGAGCGGCTGAAGGCCTACCTCACCGCCGTGCCCCAGGGTCGGATGGTGCTGCTGGACTATTTCTGTGAGAAGACAGAGGTGTGGCGCCAGACCGAAGGCTTCTATGGCCAGCCTTTCATCTGGTGCTACTTGGGCAATTTCGGCGGCAACACCATGTTGGTGGGCGACCTTCACGCTCTTGACGACAAACTCAGCCACGCCTTCATCGACCAAGGCGGCAACATGGTGGGCGTGGGCTCTACGTTGGAAGGCTTCGACTGTAGCCCACAAGTCTTCGAACTCCTTTTGGAACACCCTTGGCACCTTTCTATTGACATTGAAAGGGTAAGGGATTTCGTCCAGCGATGGGCAGACCTGCGCTACGGCAAGCCCAACCCTTATCAGCGTGAGGCATGGCAGCTGCTAGCCGACTCGGTCTATAAGGATTGGTCCTACTATGGCCTTGGCACGCAGATGGTTGCCCGCCCTTCCCTCTCGGGTCACGGCACTTACTACACTAAGCCCTACTATTCCTACGACAACGGCACCCTCCTCCGAGCCATCCGCCTGATGCTCAAGGCCCCCTCGGCACGCCAAAGCTACCGCTATGACGTGGCCATCCTGCTCTCTCAGTGGCTGGGCAACCAATTTATGGAGGTGCGCGATGCCTATACTGATGCCTATCTGGCTGGAAACTTGCAGGATATGAACCGCTATCGCACTATAGCCGAAAACCTTATCCTCGCGGCCAACGATATGTTGCTCGACCTAGAGCCCAGTTCGCTCTATTCGTGGATTGCCGCAGCCCGCCAGTGGGGTACCAATCTGGAAGAGCAGGACTATTTTGAAACTCAGGCCCGAGTCCTTCCCACCATCTGGGGCGGCCCTGTGCTCAACGACTATGGCAACCGCATGTGGGGCGGGTTGCTCCAACTTTATTACCTACGTCGTTGGAGGCTCTTTTTTGACCGGCTGGACCTTGCAGTGCAGAACCACACCCCCTTTGATGAAAAAGCATTCTACAGCGACTTGGCCGATTTCGAGAAGGCATGGGCCATGTACACTCATCTCAATGTCCAGTCACAGACCACCGCTTACGGCACCCTCCTGCAGCGGGCACAGAATGTCCTCCGCCAGATAGACCAAGGCTCATTCGAAGTCCCCGACCGTGCCACCCGTGTCCTCACCGAGTACATGCGGTCCTATCCGCAGGCCCACTTGCAAGACATCTATAAGTCTTGTTTCCAAGATGTTTACGGCCCCGGGCACCTCATTCAGGATTCGGCCTCCTATGCCCAATATATCCTAGACGAAATCAGCCTGATGGACCCAGCCAACCGGGCTTTCCCCGACTATGAATACACCGGCATTGAGGGCAACTTTGTGCGGGTCAATCTGCGTGTCGTTCAAGACGGTCGGGTCGACCTAGGCCAATTCGTCAGCCTTTCGATGCAGAGTGCCCAGCTCCAGCACCCAATGCCGGCCTACGAATGGAAAGGCACCTGGGAGCGCATTGCCGTAAAGGCTTCCCACATCACACCCCGCCCCAAGAATTACACGGCCGAGGCTGCCGCTCTCCACACCCATGTTAACAACGGCGGCAAGGCCGTCCACCACAGCCTGCGCTTCAATCAGTGCTACGCCCCCCACTACCGCCTCATCCGTCGCGACCTTTTTGAGAAGGAGCTGCTGCCTTTGCTCAGTACCCGCTAGTCTGATTATATCAGGTCGGCAAGCGTGCTCTTCATTAGAGCGTGTTTTTGCTGCCCATTATGAACATCGTGTTGAAAAATATTTTGTTAAATATTTTGCAAAAAGACAGATTGTTAGTATCTTTGCAAAGCATAAAATAGATGGTTACATTGCATAGTAATTAAAGATAACAATATAAAAAACAATAATATGGCTTTACACATTATCAATCATCCAATGGTCCAGCACAAACTGACCATTATGCGTAAGAAAGAAACTGGCACTCGCGAGTTCCGCGAATTGTTGAAAGAGATAGGCATGCTCATGGGTTATGAGGTCACTCGCGATTTTCCCTTGATGACAGTACAGATAGAGACTCCCATGCAGACCATGGTGGCTCACGAGATCGCAGGCAAGAAAGTGGTCGTGGTTCCCATCCTCCGTGCCGGTTTGGGCATGGTGGACGGCCTCCTCACCCTCATCCCCGCCGCCAAGGTCGGCCACATCGGCATGTACCGCGACGAGAAGACCCACGAGCCTGTTTTCTACTACTATAAAATGCCCGAGGGCAAAGACCGAATGGTCATCCTCACCGACCCCATGCTGGCCACCGGCGGCAGTGCCTGCGACGCCATCCGCCGACTGAAAGCCGACGGCTACTCCAACATCCGCATGATGTGCCTCGTGGCTGCCCCCGAGGGGGTAAAGCGCGTCCAGTCCGAGTTCCCCGAGGTGGACATCTACACCGCCTCCCTGGACGAAAAACTCAACCCCGACTGCTATATCCTTCCGGGACTGGGCGATGCTGGCGACCGCATCTTCGGCACTAAATAACGCACCTAATTAGGCCCATGGGCCTAATTAGTCTAAATGATAGCCCATAAACACCAATAATAACAATAATCATGGATACAATCACCACCAACCAAGCGGTTTACGATGCCCGTCAACTGGGCCGTGGCCGAATGCTAGTGCTGGGCTTTCAGCACATGTTTGCCATGTTTGGCGCCACCATACTGGTGCCTACCATCACTGGCCTTTCCATCTCCGCCACCCTCCTCTTTGCCGGGCTGGGCACACTGCTGTTCCACTGGTTCACCAAGATGAAGGTCCCCGCCTTCCTTGGCTCCAGTTTTGCCTTTCTGGGCGGCTATGCCACTGTGGTGGCCATGGGCGAGGGCATGGGCATGACCCAGGCCCAGGCGCTCCCCTATGCCTGTGTGGGCGTGGCCTGTGCCGGTCTGCTCTACTTTATCTTGGCTGCCTGCATCAAGGCCTTTGGCGTCCACCGTGTCATGAAACTTTTCCCCCCTGTGGTCACGGGCCCTATCATCATTGCCATCGGCCTAATCTTGGCTGGCAGTGCCATCAACAATATCCTCTCCAATTGGTGGGTGGCCCTCATTGCCATATTTGTCGTGGTCATCTGCAACATCTGGGGCAAGGGCATGATAAAGATTATCCCTATTCTGCTGGGCGTGCTGGTTTCTTATGTTGTGGCTGCCATCTTCGGCCAGTTGGAACCCGCTAAAGTGCAGGCCCTGCACGATGCCGCCTGGGTGGGTTTGCCCTTCCAGTGGAACGATACCGGCCTTTATGCTTTGGGCCAAGGCAACTGGAGCTTCCTCGTCACCGCCATCATTGCCATCATGCCCATCGCCATTGCCACCATGATTGAGCACATCGGCGACATCTTGGCCATCGGCTCCACCACCAGTCGCAACTATATTGAAGACCCCGGTCTCCATCGCACCCTCATGGGCGACGGCGCAGCCACCATTTTGGCTTCACTCTTTGGTGCCCCGGCCAACACCACCTACGGCGAAAACACCGGCGTGCTCAACCTCACCCGTGTCTTCGACCCCCGTGTCATCCGCATAGCCGCCGTCATTGCCGTCATCTTCAGCTTCTCACCCAAGTTTGCCGCCTTGGTCTATGCCATGCCCACCGCTACCATTGGAGGCGTGTCGCTCATTCTCTATGGCATGATATCTTCCGTCGGTATCCGCAGTCTGGTGGAGAACCATGTGGACCTTACCAACTCCCGCAACCTCATCATCACCGCCCTTACCATCACCTTAGCCGTCGGCATCAGCTATGGCTGCCCTAACGGGGCCATCCAGTTTGGCAAGGTGGGACTCTCGGGTTTGGCTGTGGCCGCTGTCATTGGCATTCTGGCCACCGTCATCCTCCCGGTCGAAAAAGAAAAAACAGACAATCCTCATCAATAACACATGAAAAAAATCATCCTTCTTCTTTTCCTCCTTCCCCTGCTCACTTTTGCTCAGCGGGGCAAGGCCCGGGACTCTCAGCCCCAACCCGTCCAGCCCCAGGTCCGCAACATCATCTTTGTCGTGGGCGACGGCATGGGTGTCTCCCAGGTCTACACCTCCCTCGTGGCCCAAAAGGCCGACAACAGTGTCTTTCTCCGTTTCCCCTATACGGGTTTCTCCCGCACCTATTCCCATAATCGCTATACTACTGATTCTGGCGCCGGTGGCTCCGCCCTCATGACGGGCAACAAGATTGAAAACTACCATATTGCTCTCGGTCCCGACGGCACCCCCTATCCTTCCTTCCTCACCACTGCCAAGCGTTTCTTTGGCAAGGCTGCCGGATTTGTGGTCACTAGCAGTGTCCTCGATGCCACCCCTGCCTCCTCCTACGCCCATGTCACCAACCGCAAACTCTTCGACTCCATCAGCCTTCAGATGGCTCAGTGCGACTTCGATGTTATGATAGGTGGCGACCTCAACCATTTCAAGCCCGAGTACCGCAAGGACGGCCTTGCACCCCTCGACACTCTCCGGGCCCGAGGCTATGCCATGGCCTACAATACCATGGACCTCATGGCTCTCAGCAACTCTCGCATTTGCGGACTCCTCTATCCCGACAATCCTCCCAAGGCCATGGACCGCGGTCGTATGCTCACCCTTGGCACCCTCAAGGCCATCGAAATTCTCAACCGCTCCCGCAATGGCTTTACGCTCATGGTCGAAGGCTCGCAAATCGACTGGGCTTGTCACAACAACGACAGCACCTACCTGCTGGCTGAGTTGGCCGACTTTGAGGACATGCTTTCTGCCGTGCTCGATTTTGCCAAGCAGGACGGACACACCCTCGTGGTTGTCACCGCCGACCACGAGACCGGCGGCCTCTCCCTTCTGGGCGGCAGTATAGCCGGCGGTCAAAGCCAACTCTCGTGGGCCACTGGCGGCCATTCAGGCCTCATGGTTCCCGTCTTTGCCTTTGGCCCCGGAGCCGAGAACTTCACCGGCATCATGCAGAACAGCGATTTCTACTCCAAGTTCATCAACCTACTCTCCACCACCAAGTAACTCAAGCTCATGATTAAATTCTGTGTAAAACTGGTGCAGCGTTGGTTGCCCGAACCTTTCATCTTTGCCATCATACTAACCCTGGTGGCTGCCTGTCTGGCCATGCCCATCTGCCAACAAACCCCTATAGAGGTTATCGAACACTGGGGTGGGGGCGTGTGGAACCTTCTGGCCTTTGCCATGCAGATGGCTCTCGTCCTTGTTTGTGGCTCCACTTTGGCAGCCGCTCCCGCGGTCAAGCGCGGCATCAGTGCCCTGGCCTCCATTCCCAAGACCCCGCCCGCAGCCATCGCCTTGGTGACGGCGGTCTCAGCCATTGCCTGCTGGCTCAACTGGGGTTTCGGCCTCATTGTGGGTGTCATCTTTGCCAAAGAGATTGCCCGCCGACTGCGTGGCATAGATTATCGTCTGCTTATTGCATCGGCCTATAGTGGCTTCGTGGTCTGGCATGCGGGACTCTCGGGTTCCATCCCACTCACTATGGCCACTCCCGGCGAGGCCCTCACCATGGCCACCAATGGGGTGCTTACGAGTCCTGTACCCATCTCACACACCATCCTTGAACCTCACAACCTTGTCATCGTGGCCCTCGTCATTGTTGCCATCGTGGTCACCAACACCCTCATGCACCCCAAGAAAGACGTAGTCACGGTTGACCCCGCCCTGCTGGCCGAAGAAAACGTCGCCACCCCTAAGCCCGACAAGGCCAGCATCACTCCAGCCCAGCGCATGGAACATTCGCGCCTGCTCTCTTGGATTGTGGCGCTTATTGGCTTTTCCTATCTGGTCATCCATCTGGGTTTCCGAGGGGGCAGTTTCGACCTCGGTAGTGTCATCATGCTTTTCCTCTTCCTTGGCGTGCTGTTGCATGGCACCCCTTTGGCCTATGTGCGCGCCTTCACCCATGCGGCCACCGGAGCCTCCGGCATCATACTCCAGTTCCCCTTCTATGCGGGCATCATGGGCATTATCACCGGTGTGGGAGCCAGCGGCATCTGTTTTGGCACCGTTATCAGTAATGCCTGCATCTCCATTTCCACTCCTACCACCTACCCGCTGCTCACCTTCATCTGTGCTGCGGTGCTGAATATGTTTGTACCCTCTGGAGGCGGCCACTGGGCCATCCAGGCTCCCATTATGTTTGCCGCTGGAGCCGACCTCGGCGTAGACCCCGGCCTCACCGGCACAGCCATCGCTTGGGGCGATGCCTGGACCAACCTCATCCAGCCCTTCTGGGCCATCCCCGCCTTGGCCATCGCCAAACTGGATGCCAAAGACATCATGGGTTTCTGTCTTATAGACCTGCTTATCACAGGCATCATCATCTGCTCTGGCCTGGTGATATGGGCGCTGTAGGTTTGATAGATTAGATAGAAGCGATAGAATAGATAGAAGCGATAGAGGGGATAGTTTTTATAGAATTTGTTTTCTATCAAATCTATCCCCTCTATCAGATCTATTCCCTCTATCAAATCTATCCCCTCTATCAGATCTATTTCCTCTATCAAATCTATCCCCTCTATCCTCTCTATCAAATCTTCTTCTCTCAGTCCTTCATTGAGAGCGAGATTCTTCTTCTTCTTAAATCTACCTCTATCACTTTCACTTTCACGTGTTGGTGGAGGTGCACCACTTCGTTGGGGTCGGCCACACGGCGGTTGGCCAGCTGGCTGACATGGACTAGGCCGTCCTGATGTACGCCCACGTCCACAAAGGCACCAAAGGCGGTGATGTTGGTGACGATGCCGGGCAGCACCATGCCCACCTGAAGGTCCTCGATGCGGGTGACGTTCTTATCGAATTCGAAGACTTCAAAACGGGCGCGGGGGTCCAACCCGGGCTTGTCCAGCTCCTTCATGATGTCTTGCAGGGTGGGCAGGCCACAGTCGGGGGTGACATATTTCTGAATGTCTATCTTTTTGCGGAGCTCTTTGTCGGCCATCAGTTGCTCCACAGTGGTACCGGCATCCTTGGCCATCTGCTCCACTAGGGCATAACGCTCTGGGTGCACGGCACTGCGGTCCAGGGGGTTGTCGCTCTCGCGCACGCGGAGGAATCCGGCGCACTGCTCGAAGGCTTTCTCGCCTAGGCGTTCCACCTTCTTCAACTCGCTGCGCGACTCAAATGGACCCTCCTGATTGCGGTAGGCCACAATCTTGTCAGCCAGGGCAGGGCCGATGCCGCTGACGTAGCTCAGCAACTCGCGGCTGGCGGTGTTGAGTTCCACGCCCACACTGTTCACGCAGCTCACCACCACATCCTGCAGGCTCTCCTGTAGCATCTTTTGGTTCACGTCGTGCTGATACTGTCCCACACCGATGCTTTTGGGGTCAATCTTCACCAGTTCGCTCAGCGGGTCCATCAAGCGGCGACCGATGCTGACGGCTCCGCGCACGGTGACATCGTAGTCGGGAAATTCGCGCCGCGCCACATCGGAGGCACTGTAGACCGAGGCTCCGTTCTCGCTCACCATCACGGCAATCAGTTTGCCCTTGAAGTGGCAGCGTTTGACCACCTCTTCGGTCTCGCGGCCGGCGGTGCCGTTGCCGATGGCAATGGCTTCGATGTGGAAGGCCTCCACGAGGGCCTCCAGTTTGGCGATGGCGGCACGCTCTTCGCGCACGGAGGTGAAGGGATAGATGGTCTCGTTGTGCAGCAATTGTCCCTGGGCGTCGAGGCAGACGGTCTTGCAGCCGGTACGGAAGCCAGGGTCGATAGCCAGGATGCGTTTCTGTCCCAGCGGTGGGGCCAGCAGCAGCTGGCGCAGGTTCTCGGCAAAGACACGTATGGCCTCCTTGTCGGCTTTCTCCTTCAGCAGATTGTAGTACTCCGTCTCGATGGATGGGGCTAGGAGACGTTTGTAGCCGTCGTGCACTGCCAAGCGCACCTGTTCGGACGACTCGTAGCGGCCGCTGACAAATTGCCGCTCCAAGGCCTCATAGGCGGGTTCGTCGTCGTCGGGCATGACATGCACGCGCAACACCCCCTCCTCCTCGCCACGGAATAGGGCAAGGATGCGGTGCGACGGGGCGCGCATGGCGTTCTCCTTCCAGTCGAACCACGACTCGAATTTGCCGCCCTCTTCCTCTTTGTTCTTCACCACCTTGGAGCTGAGCATGGCACTGCGGCGGAAGAGATAGCGCACCTTGTTGCGCGCTTGGGCGTTCTCGCTCACCCGTTCGGCAATGATGTCGCGGGCACCGGCCAGCGCCTCGTCAATACTGTTGACCCCTTTGTCGGGGTTGACATATCGGGCAGCCATCTCTTCCAGATGGCAGGAATACTGTTTTTGAATCTCGTTGGCCAGGGGCTCCAGTCCGCGTTCCACTGCCATGGTGGCGCGGGTGCGTCGCTTGGGCTTGAAGGGCAGGTATAGGTCCTCCAATTCGGTAAGGGTGTTGGCAGCCAGGATTTGCTTCTCCAGTTCGGGGGTGAGTTTGCCCTGGTCACTAATGGAGGTCAGGATGGCCTCGCGCCGTTTGTCCAGTTCCTTCAGCCGCAGAAGGAGGTCGCGGATGGCAGTTATCTGCACCTCGTTGAGGCTGCCGGTGGCCTCTTTGCGGTAGCGGGCGATGAAGGGCACTGTGGCCCCCTGTTCGAGGAGTTCTATGGTCTTTTCAACCTGTCGGTTGCCGAGGTTGAGCTGCTGTGCTATGGTGGCTGCGTAGTTCATAGGGGTGTGTTAGTGTTCTTGATTAATGGAATAACGCCTTTGTGGGCGAATTATTGTATGGACAAAAAGAAAGAGCCCGCTCACGAGGAGCAGACTCTTCCCAAAAAAAATTATATGAAAAAACAAATTTACTTTTTCACAATTTTCTGAGTGGCAACACCGTTGTTGGTGATGACGCGGACATAGTAAACACCGTTGGCAAGATTACTCATGTTGATGGTGTTGACGTTCTTTTCGGTCATGATGGTGCGGCCGTTAACGTCGATGACGCTGACTTCCTGCACGCCCTCGGCCTGAATGTTCAGGACATTGGCGACGGGGTTAGGATAGAGCTCCACATTGGCGTCGGCTACATTGCTGATGCCAGCGTGCTGACCGGCAATAACCTGAAGGTCGTCAATCAGCATCCAGTAGACATCGGTGCAGTTGTAATGACGGAAAGCGATGTAGATGTTCTGACCGGCAAAAGCGGAGAGGTCAAGGCTCTTGAGGTAATAGCTGGCCTGGGCAGCGGTGCCAGAATAGATGGTGTGGGTGAAGTCAGCGGTGTTGGTGCCGGTGGTGGAAACGAGAACAGCGTAGAAGTCATCAGGATATTCTTGCTGATAGGTTCTCACATAATAGTTGAGAGTAGCACCTTCGGCAGGAATCTGCAGTTGGGGAGTGATCATCCAGTTGTCGGGAGATAAGGCTCCGATATTGTTAATATAGGATGCGGAAGCAGCAGCTGCAGAACCAGTGCGGACAGCATTAGTGCCAGCCCAGTTTTCGAAATCCCAGCCATAGCCGTCGCCGTCGGCATCGATAAAGGTCCAGCAGTCATAGTTTTCGTTAGACTCAAAGCCGCAGGTGAAGGGCAGACTCTGCACAGAGCATTCGATGATGTTGACAGTGGCGCTAGCGGTAGCGGTCTCGCCGTTGAGGGTAGCGGTGAGGGTAATGGTGTGGTTGCCGCCGTCGGCGAAGGAGACATTGGCAGAGTTGCCAGTGGCGGTGGCAGGGGTGCCGCCGTCAAAGGTCCAAGCAAAGCTGGCTGCGGCAGGACCGAAAGCGGTGAAAGTGAGGTTTTGGCCAGAACGACCATTAGCGGGACCGTCGATGGCAATTTGCATGGCGGGGACAGTCTCGCTGGTGGTGGCCTTAATCATCCAAGTGTAGTCTAAGCCAGCTTGAAAGTTGAAGATTAAGTCCCAAACGCCGTTGAGGCAAGCATAGCTGCCGTTGGGGTCGCCGCAGAATGCAACACCAGTGGCAGGGTATCCGATGTCGTTGGATTCCATAACAATCCAGAGGTCTTGGGCGGTGTTGAGTTGGACTTGGTCGAAGATGGGCAGGGTGATGTAATCGTTGGCAGCGGTGACGGCATAGACACGCTGATAGAGGAGGCCGCTGGTGGCGGGAGTACCGTTAGGAGCGGTCTGATAGACCTTGAGGGTGACATGTCCGTCGTAGGTGCTGTAGTATTTCACGTTCTCCAGATAGTTGCGGTTGGCCATGAGGGAGGCGGGGAATCTCACGCCCCAGGTCATGCCGGAGCCGGTGCCGATGGCACTGACGTATGCACTATTCTCGCTGTAGCTCATCTCGTTGCCCCAGTTCCATTCCCTTACGTTCACGTTGAGGGTGTCAGAGGTGGTGCCGGTGGTGTTGGTGACGGAAACAATGATGGTCTCGTTGCCAGTGGCACTCCAGGTGGTGGTGAAAGAGTTGTCGCTGCCGGTGGCGGGGGTGCCGTTGGAGGCGGTCCAGGTGATACTGCTGAGGGGATCAACGCTCACGATGTTGGCGGTGAAGGTGGCTGGGTTGTTGACAATTGCGGTGGTGAAGCCACTGATTTCAACAATAGGTGCCTGGTTGGGAGCAGGGCTGTTGGCCAACAGGTTGGAGATGGCACTGACGGCCTCGTTGGCATCATAAGGGCCAAAGCCCCAGTCGGTGCCGTACACGTCGCACCAGTAGCCAGAGGGGGAGATGTACACCACGGTGGGGAATCCGGTGATGGTGGTGTTGATGATGTCGTTGGCGGTAGCATCGTCCACGATGGGATAGTTGACGCCAGCGGTCCAGTCGCCCTGGGTGTTGCTGCCGTTACCGTAGATGCCGTCGGCACTGGTGGAGGCGTCAGCTTCAACCCAGAGGACGCTCACTTGGCTGCCCAGTTGATTCTTGATGGCTTCAAGGATGCCGTTGGTATGCATCACCCAGCACCAGGAGCACCAAGTGGCAGAGTAGTCGATGACAAGGGCTTTGCCAGCAGCCAGAGTGTCGGTAAGGTTGATGGTGTTGCCGTTGATGTCGGTGAGGGTGTGGGTGGTGCTGATGGGTGTCCAGTTGGGCAGGGTGTTCATGCCCTTGGCGGGAATAGCCTCACGGCACACGGGTTGGGTTGAGAACTGAGCGTAGGAAGCTGAGAACATCAGCAAACTCAGAGCAACTAATAAGATTTTTTTCATCCAGTTTTTTTGTCTCGTTATTAGCCATTAGACCCTTCGGCTTTGATTATTAATTAAATAGAATAAATTTTATTGTTGTTTCTTTTTTTTCAAAATGCAAAGATACAATCTTTTTTTTAAACAAAAAAACATTTAGCATTTTTTTTTGAGAAATATTTTTCAACAATGTCCACCATTCCAAAAATAAAGTGTATTTTTGCACAGAGAGAAATAGTCCCCACTCACTGAGTTTTGCTATAATAAATAGTTTAATAACAATATAATGCTAATATGAAAAAACAATTATTGACTTTTGCACTTCTGCTTTTGGCACTCGTGTCCACTGCCCAAGAGGCCAAACAGACTTTCACCCGTAAGGTGCTCATCGAACAGTTTACCACAGGGCAATGCCAGTACTGCCCGGCGGGCAACGACCGCCTGGCCAGCGCTGTGAGCGGATTGAACAACATCATCTGGATTAAGCATCATGCGGGCTTCGGCACCGATGCCCTCACCAACGACGCAGCGCAGGCCTACACCGTGTTCTTCGGCGGCAGCACCTATGCCCCCGCCCTGATGATTGACCGCACCCGTTTCGACACCTCCAATCCTGGGCCAGTAGGCAACGTAGGATTGTCTTCGGATATACGTGCACTCCTTAGCAAGGCTAGGGCAGTGGAAACATACTGTAAGGTTTATCCGGTGGAGGTGACCTACAATGCCGACACCCGACACCTCTCTGGCGCGGTCCGTGGTCGTTTTGGCGACGAGGTCTACGACGAGAACACCCGTCTCAGCCTCTACGTGGTGGAGGACAGCTTCTACATGTACCAGTCCGATGCCTATAACGGCAGCGGCAACATCTATCACATGAGCGCGGTGCGCACTGCCATCACCGACATCTGGGGCGACCCCATCACCGTCGAGGGCAGCAGCCGCGAGTTTGTCTACACCATCGACTACACCCTGCCCGAGGAGTATGTCTACAAGAACTGCCGTCTGGTGGCCTTGGTTTCTAACTATGATGCCAACGACATCAACAACTGCGCCGTGTTCAACGCCTCTGAGAGCGATTACCTCAATAAGACGCTGGCCATTGGCGAAGTGGAGAGTGGCAGTAGTCTGCGCCTCTACCCCAATCCCGCCGAGACGCGCGTGTATGTGCAGGCCGATGAGGCCATCAGCCATGTGTGGGTGGTCAATGCACTGGGGCAGATGGTGATGCACCAAGAGGGCGGTAGCGCCACCCTCAGTCTCGACCTCGACGGCCTTGCCGCCGGGCTCTACATGGTCCGCATCCAGACCCCTGCTGGGCTGGCCGTGCGCCAACTGGTGGTCCGTTAGTAGCCACGCAGCCGTCCACGCCACCCCGGCCGTGTGCCGACTTCTCTTCAAGCGGCTGTTTCTATGGTTTTTATGCCGTATTCTAAGACCGTAGGAATGCCATTGTGATTCCTTTTGCAGCCATCCCTCTGCGGGGGGATGGTTTGCTTTCGCAACGTTGTTGCCACGAATCTCTTTCGCTTCTTCATCGCTTCAGCTCCGCTCTGGGAGCGAGCAGGAAGCGACGCAACCCAGTTCCGTCAGGGTGGGAGAGGTGCGGGTGGGGCAGGGTTGCCTTCTGGGGTGTTTTACCAGTTTCCGAGTGCCTTTGGGCAGCTGGGTGCGGGTATGTGTGTGCTGCTTATAGTTGTTTGGTAACTAGGTCGGTATGGTTATCGGCGGAGCGTTGGAAGATAAAAATTAAGTGTTAGAAACAATAATTATTTATACGTTGCGTTACTATAAGTTGCATGAAAAAGTATTTGCTCATAATGCTGTTCTTTCTGCTGGCTATTGGGCCGGTCCGCGCCAGCTATCTGCTGGTGCCTATGGACGAAGTGCAGAAAAATCACCTCAAGGCATACGGCGTGGCCTACTGGGCCCTGGAGCGCGACGTGGAGGTGACCTGGCTGCTCAACTACCGTGGCGGCAGCTTTATGATGAAGTATGCCGATGCCTTGGAGCGTGAGTGCCGCCTGCGTGGGGTGACCGCCGAGGTGATTGCCGACGGGCAGTCGTCCGCCATCCTCTCCGAAATAGCCGACCCAGGAGTGAACATGGATGCCGTCAAACTGCAAAAGGCCCCTAAGATTGCAGTCTACTCGCCCAAGAATAAACTGCCATGGGACGATGCCGTCACCCTGGTGCTCACCTATGCCGAGATTCCCTACGACGTGGTGTACGACGAGGAGGTGATGGCCGGGGTACTGCCCACCTATGACTGGCTGCACCTTCACCACGAGGACTTTACGGGTCAGTATGGCAAGTTTTGGGGCAACTATCGCAACCAGCAATGGTACATAGAGGATGTGCGTGCCCAGGAGGCTATGGCCAACAAACTTGGTTTCAGTAAGGTAAGTCTGCTCAAACTGGCCGTCTGCCACAAGATACGCGACTTTGTCATGGGAGGGGGCTTTCTCTTTGCCATGTGTTCGGCACCAGACAGTTACGACGTGGCATTGTCGGCAGAGGACGTGGACATCTGCGACGTGATGTTCGACGGCGACCCCATGCAGCCCGATGCCCAGGCCCATCTGGACTACAACAAGACTTTTGCTTTCAAGGACTTCCGCATCAGCACCAACCCCAATGAGTATGAGATTTCCACCATTGACGTGGATGACCGTACCCGCATGAAGCAGGTGAACGAGAAGAACGACTTTTTCACCCTCTTTGAGTTCTCGGCCAAGTGGGACTGGGTGCCCACCATGCTCACGCAGAACCACACCCGCATCATCCACGGCTTTATGGGCCAGACCACTGCCTTCCGTCGCGAGTGCGTGAAGAGTTCTGCGGTGATACTGGCAGAGAACAAGGCCTTGGGTGAGGTGCGCTATCTGCATGGAGAGTATGGAAAAGGCACCTGGACTTTTCTGGGCGGCCACGACCCCGAGGACTACCGCCATTTTGTGGGCGACCCGCCAACTGACCTTTCGCTCTACCCCAATTCGCCCGGCTACCGCTTGATATTGAACAATATCCTCTTTCCGGCTGCCAAAAAAGAGAAACACAAGACATGATGACTTTTATGAAAAGAATTGCCCTGCATATGCTCCTTTTGCTCCTGTCCGTCAGCGCGATGGCACAGAAGTGGACTTATTATAATCCCAAGAATTCCGACATCAACGGCGAGAATATTCTGGCCGTCACTGCCGACAACCGTGGCAACCTGTGGGTGGGCACCACCCAGGGTCTCAACCGTTTCCGTGACGGGGTGTGGACAGATTTTGCCGATTTCAACGAGAAACTGAAGGACCAGTTTGTCAACTGTCTGGTGGCCGAGGGCAACACCCTCTGGATTGGCACCGACGACTACGGCGTGATTGAGTTCAACGGCAACAACTGGTACGAACATGCCGAGGAGACCCGCCGCTTGAATATGAAGTATATACGCGACATTGCGGTGGACTACAGCGGGTCGAAGTGGATTGGCGTTACGCTGAGCGGCCTAGTGCAGTACGACGGGGTGAACTGGAATAAGTATACCGCCTCCGATTCGGAGCTGCTGTCGGACTTCATCCTCTGTGTGGTGATTGACAACCGCGACCGTAAGTGGATTGGCACCAACGACGGCCTTTGTGTCTACGACGGCCGCCGCTGGCTCTCCTATACCACCAAGAACAGCCAAATCCCGCATAATATATGCCTCTCCCTCGCCATCGACAAGGAAAACGTGAAGTGGATTGGCACCCTCAACGGGCTGGCCCGCTTCGACGGCGAGAACTGGACTATATATGATATTGACAACAGCCCTATTCCTGGCAACCAGGTCAATGACTTGGTGTTAGACCGTGAGGGACACCTGTGGATGGCCACCGACGGGGGCGTGGCGGTGTTCGACTGCAAGGATCGTTGGGATACTTTCCGCGCTGGCGACAAACTGCCCAAGTGCATGTTCCAGAACATCACCATTGACCGTAAGGGCGACATTTGGATTGGTACCGACGAGAAGGGTCTTTACTGCCTCTCGGGCTACCAAATGCCCGACCCCAAGGCCGAGGCTGACTCCGCCCTACTGGCTGAGAATCAGGCTGCCGAAGAAGATAATGTTGCTGCTGTTGCCGCCAGCCAGGGCAAGAAAGGTAAGAAAGGAAATGCCCAGAGTGGTGATGCCGCCGAAGAACGCATCAAACTAACCCCCAATTTGGAGGAGGGCACATTGGTTATCTCCATGACCAGCCCCGAGGCCGAGGTCGTTTTTATCAATGCCAAGGGCGACAAGGTGCGCACTGTGCCCAAGTATCGTAACAATACCAAAATCAATATCAGCAAGATGAGGAAGGGCACCTATACCGTCCGTGTGAAAACTGGGTTAGGCACCCGTAATGTGAAATTTACTTTGAAATAATTATCAAAAAGAATATAACAAGATGAAGAAACTTTCTATTCTATTCCTCCTTCTGAGCATGGCTTTTGCAAGCTTTGCACAGATTGTGGACCCCGTCAAATGGACCTACTCGGTCAAAGACCTTAACGAGACCGAGTCGGAACTGGTTTTCACCGCCCAATTGGACAACGGCTGGCATCTCTATTCGCAGCGCACCGACCCCAACGGCCCCTTGGCTATCTATTTTGAATTCAAGGATTCGCCCGACTATAAGCGCATCGGCGGCGTGAACGAGCCCAAGCCTCACGAGGAGATGGACGATGTGTTCAACTGCATCGTGCGCTCCTTTAGTGGCAAGGTGACTTTCCGCCAGAAGATTGTGCGCCTGTCGAAAAAGGACTTTAAGGTGACCGGCATTTTCGGCTACCAGTTGTGCAACGACGGGAGCTGCATCGCCCCTGAGGACCGCGACTTTTCCTTCTCGGTGAAGGGCGCTGCCGCTGTGGCTGACGAGACCGCCCTGGCCGCTGCCGAGCAGGAGGCTCAGGCAGCTGAGGATTCACTGGCTGCCCTGCAGGCTGCTGCCGAGCAGTCGGTTGACACGACTGCCGTGGCCGCTGCCGAAGAGCCGAAGGATGCCGAGAAGAAGGACCGTTCGCTGTTGGGCATTTTCCTCTGGGCATTGTTGGGCGGCATTGTGACGATGTTCACCCCCTGTGTCTTCCCCATGATTCCCATGACGGTGAATTTCTTTATGAACTCCACCGACGACAAGCGCAAATCGCGTCGTCAGGCTTGGTTCTTCGGTTTCTCCATCGTGTTCCTGTTTGCCGTGTTGGGTGCCATTTTGGCCCTCATTTTCGGCCCAGAGGCGCTCTATTTCATCGGTACGCACTGGCTGCCCAACCTGCTCTTCTTCATTATTTTCTTGATCTTCTCGCTCAGTTTCTTCGGCCTCTTCGAAATCAAGATGCCCGAGAAGTGGATTAACAAGTCCGACGAGCAGGCCGACAAGGGCGGTTTCTTTGCCCCCTTCTTTATCGCGCTCACCACGGTGCTGGTCTCTTTCAGCTGCACCGGTCCCATCTTGGGAGCTGCACTGGTGGAACTGACCACCAGCAGCACCAACCGCATGGTGTCGCTGCTGACCATGCTGGGCTTCGGCATCGGCTTTGCCTTGCCGTTCACCCTGTTGGCCATGTTCCCCTCGGTGCTGAAGAATATGAAGTCCGGTGGCTGGCTTAATACTGTCAAAGTGGTCTTTGCCTTCTTGGAGTTGGCCTTCGGTCTGAAATTCCTCTCCATGGCTGACCTTTATTGCCATTGGGGCCTGCTGGACCGCGAAACCTATCTGGCTCTGTGGATTGTCATCTTTGGCCTGTTGGGTCTTTATCTGTTGGGCAAACTCAAGTTCAAAGGCGACGAGGAGCTGCAGCACATCGGCGTGGTGCGCCTCTTCTTGGCCATCATCGACTTGGCCTTTGTGGTCTATATGATTCCTGGCCTGTGGGGTGCCCCCCTCAAAGCCATCAGCGGTTTCCTGCCCCCGATGACTACTCAGGATTTCAACATTGAGCGCAGCATTGAGGAAAACGCCCCCACGGTGGTCTACGACGGCAGTGCCATGGGTGTGGAATCCCTCCCGGCCGACCGCAAGTATGCCGACAAGCTGCATTCCCCCGCCGGTTATCACGGCTTCTACGACTTGGAGGAGGCCAAGGCCTACGCCAAGAAGGTGGGCAAGCCAGTCTTTATCGATTTCACCGGTCACACCTGCGCCAACTGTCGCGAGATGGAACACTACGTTTGGTCCGACCAGGAGGTGAAGAATATCCTCACACAGAAATATGTCATGTGCGAACTCTATGTTGATGAGCGCACCATAGAATTGCCCGAGGAGGAATGGGTGACTGACGACCGCGGCAAGGTGCTGAAGACTTTGGGCCAACGCAATCTTTACTACGAGAAAAGCATGTACAACATGAACGCTCAGCCCTATTATGTCATCATCGATGCCGACGGCAACACCCTCACCAAGGAGAACTATAAGTATGACCGCGACGTTCAGAAGTTTATCAACTACCTGAACGAGGGCCTTAGTAACATGAAGTAAGTGTAATTGTTTTCATGATAATGGTGCAGGGGGGTCCATTTTGGGCCCCCTCTGCTTTTTAGGACCGAGCTTCTTGTTTTTTCGATAAAAAAACTTCCAATCGGATTTTTTTTGCTATCTTTGCAAAATCAATAATACGTTACACTGATGAATTATATTGACGTAATAAACCATTTTCCTGATTTCCCCAAGCCGGGAATTGACTTTATTGATGTGCTTCCTTTCTTGACTAATAAAGAAGCTTTCAGCCAGCTAGTTGCCGACATTGATGCTCATGTCCATTGCCCCAATGTCATCACTGTGGAGGCGCGTGGATTTCTCTTTGCAGCGCCACTGCTGACTCAGTCGAAACAGGTGCAGACCCTCATCCCAATACGCAAAAAAGGCAAGCTCCCCTATACCGAAGGCGACCTTCGCGGGGTGGAAATCATGAAAGAATATGGTCCCGACCATGTCTATTATCGCCTCTCCGACCTGGCCCAAGGTGTGCCAGAAGGAGACACCATCTATCTGACTTTCTTCGATGACATTCTGGCCACTGGTGGCACCGCCTGCGGCATCGCCGAGCAACTCAACCGCGAGGTGGTCACGGTCAAAGGCAAAGAGTATAAAATCAAGGTGAAAGAGTTTCTTTTCTTAGTAGAGTTCCCCAATCTCTACGACCACGAGAAGATTAATGCTATAGCCCCTGTACACTCTTTCATGCAGATAGAGGGCGAATAAAGAATTGATAATATTAATCTAATAAGTTGATAAAAATGAAAAAGTTACTTGTTGCCTTTGTGACATTGTGCACCTTGGCACTGTCTTCGTGCACAAAAGAGACAACCTATACCATTACCTATCACGACGACCTGACTTCGTATGCCAATCTGACTGTCTTCGAGTATACGATTGGGGATGAACTTATCGGCCGACAAGAGATAAAGAATGTGCAGAATGCAATCTACGAGTTCACCTCCACTCCGGGAACGGATTTTGTGGTGATTGGATGTGAGGGCATTGTCAATGGAGCAGTATTGGAATGGTACAGTGCCGACTACTTTATGCTTAACAGCGACGGCACCACTAATATCGATGTGGACTATCTGGACATGGCTACGCTTTCCTACAATCCTGTCAATAGCGACGACATTATTTCGCGCTATCTGAATAAATAGGCAGCTACACAATAATATCGCGGACCACGAAGAAGGCGCAGACCAATGCGTAGGCCAGTTTGAGGCCCGTGCCGCAGAGGAATCCCACGAAGGCTCCCCACGCAGCGCGCAGCGCGTCGCGGGTCTGTTTGCCGCTGAGCAGCTCGCCCACCAGTGCCCCCACAAAGGGCCAGAAAATCACCCCAATGATGCCTTGGGGGCCAAAGGGTAGTCCCACAATGGAGATGACCAGCCCGATGTTGCAGCCCCATACGCCGGCTTTGCTGCCGCCGTGTTTTTTGGTGCTGAGGGAGGGAACCACATAGTCCATGATGGTGATAATGACGGCCACGGCAGCCGTGACAATCAGAAAGGTGAGGGAATAATCGGCGGCGGTGGTGAACCCCAGCAGCAACAGCCCTGCCCAACTGAAAGGAGGACCGGCCAAGCCCGGCACTACCGAGCCCACTAAGCCTATCAAAATAAGTATTACAGCGGCGATAATCAGAATGGTATTCATATGTGTTACTTTTCTTGTTGTAACGTTGGATTTCTTGTTTTATTGTTTGCCGTGCAGTTTCTCTTCGAGATATATGTGCTCAAAAGTCTCCCGCAGTTCTTTGGGCTGCTCCATCAGTTGCCAAAGCCGCTCCATCTGGGCCCGGTTGCGTGACTGGGGGATATAGAGCTTCAAGTAGCCGTCGCGCCCATACTTCTCGCCCAAGTGCTGAAGGGTGCGCTGCCAGTGGCCCTCTTTGTCCAATTGGGGATAGTGGTCTAGGCCGTATTGCACCGTGCGGCGAATGATTTTGAGCGGCTCGATGTCGCGGTCGGCTTCGGCCACAATCTTGCCGTAGAGGCTGCGGGGCTCGCGACTGGACGAGGCTCGGTGGTCTTCCACAGCCTGTGCCATGGTTTCTATCTGCGCGGGCGAGAACCACTGTGGCAGCTGTGGGTCTTGGCGCACAATGCGGCCCGACACTATATGGTGCAGTTCGCGCCCCTCCACAATGCCGGTGTCGTGATAGGCTGCAATGGTGTAGACCATGTCGGGGTTGAGGTCAGGATAATGGTGCGCAAGTTCCATACTTTGAGCCATAACGGTGAGGATATGGTCCAGTTGGTGGGCAGCGTCGAAATGATTGTATCGGGGCAGGATTTCGCGTTCCACATAGGTTTTTAACTCTGTGTTGACCATGGGGTACATCATCTTCTGGAACGCCTCGCGGGGCGAACCATCGCGCATATATACCACCCCGCAGTGGCAGTAGCCAAAGCGTTGGATCAGGTGCAACATGATGGTGTTGTTGCGATGGGTGTCCACCCGAACTGATTCGCACTGCGCCTCACTGAAGGCAAATGCCTGTCGGGCAATGCCGTGCATCCCCGGAGCGCAGCACAGGCGGTGGATGGTGCCGTAAGGTGTGGTGTCGTCCAGCCAGTGTCCCCCTTCGATATAGGCGTATGTGGGCTCTGGGGTGCGCAGCAGCGCAAAGTAGCCTACCACTTGACCACAGGAAACAACGTCATGTCCTATTCCCTGACGAATATCGTCGGCAATCATCTCGTCGGTGGGATAGCCCACCCATTGGCTGTGGTTGCCGTTCTGCCGCATGATGGAACGGGAGTGCGCAACGAGCTCCATGATGTGCGGCACCTCGTCCAAAACAGCAGGGCGCACAGCCATTGGCTCTGCGCCCTGTTGAAGATTGAATTCTTTTTCAGGAGTCATGGAATCAAAACCTTAGAGCAGTTTTTCCAAAGCCTCGGTAATGGCGGCAAACTGAGCCGTAGGTTCAAAACGGCAGACTACGTTGCCCTCGCGGTCAATGAGGAATTTAGTGAAATTCCACTTGATGTCGGGGTTCTGGGCATAGAGGCTGTCCTGTGCCAGGAAGGCGGCATGCAGATGGGCACCGCGCGGGTCGGTGGTGTCAAATCCGCCAAAGGGGGCCTTGCTTTTCAGCCAGGTGTAGAGGGGGATGGCATTCTCGCCGTTGACGTCCACCTTGTTCATCTGGGGGAACGTGGTGCCATAGTTGCCGGTGCAGAAAGCATGAATCTCCTCGATGCTGCCGGGAGCCTGTTCGCCAAATTGGTTGCAGGGGAAATCAAGAATTTCAAGACCACGGTCGTGGTAGGTGGTGTAGAGTTGCTGCAACTCGGTGTACTGGGGGGTGAAGCCGCACTGGGTGGCGGTGTTCACAACCAAAAGCACTTTGCCTTGATAGTCGGAAAGGTTGACGGTGTCGCCCAAGTCGTTGACTACGCAGAACTGATAGATGTTGTCGGTGCAGGTCGTCTCGGTGGTTTCTGCGGGTTTCTGATTGCAGGCGGCCAAGGTAAGCACTGCGGCCACGCTTAAAACAAGAAGTCTTAAATGTTTCATTTCTTTTTTTAAATTATTGATTCTAAAACTAATGTGTGTTATCTGCGACTTGTTGTCGCAACTGCAAATATACAAAATAATCTTATCATTGTCAGTTTTGTAAACCGGATGTCTGTTTTTTCTACGCGTTAGTATAAATTATGACCGACGTTAGGCATATAGGCTCAATGTCGTGACTCCACGAGTCACTGAGAGATGAGGACACTGTTGACTCCACTCTACGGTCATTGTGTGGGGTTATTGAGACATCAATCAGCATCAGTGGCTGCTCCCGGCTGTTGGAGGGTGAGTAAAAAGTGAGCGATTAGGTCTGCCACCCGCCGTCCTTTTATGATGAACATGTGGTTTTCGCCTTTCACCATGTGCAGTTGGCTGTTGGTGTATCGCTCGTGATATTTCTCACTACACCATAGCGGCACAATGCCGTCATTGGCACCATGAATAAGGCAAACGGGTCCTTGATAATGTTCCGCCGTGCCGTATATGTCCAACTGTTGAGTCTGCACCAGATAGTCTCTGCCCAACTTGTAGGTGTTGAAGCACTTGATGTATTCGGGTGGGTCGGCGGGGTCAAACACTTGTCCAAAAAAACGTCCCCCTTGGGTGGCTTCTTTGATAATGGAGCCCGGTGCCAGCAGCACCAATCCGTCGGGAGCCTTACCCTCCTGTGCCAGCTTCCAGGCCAACATGCTGGCCACGGCTCCCCCTTGCGAGTGCCCCAGCAGCACTACGGAAGTTACGTAGGGCAATCTGTCCACTGAGTCCCATACAGCCCGAGCATCGGCCAATTCGCGGGCAATGGTCATCTCCACCATCTTGCCGTCGCTCTTTCCGTGGCCGTTAAAGTCGAAGCGTACCGACCCAATTCCGGCCTTGGCCAACCTTCGGGCTATGGTGGGCATTGGGGCAAAATCCTTGGAGGAGAATATGCCGTGCATCAGTATCACCATCATGCAGGTGTCGTGCTTCGGGTCAAAATCGTCGGGCAGTGTCAACTTGGCCGACAGGTGCCCCTGTGGCCCGACAAGAGTCATGGGGGTGGAGCAGGAGGTTAGCCCTGCGATGCCTGCAAACATCAAGACAAGTCCTAGAAGAGATATCCCTTTGGTCGGAGTGAGAGTATGGAGTGCCTTCATAAACCAGTTTTTCAAAGATAACAATAAAATTGCTAAATTATTGTGTTCAAATATGTTTTATGAAAATAAACAGCACCTCGGCAATGGGCTGGATTTGTTCACCAGCCTGCTGCCGAGGTGAGAGAATGGGGATGAGTGTGTTTAGAAATTCAGGGTAATGCCCATTTGGTGGAAACCGTCCATGCCGATGCCGCGCTTGTAGGTGGGCAGAAGGTCGACATAGAGGTCAACGCTGTAGCGGCCTAACAGAGGAATGTAGGGGCTGAATTTGAACAGGGCACGAACCTGAAAGGGGTTGAGCACGTCGACCTTCTCGCGGCCGATCTTCCAATGGTTGTTGTCGTCGAGGGTGCGGGTGATGAGCTTGTTTTCAGTGACGTACATGGGCATGAGACCGAAACCAACCTTCAGGTTCTTAATCCATTTGCCGCTTTGGGGAATGGCATCGGGTAGGGGAGAGGCAGGCCGGCGACCGATGAGGGAGTAGTTGAGCATGAATTTGAGGCCGATGGAGGTGGACCGCATGTGCTGCACCACGGACTGTCCGGGGTAGAAAGCCTGTTGCAGGGTGCCGTTTTCGGCCTTGACAGAGCTCAGCAGGTCGGCCCACTGCACGTTTACATTCAGTGCGCGATGGAGGCTCCAGTGGTTGGCTAAAGGAATGTCTTTTAATTGTGCATTCATCTGAATGCCGTATGTTTGACCAATATTGTAGGGCGAGCCGTGGCGGGCACTATTGAATAAAGGAATATTGCCGAAGGAGACGCCGAAATTGATTGACAACTGGTTGTGGTTCTCGAAATAGTTGACGTATCCGTTCATCTTTTTCACTTCAATGTGACGGCTTTCGTCGCTCGTGAGGGGGCCGCCTTCTGCCGTGGCGTGGCGGCGGAAGAGGGCGTCCTGACTCTCAAGGTGGTTGTAGCTGATGTGGCTGTGGTCGAACATTCGTACCTCTAATTTCTTGGTCAGCAATGAGTCTAGCTCTAGCCGAGCGTAGGGAGAAAGGTTGACGAAAAGTCCGTCGCCAGTTTTACTATTGTTGTTTTGCCGCCAGGTGCCACCCTTCACCAGGGCGTCCTGTTCGATGAATATCTCGCAGTCGGCAGCAAATTCGATGTGCTCGATGGTCAGCTGAGCCGAGTCGTTCACATAGATGGAGTGGAGTTTATCGGGATGGGCAAGACAGACCTCCACCACTGTTGACTTTAAGAGATTTGTGTTACGTTTGATTTTCAGCCAGTTGTTTTCGCGCTCGAAAACATGCAGGGTGTTTTGCTCTTGAATCAATTCGGTGCAGTAATAGATAAGGTTGACGTAGTTGCTGTCGTTGCCCGAAGGCAGGATGCGCACGTCGTAGCCGGGTTCGACGGTCAGGTAGGTGATGGGCTGCGTGAATTCCATCACATGTTCCAACTTTATCTGGGCCTGAGCTGTGCTGCCCAAGGTGGCCAAAAAGGTCAAGCCAGTGAGTAGGGTTCTTATCTTTTTCATGGTCTATAAGTTATTTACTATTAAAGGTTTGATTTTTGAATTCTGAGACATTTCTTCCTCCTCTTTTGGGCCCAATGCGAGGTTGAAGGCGAAGGTCTCATCTTTGATGCGTAGTGATTCAGTGTTTTGACTTTCAGTGCCCAAGGTGGCTCTGATGGTCACCATTTGAGGCTGTTCGGCAGCAGATGGCGTGTTGTCTTGCTGGCTGTCAGCACTGTTGTCGGCCAGCAAATCCTCGACATGCGGCAGTTCAACAGTCATGTTATCAATAGTTTCCGTTTCAGTTGCCAATTTCTCCTGATGCTCTTCAAGCCTTTCGGGCTCGTGGCCGAGGTGCAACTTGGCCAGATGGACATTTTTAGTTGTCGAAACCGCTTGGGTAGGGGCGGGGAGAAGTGCTTTTGTGCTCTCGGTAACTATCATGGAATCAGTTGTTAGAATCGTTTCTTGCACACGCTCGACTTCTCGGCTATTGGCCACAAGTGGCTGCTCTTTGGGCCGAATGGTCAGTATGAGCAGCAGGCTGGCGGCAATGCCCGTCGTGGCGGCCCACCAGAGGGGGCGGCGACTCCTCTTGGGTGACTTTTCGGCAGCGGCCAGCTCGTCAATTTTGGCCAGGAGCTTCTGCTGTCGGCGTTGGTTGCGGCCGTGTTCGGTCACAGCATTCAACAATTCTTGCAATTCGTTGTCTATCATGTTGTCTTTCATTGTCTTTTCGGTTTTAGTCGTTATATGTCGTTCCTCAGCATTTCTCGCAGCGTGGCATAGGCGCGCGAAAGGGTTGTGTATAGGTTTGCATGGCTGATGTTCAGTTCTTTGATAATTTCTTCGGTGCTTTTTTCCTCCTCATATTTCAGCAGTAGGACCCTTTGCTGCAGGGCGGGCAGATGCTTTATCTTGCTTAGTGCCAGTTGGTACCGTTCTTCTGTATTGTCGGGTTCAGCCTCAGCCACTGCCAGGGCCTCTTCGTTGATGGGTTCCATGGGCTGTTGTTTGCGCAGCAGGTCTATACTCCTTCTTTTGGCCAAGGTGATGCACAGGGCCTCCAGATTCCTCTCAGAGTCCAAACGGTCCCGCTGCTGCCAAAGCTGAATCATGGCCTCCTGCACCGCATCTTCGGCAAGGTCTGAGTCGTGCAAGACGGCCTCGGCCATTCTTTGCATGGCGGGCTGCTGTCGGACAATCATATTTTTGAATTCTTCTGGACTCATCTTTTTTCTGGTGCCTTTACATAGAGTATTCGTTTCTCAAACGAAAATCTTACACAAAAATTGTTTTTTTTTATTGACCCTCACGCCTTGCCCGTTGCTTTCCTTTGCCCCACATCCCCAACAAAACGCTACCAAAACCTCGCCACTTTTCGGCTGCTTATATAACGGCTGGATGCTGTCCCAATGGTTGGGGTGTGACGGTGGAATTGTTGGTTTTCACTAGGTTGTCGCTATTTTTGATGTGCTGGTTCTATTAGAGAGAATGCGTTTTATTAAAGTTGTTTAAAAAAGGTTGTGCAAACAATATTCCATCTAAAGATTCGTTATAAAAAACGTTTTTTTGAAAGCCCCAACTAGTTTATAATAGATGAAAAATAAGACAATACAACTCCTACGCAAGCCCTCTTTCGGGCTGCCCTTTTTGCTTCTCCTTTTGCCTCTCTCGCTTGTAGCACAGGAGGATACTGCCGGCTTGGGAAAGGTTAGCATTTTGCCCCAAGTGCGCGTCCGTAGCCACCACGAGCGCAGTTTCCAAAAAATTACCTCAGTGGAGCAGAATGAGGTAATCACGGCCGACGGGCTGAAAGGATTGGCCTGCTGCAACTTGGGCGAAAGTTTCGAGAACTCTGCCAGCGTGGATGTGGGTTACAGCGATGCTGTCTCGGGCAGCAAGCAGATTCAGCTGATCGGCCTCACGGGCATCTATTCGCAGATGATGCTGGAGAACATTCCTTTCCTGCGGGGCATAGCTGCCCCTTATGGGCTGGGCTATGTTCCGGGCCAGTGGCTGGAGAGCATCTCGGTGAGCAAGGGGGCTGGCACCGTCAAGAACGGCTATGAGAGCATCACCGGCACCATCAATCTGGAGTATGAGAAACCCCATCGTGGCAACCGCCTGACCTTGAATCTCTATGGCAACAGCGACGGCAAAGGCGAACTGACCGCCAAAACCAATTTCCAACTCACGGACAAACTGTCCACGGGTCTCTATTTGTTTGGCACCCATAATTTCCTGCGTGCCGACCACCTGCCCCACGACAGCCATGGTGGTCGCGACGGCTATATGGATTTCCCTTTGCAGACCCAGCTCAATTTGGTCAACCGCTGGTATTATGAGGGCGACAACGGCTTCCGCTCCATTTCGCTCATCAACTACATCCATGAGGACCGTCTGGGCGGCAACATGGATTTCACCAAACAGATGCGCGGCAACGACACCGTATATGGCTTTGGGGGCAACACTGACCGCCTGCATTTCTTCACCAAGAACGGCCTGCCGCTCAGCGATAAGGTGAGCCTGGGCACTCAACTTTCAGCCTCCCACACTAATCAGGAGTCTTTTTACGGCCTCAACGAGTATGCATCGCGCGAGACTGACCTCTACGCCAATGTCTTGATAGATGCCGAGCTGGGGGCTTTCTCCAATGTTACAGGCGGCGCCTCCATGCGCTATTCCGACATTGAGGAAGATTTATATTCTCTGCCCTATCTGGGAGCGCAAGCTTTCTGCAACGACACCCTAGCCTGGGGAACTCTCACCGAGGTGGTTCCTGGGGTCTTTGGTGAGTACACTCTCAAGTTGGGTACTCTCTTCACCACCACTGTGGGAATGCGCTACGACTACAACAGCGCCTTCCACCGTCACCTCCTCACCCCTCGTCTCCATCTGCGCTGGGAGCCTATCGAAACTTTCATCATCCGTGCCTCTGCCGGACGGGGTTTTCGTGCGGCCAATATCGTGGCCGACAACATCGGCATCCTGGCCTCCAGCCGCACCATTCAGGTGGTGGGCGACATAGATATAGAGGAGTCGTGGAATGGCGGCATCAATTTCAACAAGACCTTCGCCCTTGGCGACGACCGCAAACTGCGCATCACCGCCGACTACTACCACACCGAGTTTGTCAGCCAGCTGGTGGCCGACTACGACCAGGACCCCAATCAGGTTTGGTTCTATAACTTGGAGGGGCGTAGCTTCTCCGATGTGGTCCAACTGGATGTTAATATGGAACCTGTGCGTAACTTCGAAATCACCTTGGCCGGCAAGATCAACAACGTCAAGACCACCTATCATGGTCAGCTGATGGACAAGCCTTTTACTTCCAAGTGGCGCGCACTGTTGGTGCTTACCTACCATACAGCTTTTGAGCGGTGGCGTTTCGACCTCACCACCCAGCTCAACGGTCCCCAGCGGCTGCCGCTCAACGTTAGTCAGCACAACGGCTATTCTGCCCCCTATGTATATATGCTCGGTCAGGTCACCCGCAAGTTCAAGCACACCGAAGTGTACATCGGCGTTGAGAACATAACCAACTACACCCAGCACCACCCCATTGCCGGCTACGACCAGCCCTTCACCCCCCATTTCGACGCCTCCGTGGTCTACGCCCCCCTCATGGGACGCCTCTTCTACCTCGGCCTCCGCTACAACATGAGGTAAAATAACTTTTACGACAATATTTTGCCATGCATTCCGTTACAATGAGAAATAATCTTTATTTGAAATGAAAAAAATAGCGTTTCTAATCCTACTGTTGACTGCTGTATGTGGCAGCATGAGTGCCCAGAACATGCAGAAAGAACTCCCGCCCGATGCCAAGACGACCCAGATTGCCATACCGGGCTACTGCTGCAAAGGCTTGAATGCCACCATTGAGAACACCCTCGCTTACGAGCGCGGTGTCATCAGCTGGACCCTCGACCCCGAACACAAGATTGTCTCCGTCCTCTATCGAAGCAAGAAAACCACTCCCGACAAGATAGAGAAGGCCCTCTCCGAAAATGGTATGCGCACCGAGCACTATGCTGCCAACCCCCGCGCCATAAAGGACCTGCCTAAATGTTGCCAGCCAGCCGCTCGCGGTGAGGATGCCTCTTGTTCTCATTAATAAGCAGAGAAACTTATGAAGGGCAATGAATTGAAACCCCATATCGGCATTTTCGGCCGCCGCAACTACGGCAAGAGCTCATTGGTCAACTATCTCACAGGCCAGCAGATAGCCATCGTCTCCGACCATGCCGGCACCACCACCGACCCAGTCAAGAAGACCATGGAAATTGGCGGCGTGGGTCCTGTGGTGTGGATTGACACTGCCGGCATCGATGACGAAGGAGCCGTTGGCCGCATGCGCATTGAGAAAAGCCTGGAAATGCTCCAGCAGGCCGACTTGGCGTTGATTCTCTTCACCGACAACCGCTTTGAGGCCGAGGAGGTCATGCTGGTCGAAACCTGCCGCAAACGGGGAATCCCCTTCCTACTAATTTACTCTCAAGCCGATAGGTTTTCGCCAGATGCTCAGCTCATTTCACAGCTGGAGGCTGACTATGAGACTCAGGTTTTCGTTCTCTCGGTGAAAGACCCCTCTTTGCGCGACCCGCTCACCAGCCGCATTCGCGAGGCCCTGCCCGAGACTGCCTATGTCCATCGTTCCCTTTTGGGCGACGTGATAGGCGAGGGGGACACCGTCGTGCTGGTCACCCCCATCGACTCTTCGGCCCCCGAGGGGCGCTTGATATTGCCCCAAGTGCAAGTGTTGCGCGATATTCTGGACCAACATGCCCGCGCCGTTGTCTGTCGTGAAACCGAGCTGGAGCAAACTTTAGGCCAGCTACGCCAGCCCCCGCGGCTGGTGGTGACCGACAGCCAGGTCTACGCCATGGTTTCCCAGCTGGTGCCCGACGAGGTGTACCTCACTAGTTTCAGCGTCGTGCTCGCCCGCGCCAAAGGCCTTTTTGCCGATTATGTCAAGGGCACGCCTACCATCGATCGCCTGCAAGATGGCGACCGCGTGCTGATGCTTGAAAGCTGCACCCACAACGTCACCTGCGAGGATATCGGCCGCGTCAAGTTGCCCAAGCTACTGGCCAAACACACCGGCAAGTCGCTTCAATGCGAGGCTGTGGCAGGCCTCTCTGCTTTGCCCCGCCCCATCCGTGACTATGCCTTGGTCATCCAGTGCGGTGGCTGTGTGCTGACAGCCAAACAACTCGCCTCCCGTTTGGCTCCCGCCATCGAGGCAGGCATTCCTGTCAGCAACTACGGCCTTGCCATTGCCTACATGAACGGCATCTTCGACCGCTCCATGCGGATATTTACAGAAAGATAACCACCTCCCAATACCCAATAAGAAAAAACATGATAGACCCCAATCCAACCCCCAACCTCTCCATCATCGTGGCTTGTGCCCAAAACATGGCCATCGGCAAGGACAACGACCTCCTGTGGCACCTCAGCGACGACCTCAAGCGGTTCAAAAGCCTCACCAGCGGCCACCCCGTCGTCATGGGCCGCCGCACCTTTGACTCGCTCCCCAAGAAACCGCTTCCCAAACGCCGCAATATCGTCCTCACCCACGACCCAGACTTCCATTTCGAAGTCCCCGCCACAGCCACCGGCACCCTCGAGGTAGCCCACAGCATTCCGCAGGTGCTCAAGATGATAGAGGACGAGGAGGAGACCTTCATCATAGGCGGTGCCGCCATCTATCGTGCCTTCCTTCCCATGGTCAGCAACCTCTATCTCACCTGGGTCTATCAGGATTTCGATGCCGATGTCTATTTCCCCCCCATCGACCTCTCCCTTTTCCACCAAGTGCATATCTCCGACCGTCAAACCGACCCCGAGACCGGCCTCCAATACGCCTACGCCGAATACACCCGCCGCCCTACCTGCTCCCACCAACTTCTAGTTTAGTTCTCTATCCCCGTCTAATCTATCTTCGATATTTTTAACACCTGATTGAAAAAAAAATTGGAAAAAAGATTTCATCTCAAAAAAATAATTCTGCTCTGACTAATAAAAAATCCCAACCCGATGGCTGGGATTTTTATTTCTAACAATCTTTGCAATTTTCTGTGTCTAATTAAGTCGCTCAGATTGAGTTGTCAATCAATTTGCAAAGATACGAATTTTAAGCCAATCACAACTGCAACTACCCATCAAGCACCTATGTCAACGTTATTATCCCCTCCTAAGCATCCCCTATGCCAGATTTCATCCACTCAATACCAAATGAGAGCATCTTTGGGCCGGTGTGGTGCTCAGTTAGGCAGTTGGGGAAGGATTATGGTTTTGCGCGTGTTAGAGGCAATCGGGTGAAAAAAAATTGGTATTTGCGTTTTTTTTTGTATATTTGCAAAGGAAAAAGTTTACTTGGCGTTGTGGAAGTGGGTGATAGAGAATTGTTTGCCCATTTTCCGATGCCGTTTAGGTTGTATTTGAAAAATAATTAATGAATGATGAAACATAGAATATTCT
>DFDY01000027.1 GCA_002368955.1 Bacteroidales bacterium UBA3816
CGGCTACTTCGTCCTCCCCTACACCATGCAGAACTACCTCAGCGACCAGATTTACGTGGGCAAGATCAGTGCCGACACCCCCGAGTTCGACAAAGCCGAACAGGATGTTCGCGACCGCATCAACAAACTCTTCGAGGTAGGTCAGAAGGCAGCTCCCGGCACCGCCAAGACCGTCGATCATTTCCACAAAGCCCTCGGCCACATCATGTGGGAGTATGTAGGCATGGCCCGCAACACCGAGAGCCTCACCACCGCCAAGAGACTGGTGGCCGAACTGGAAGAGGAATTCTGGAAAGAAGTCTCCATCCCCGGCAAGAACGAGGAGATGAACCCCGAACTGGAGAAAGGACTGCGCCTGGCCGACTACTTCGAACTGGCCCGACTGATGATTCAGGACGCCATGCACCGCGAAGAGAGCTGCGGCGGCCACTTCCGCACCGAGCACCAGACCGAGGACGGCGAAACCCAGCGCGACGACGAGCACTTCATGTATGTGGGTGCTTGGGAGTACCAGGGCCACGACGTCCCCGAGGTCATGAGCAAGGAAGACCTCCACTACGAATACATCCAGATTGCAAAACGTAATTACAAATAACATGTAGTTCGTGTCAAATCACTTTAAACTTCATAAAATATACTGAAAAATGAATTTCACACTACATATATGGCGTCAGGAGAATGCCCGTGCCAAGGGCCATTTCGAGACCTACAAGGTCGAAAACATCTCCACCGAGTGTTCCTTCCTTGAGATGCTCGACATCCTCAACGAGAAACTGCTCAACGACCACATTGCCCACCCCGTCTGCTTCGACAACGACTGCCGTGAGGGCATCTGCGGCATGTGTGGTCTGTACATCAACGGCCGTCCCCACGGCAACGACGACGGCATCACCACTTGCCAACTCCACATGCGCAAGTTCAACGACGGCGACGACATCTGGATTGAACCCTGGCGTGCCAAACCCTTCCCCGTCATCCGCGACCTCGTGGTAGACCGCACCGCCTTCGACAAAATCATCCAGAGCGGCGGCTACATCAGCACCACCACCGGAGGCGTGCCCGATGCCAACAGCATCCTCATCCCCAAGCACAAAGCCGACATGGCCATGGATGCCGCTGCCTGCATTGGTTGCGGAGCCTGCGTGGCTGCCTGCAAGAATGCCAGCGCCATGCTCTTCGTCAGTGCCAAGGTCAGCCACCTCGCCCTTCTTCCCCAGGGTCAGATCGAAGCTGCCGACCGTGTGCGCAAGATGGTCTGCAAGATGGACGAACTCGGATTTGGTGCCTGCACCAACACTTACGCCTGCGAAGCCGAGTGTCCCAAGCAAATCAAACGTCAGAACATCGCCCGACTCAACCGCCAGTGGATTGGCTCAGGCTTTGGTCGCGACCGCAAGCAGGACTAAACAGTCTTACGCTACAAAGAATTTATCGTAGAAAGGATGCCGCCGTCGAGTGGCATCCTTTCTTTTTTGATTATATCAAATATTCTTTGTATCTTTGCAGACGCAAAGTGGACAGATTTGTAATGATTGCAACCACTGAAAAATAATGCTAAATACATGATTTTCAAAACTTCAATCACACTCTTCCCCCTCTTTGCTTTTTTATGTTCGGCAGGGCAAAACCTGTCCTAATTAATAACAAACATCAAAAAAGTAAACTGCTATGAGCTATTTTTTCACATCTGAATCGGTCTCTGAAGGCCATCCCGACAAAATTGCCGACCAAATCTCTGATGCCCTCCTCGACGAGTTCCTCCGTCGCGACCCCGAGAGCCACGTAGCCTGCGAGACCATGGTCACCACCGGCCTCGTCGTCCTCAGCGGCGAAGTCACCTGCAAAGGCTATGTCGAAATAGCCGACACCGTGCGCGACGTCATCCGCAACATTGGCTACACCAAGGGCGAGTACAAATTCGAGGCCGAGTCCTGCGGGGTCCTCTCCACCATCCACGGCCAGAGTTGCGACATCAATCGTGGCGTAGTCCGCGCCAAAGCCGAAGAGCAGGGAGCCGGCGACCAAGGCATGATGTTCGGCTATGCCGTCAACGAAACACCCGAATTCATGCCCCTGCCCATCACCCTTGCCCACATCTTCCTGCAAGAGCTGACCAAGATACGCAAAGAAGGCCGCCTGATGAAATACCTCCGTCCCGATGCCAAGAGCCAGATAACCATCGAGTACAGCGACGAGGGCAAACCCCTGCGCGTGGCCGCCATCGTCCTCTCCACCCAGCACGACGACTTCGACGAAGAGGAAAAAATGCTGGCCAAAATCAAGCAAGATGTCAGGCGCATCCTCATACCGCGTGTCATGAACCGGCTGAGCGAGGCCAACCGCAACCTCTTTTCAGGCCGTGACTATAAACTCTACGTCAACCCCACCGGCAAATTTGTCATCGGTGGTCCCCACGGCGACACCGGTCTCACCGGGCGCAAAATCATCGTAGACACCTATGGGGGCCGTGGCGCCCACGGCGGTGGAGCCTTCTCGGGCAAAGACCCCTCCAAAGTCGACCGCTCGGCCGCCTATGCCACCCGCCACATAGCCAAGAATATGGTGGCCGCAGGACTCTGCGACGAGGCACTGGTGCATGTGGCCTATGCCATCGGCATGGCCGAACCCGTGGGCTTCTACGTCAACACTTTCGGCACCAGCCATGTCCACATGCACGACGGCGAAATCGCCCAAAAGCTCCACACCCTCTTCGACATGCGCCCCTACGCCATCATCGAGCGTTTCGGCCTCAAGTACCCCATCTACCGCCCCACCGCCGCCTACGGTCACATTGGCCGTGACCCCTTCCGCGACGTGGTGACACTCTACGACCCGCAAGGCAACGAATACCAGCAGGAGGTGCAATTCTTCGGCTGGGAGCTGCTGGATATGGTCGACCCCATCAAGAAAGCCTTCGGCCTATAATTGTCGCAACCCAAGAACCCAATAATTTAAAAACAACAATATAGAAATGAAAAAGACTCTCCTACTCATGGCCACCGCCGCACTGCTTGCCGCTGGTTGCCAGTGCAAACAAGAGCCCACGGCCACCCCTGCCGAAACCGTCATGGCCAACATCCTGCAGCGCAAAAGTGTCCGTTCCTACACCTCCGACACCATTCCCGCCGAGGTGATGGAGAACCTGCTGCGTGCCGCCATGGCCGCCCCTTCGGGTCGCAACCTTCAGCCCTGGAGCTTTGTCGTCCTGACCGACAAGAGCCAGTACGACAGCATCTTTGGTGACAATTTCAACATGCGCATGTTCAAGGCCTCTGCCACAGTAGTGGTCGTTTGCGCCGATACCACGGCCATGATGCCACCGCGCGACAACCGCGATGCCGCCCCCGTCCGCCAGCCCAACCACCTGTGGCGCGACGACATGGGAGCCGTGACCGAGAACCTCCTGCTGGCCGCCGAAGCCCACGGCCTGGGTGCCTGCTGGACGGCCTGCTATCCTTACCCTGACCGTATGGACCCTGTCCGCAAAGCCCTGGAACTTCCCGTAACCGTGGTGCCCTACTGCGTAGTACCTATCGGCTATCCCGCTGGCTCCGAGCAGCCCAAAGACAAATGGGACCCCAACCGCATCCACTACGGCCGTTGGTAGCAAGCAAATAACACCCAAAGCACAAATCGCTTGGCACGCTCCCCTACAGCTGCCAAGCGATTTCTCTTTTAGTGCCCACGTCAGACGATTGAAAAAGTCACTGAAAGCATCTTTCAAAATAACTGTCGGCAGGTCGACTCTATCAAGGCCGCTCTTCAATCGCTAGTTCTAAAAAACCTCACCGCTTCCAACCCGACAATAGAGCGGCGAGGAAACGAGTTGGTAACGTGCCAGATGCGGAGCGGATGATTGGAAGAAGGCTCGTCACTGGTTAAGGAGAGCCCAATTGCCGATGAGAGTGTTGGCAGAATCGATTTCCGCAAGCATGTCGAGATACTGGCTGCGGGGGATGGGACGCGCTCCGAGGGAGGCCAGGTGGGCTGTCTCCTGCTGGGCATCGATGAGGCGGAAATGGTGCCTACGGCAGAACTCGACCAGCCGCACAAAAGCCACTTTGGAAGCATCGGACACGGTGTGAAACATGCTCTCGCCAAAAAAGAAAGGTCCCAAACTGACACCATAGAGCCCTCCCACCAACTTGCCCTCACAGTAGGTCTCAAAGGAGTGGGCAAAACCCAACTCGTGCAGCCGCACATAGGCCTGCACCATCTCCTCGGTAATCCAAGTGCCGGCCTGCCCTTGGGCAGTGCGGTCCACATGGGCGCAACTGCGCATGGTCAGCTCAAACTGGGAGTCGATGCGCACCTCGAACTTGCCCGACCTGACCACTCTTTGAAGACTTTTGCTGTAACGGAACTCATCTAGGAAAAGAACCATGCGGGGATCCAAGGACCACCACATAATGGGGTCGTCTTCACTGAACCATGGGAAAATGCCACAGGCATAGGCATTGATAAGCCTGAGGGGTTCCAAGTCGCCCCCGACGGCAATCAACCCTTCGGGTTCAGCCTCCTCTGGGTCTGGGAAACCAGGATAGTCTGGGTCAAGACGATAAATCATTTATCGGGCATTTGCATATTCGTCCAGCAGGGCTTGACAGCCAAGGAGAATGTCGTTATAGGCAGTCTCAAAGTCGCGGGTGTACCAAGGGTCGGCCACGTCTAGGGTGCGGCCTCCTAGGCGGTTGGGCGCGACATGCGACAGCAAAAGGGAAACCTTTCCTTCGGGGTCGCTCGGTATGATACGTCGGAGATTGCGGAGGTTGTAATTCTCCATGAGGATGAGTTGGTCAAAGTAGTCGTAATCGGCTTTTGTCACCTGCCGGGCACTGTGGCGGGCATCGGCAATGCCGTGGTGGCGGAGGCATTGCAGCGCCTGAGGATAGATGGGGTTGCCTATCTCCTCGGTGCTGGTGGCGGCAGAGTCAATCTCAAAGCAGTCAGACAGGCCAGCCTGGGCAGCCAATTGTTTGAAGACAAACTCGGCCATCACACTGCGGCAGATATTGCCATGACAGATAAAGAGTATCTTATGCATACTTTTTGTAATTCGAAAATGCAAAAATACGAAAAAAAAACGTATTTTTGCATTTTAATACTATGCACAAGCAAACACACCTTTCTATGAAGAGAATACTAGTACTCATGCTGCTGGCGCTCTGTCTCAACACTCTGGCGCAAAACACACAGGTCAATATCGGTGTCATTCCCACCCCTCAAAAAGTGGAACTGGGACAGGGCACCTACAGCCTCGGCACCATCAATCCGCCGCGCCAATTCGTGCCCGAAATTAAAGGAGCACAGAACCAGCGGCAGGCCTACCGCATCGTGATTGCCCCCACCGGCATCAGCGTGTGGGCCGTGAGCAACGAGGGCTGGGACTATGCCATCCGCACCCTCACCCAACTCAAGAAGATATATAATGGCCAGGTGCCCTGCATGACCATCACCGACTGGCCCGCCTATGAGTATCGCGGATGGCTGGACGACATCAGCCGCGGTCCCATCCCCAACAAGGACTTCCGCCGTCGCACCCGCAAGTTCTGCGACCAGTTCAAGATGAACTTTGGCAACTACTACACCGAGCACACCCTCTACAACGAGGTCTACCCCGACATCTCTGGCAACAGCGGCCTCAGCGACTTCGAGTATGCCAACGACCCCTATATGATGGCCAACCTGCAGTGTTTCGCCCACTTTGAGAAGACCCTGCGCATCCCCTACTACCAAAGCCTGATGGACGGCCCCGCCAATGTCAACCCCTCCAAGGAGGAGACATACTCCTTTCTGCGCAACCAGATAGAGAACACCGTGGCGGCCTACCACAGCAGCCGTTTCTTCAACATCAACTGCGACGAGACCGAGGGTCTGGGCAGCGGCCGCGCCCGCCAGTATGTGAGCGAGCGCGGGGCCGACGAGGTCTACTGCCAGCACATCAATCGTGTCTACGACATGATTCAAGAGGCCTACGGCGAGGCGCACGACGGCAAGAAAATGGAGGTGCTCATGTGGGGCGACATTGTGGGCAAGAACCCCGCCATGCTCAAGAAACTGCCTCGCGAGATGCAGTACATCGTCTGGAGCTACGACGCGCAGGAGAGCTACGACCACATGATAACCCCCTTCGCCAAGCTGCATCAGGAACAGGGCACCCAGTTCTGGGTGGCCCCGGGCGTGAGCCACTGGAGCTCGCTGCCGCTGGTACACAACTATATAAAGAATATTGCCTATCTGGCCCGCGACGGCTACAAGGCCGGTGCCCGCGGCCTGATGAACACCGCCTGGGACGACAGCGGCGAGAGCCTCTTCGGCGACTGCTGGCATGCCATGGCCTGGGCTGCCGAGATGGCCTGGCATCCGCTCACCGAGACCGACCCTCAGAAGGCCCAGAAAGAGCTGGCCGAACGCGAACGCCAGTTCAACGAGAATTATGACCGCCTGCGCAATATTGACTATAACAAGCGCTACAGAGACAATAAGAGCGCCTCGGTGACCAAGATGATTTACGCCGTGGGCGAACTGGCCCAGAACCCCTACGTGGGCGACTGGTACACTACCGCAGCCCTCATGCTCCCCCTCACCGAGTTCTATCCTGCCGTCACCGACAGCAGCATCCTCACCCGCTGCGACAGCGTGGAGGCCGTGGTCAACCGTGCACTGAGCCTTATTGATGAAGACATGGAGCCCCACTTTGCCTACGACTGCCACCGCCTGCTGTGCGTAGCACAGAAAAGCCGCCTGCGGGTGATGCTCTACAACTCGTTCCAGAACAACGGTGCCCGCAAAGTGGAAATACAAGAGTACAGTAAGAATTATTTTCGCAACCTGCACAGCCTCAAACTAGAATACCTGCGCCTATGGGACGACGAGTGCACCGACTATAGCCGCGACACCATCTGCAACCGCTATGACCGCCTGGGTCGTGAGGTGCAGGACTTTCGCCAGCGGGTGTTCATCGCCAACAGCTACAAGGACAAAAAGATGTACGTCGCCCTCCAAACCCTTTTCAACGACCGTCCCATCTACTTCACCGTTGACGGCCGCAAGCCCTCGCAGGGTTCCAACCTATACAAGCGCCCCTTCACCATTGGCCGCAGCTGCATCGTTAAAGCTGTCAGCTACAACAAGTGGGACGAGCCGGTCTACAGCGAGCAATACCTCCTTTTCCACAAGGCCATCGGCAACCTCGCCAAACTCAACACCGCCTACAGCGACTACCGCCCCGTCTATAGCGGCGGCGGCGACAACGCACTAGTGGACGGCATCCTGGGCAGCGACAACAACTATGCCGACGGCCACTGGCAAGGCTACTGGGGCAAAGACATCGACGTGGAACTGGACCTCAAGTCCGTCACGACAGTCAAGAATATCACCATGCGCTTCCTGCAGAACACCCTCGACTGGATTATGGCACCCGAAACCATTGAGGTTTACACCTCCACCGACGGCACCACCTGGAAAAAGGAGCACACCGAGCAGTTCACCCCTGACTTCCGCGAGCGGGGCAACATCATCCGCACCGACGCCATCCGCGACCTGAAGCTCAACACCCGCTACCTGCGCATAGTGGCCAAGAACCCCGGCGGCCTGCCCTCCTGGCATCCTGCCCCCGGTGCCGACAGTTATCTCTTTTGCGATGAAATAGTGGTGGAATGACTCTGCAAAAAACAACGCAAAAAAAGGGCCACGAACAATCGTGACCCTTTTCTTTTAGTATCTGAAGCTGCTGCCGCCTAGGAATTCCCGCATGATGCTGGTGGGGGGAATGTGCCGGGGGCTGATGGGGTCGAAGAAGTTGAGGAACTTGAGCAAGTGCGTGGCCTCGGCATACTCCTCACAGTTTTCGGGCACACGCTTCAGTTGCGGCTCGGCATAAATCTTCAGTACGCCAATCTCATACAGCAGGGCCGAGTTGAACATCACGTCGGCATTCTCCTGGAATGGGAAGATATTGACCGCCTCGCCACGGCGCACTTCGGCCCAGCGGTGAAGGGTGTTGTAGGCATCCCAACCGCGGAAATTGTTGTCGCGCACGATGCGGCGAAGCTTGCGGTTCTCGTTGGTGTGGATGATGTTCACGTCGTCGATGGCAATCTGGGTGAGGGCCGACACATAGATGCGGAATTTAAGCGCATCGTCAATCTGCGCGGTGAGTCTGGGGTTGAGCGCATGGATGCCTTCCACCAGCAGGATGCTGTGAGGCCCCATCTGCAGGCTCTTGCCGTCGAAATAGGGGTTGCCCTCCAGGAAGTCGAAAGTGGGAATCTCGACCCGCTCGCCACGGAAGAGCCGCTGGAGATGGTCGTTGAGCAAGGGGATGTCGAGGGCATCAATCGACTCGAAGTCAAATTCACCGTTAGGCAACTTGGGGGTCCGGTCACGGCTGACAAAGTAGTCGTCGAGCGACAGCTGCTTGACATCGAAGCCCAGCACACTCAGCTGCACGCTGAGACGGCGGCATGAGGTGGTCTTGCCCGAGGAGGAGGGACCGGCCAGCAGCACCATACGCACCTGGTCGCGACGTTGGAAAATCATGTCGGCAATCTCGGCATACTTCTTCTCGTGCAAAGCCTCGGCCACATGGATGAGGTGGGTCTCGCCCTTGTCGCGCACGATGCGGTTGAGGTCGGCAATGGTGGGTACCTGCAACAGGTCGGCCCAATGGTGGTGCTCCTTGAAGATGCTGAAAAGTTTGGGTGTGTCGGGCAGCATGGCCAACTTCTCAAAGTGCTTAGGGTCGGGCATCTGCAGCAGATAGCCCGAGTCGGAGTAGGTGCAGAACTCCCACGATTGCAGGCACCCCGAGCTGGGGACAAGCTTGGTATGGAACTTATGGACGGTGTCGCCCAAATAGTACATAGTGATATATAGCTGACCAAGGGACTCCAGCAGTTTCTGCGTTTCGGGTATGCCAGCCTCCTTCACCACCTCAATGGCATCGGAAAGCAGCATCACCTTTGACTCGAAGGGGAGGTCCTGATGCTGAATTTCAATCATGCGGTCGCGCACCGTGGTGGCGACACGATAGCGGTCCTCTTCGTCGGCATTCTCAATGGTGCAGTAGAAACCGCCCTGCATAGAGTGCTTCACGGCCAGACGGGCCTGTGGATAGGTCTCGCGGACGGCCTTATAGAGCATGAAAATGAGCGACGACTGATACATGCGCCATCCCTGCGGGTCGGTGATGTCGAAAAAGCGGATAGTCTTGGGGTTATAAATTCGATAATTCATGTCCTCCACCACGTTGTTGACCAACGCGCCCAAGATGGGGTGTTGCAGAGGCCATTGCTTCAAATCGGTATAGTATTTTTGGGAGAGGGCGGCAAGAGTGGTGCCGGGTTTCACCGTTCTGCGTTCGTGAGTGTTTTCAATGACGACTTCTATTGTATCCATGTTTTTTTCTGATAAAAATAATTATTAATAACGTAAACGAATTTTTTTTAGTATCTTTGCACCGCGAAAATATAACTTTTTATACTATGAAGAAAACCTTATTTTCTCTCTTTATGCTGGCTTTGCTGCCCGTGCTGACCCACGCGCAGGCCGACCAGAAATTGATGAACAAAGCTCAGCAGGGCGACACAAAGGCCATGGTGCTCCTTGGCGAGTGCTATGAGAACGGTGCCGGAGTGGACATCGACAGCGCCCTGGCCCTGAAATGGTTCCAACGTGCCGCCGACCAAGGCGACGGTGAGGGCTGGCTGCGTATCTCCCGTTACTATATGCACAGCACCCTCCTGCCGAGGGACACCGCTCGCTATTTTGCCATCCGCAAAGAGTGGGCCGACAAGGGTCTGCCTAACGGCCTGGCCGCCTTGGCCTCCTGCTACGAGTATGGCTTCGGGGTGGCCGTCGATTCGGCCAAAGCCCTCGAACTCAACCAGCAGGCCGTCAAGGCCGGCGCCTCATGGGGCTATGACAATATGGCTCTCAATCTGGCTTACGGCTACGGAGACTTGGCCAAAGATGAGAAAAAGGCCGTCAGCTACTGGGAGAAAGCCTACAAACTCGGCGACATCTCAAGCTGCGGCGATTTGGCTGGATACTACTATTACAAAGGCGACTACAAGAAGGCCAAGAAGTGGGCCCAAGAGGGAGCCAAATGGAATAATGCCACCGCCCAGTCCATCACGGCCTTGATGTATCTCAACGGCGTTGGCGAGGAAAAAGACGAGGCCAAGGCCCAACAAATCCTCAGCGACCTCATTGCCAAACGACACAACCTCAGATTCACTCAAGCCGTTGCTGGCGAAGCCTACATGTACTCCGACGATGTCGCCCTGCGCGACACCGCCAAGGCCATCCGCATCTGGGAAGAGGGTTCCCATTTCTCCCCTTCGAATGCCTCTCTGTGCCAGATGGACCTCGCCCGCTACTACTTCAACCAAGGGCAAAACGAGAAGGCCTTCCATTATTTTAAAACGGTGGCAGAAAAAGAGCCCAACAATGGCGGCGAAGGTGAGGCATGCTACTATCTGAGCATAATGTATTACCGCGGTGAAGGCTGCGAGGCCGACCCCGACCAGACAATCTATTGGCTCCGTCGCGGTGCCGAGGTGATGAAGAGCGAACAGTGCGCCACGGCACTGGCCGCCTTCTACGAGGATGAACCCTACAGGGATCTCCCCCAGGCCGTGAAATACTACCGCATGGCCGACCAACTGGGCGAGTCCTCGGCCATGGAATACCTTGGCCAGCTCTATGCCCGCAGCGGCAACACCGATGCAGCCATCGAATGCTACGACAAGATGATTGAAAAAGGCCTTACCGACGGCTACTACCACAAGGCCATGATTTACGAAGGCAACGGCGACCACAAGACCTGCAACAGCCTACTCAACACAGGCTACAAAAAAGGCA
>DFDY01000043.1:0-138 GCA_002368955.1 Bacteroidales bacterium UBA3816
CCGAAGGTGGAGCCGTGCTCGCCGGGTTTGATGTTGAGCATGATGTCGTCGTCGGCCAGCACGGCACTGACGGGCATCACACCACCGCCCAAAGCCTTGCCAAGGATGAGGATGTCGGGGCGCACGCCTTCGTGGTCG
>DFDY01000043.1:222-19064 GCA_002368955.1 Bacteroidales bacterium UBA3816
CCGCACTGCACCTCGTCGGCCATAAAGAGGACATTGTGCTTGTGGCAGATGTCATAGCATTTCTTCAAATAGCCCTCGTCGGGGACATAAACGCCGGCCTCGCCCTGGATGGGTTCGAGCAGGAAACCGGCAATGGTGTCGCCGTCTTTCTCCAACACGCGCTCAAGGGCATCGGGGTCGTTGTAGGGGATGCGGATGAAACCGGGAGTCATGGGACCGTAGTTGGCGTAGCTCTCGGGGTCGTTGCTCATAGTGATGATGGTGATGGTGCGGCCGTGGAAGTTGCCTTCGCAGCAGACGATCTTCACGTCCTCATTCTTGATACCTTTCTTCACCACGCCCCAGCGGCGAGCCAGCTTGAGGCCGGTCTCGTCGGCTTCGGCACCAGTGTTCATGGGCAGCACCTTATCGTAGCCAAAATATTCGGTGACATACTTTTCCCACTCGCCGAGGCAATCATTGTAGAAGGCGCGGCTGCTGAGGGTGAGCTTCTGAGCCTGGTCGGTCAGGGCCTTGATAATCTTGGGGTGGCAGTGACCTTGGTTGACGGCAGAGTAGGCCGAAAGGAAGTCGAAATAGCGTTTGCCCTCGCAATCCCACACAAAGGCACCTTCGCCTTTGGCCAGAACGACGGGCAGCGGATGATAGTTGTGAGCACCATAACGGGCTTCCATTTCCATGAATTGTTCAGATTTTGTCATATAGCTGTGTATTTTTAGTTGTTTGTTTTTATTCCTAAAAAAGTTTTGCAAATTTACACATTAATTTTCAAATAAAAATAATATTTCTGCGTTTTTAATAAAAAAATTTCTGCACATATGGATGAATGGGTCTTGAAACTAGAAGATTTGAAAGTGCAATTCCTGCATGACGGCCAGTACCACACCGCGGTGGACGGGGTGAGCCTGACGGTAGGGCAAGGCCGCACGCTGGGCATTGTGGGTGAGTCGGGCAGCGGTAAGTCGGTCAGCACCATGAGCGTGATGGGACTTTTGCCCAAGCCGCCCCATTGCCTAGTGGAGGGCAGGGCTTTGTTCTGTCCCGCCGACGGCCAAGAGCCTGTGGAGCTGCTATCGCTGCCCGAAGACGAGATACGCAAATATCGTGGCAGCGGCATCTCCATGATTTTTCAAGAGCCCATGACTAGCCTCAACCCCGTGCACAAATGTGGTGCCCAGGTGATGGAAATGCTGCGCCAACACGAGGATGTGGGGCGCAAAGAGGCACGCCAGCGTGTGCTGCAGCTGTTTGAAGAGGTGCGGTTGCCCCGTCCTGAGAAGATTTTCGACAGCTATCCCCACGAAATCAGCGGCGGGCAGAAACAGCGCGTGATGATTGCCATGGCACTCATCTGCCACCCTCGCCTGCTCATTGCAGATGAGCCCACTACGGCACTGGACGTAACCGTGCAGAAAACCATTCTAGAACTGTTGCGCTCTCTGCAACAGAAATACAATATCGGCATTATCTTTATCACCCACGACCTTGGGGTCGTTGCTCAGATTGCCGACGAGGTGGCAGTGATGTATCACGGCAAGATTGTGGAACAGAGAGGAGCCGAGCAGGTGCTCCACAGCCCCCAACATCCATATACCCAAGGGCTTCTGGCCTGCCGACCGCCTCTGGACAGCCGCCCACGGAGGCTGCCCACCGTGAAAGAATTCCTTGAAGGAGGGCATTCCGATCCTGCTGACAAGAGAGAGCAGCGAATTTCTGCCCCATCGGAGGGGGAACCACTTTTGTCGGTTCGCGATCTGGAAGTGACCTATGCTTTGGAGAAGAATATATTTGGAAAGACAACCAAGGAGATGAAGGCTGTGGACGGATTTTCCTTCGACATCTACCCAGGGGAGACCCTAGGCCTTGTGGGCGAGTCGGGATGCGGCAAGAGCACCCTGGGTCGCACTCTATTGCGTCTGCTGGACCATTCCTCCGGAACCATCACTTACCGTGGTCACAACCTTGACCAACTTTCCCATTCCGAACTACACGAATTGCGCCGCAAGGTGCAAATTGTCTTCCAAGACCCATATTCATCACTCAATCCGCGCATTACCATTGGCGAAGCTATCTTGGAACCGCTCAAATGCCACCATCTTTACGCCTCTTCCTCTAAGCGACGTGAGAGGGTGATGCAACTGATGCAGCAGGTAGGTCTCGAACCCGATTGGTACAATCGTTATCCCCACGAGTTTTCTGGCGGGCAGCGGCAGCGAGTTTGCATTGCCCGTGCCCTGATATTGGAGCCGGAACTGGTGGTATGCGACGAGAGCGTTTCTGCCCTTGACGTGTCGGTGCAGGCGCAAGTGCTCAACCTCCTCAACGAGCTCAAGGAGGCTTACGGCTACACCTATCTTTTTATCACTCACGACCTGTCGGTGGTGAAATTCCTCTCCGACCGCATTATGGTCATGGAGAAAGGCCGCCTGGTCGAAACAGCTCCCAGCGACGAACTTTTCGCCCACCCTCAGCACCCCTACACCCAACGCCTCCTGGCCGCAATACCCAAGGTCTGACAAAAGAATAACAACGGCACACAATAATTCGCTTTCACCTACGTTATCCAAACATGATAAACGAAAAATACATCCGATTCGACTGGGCTGCCAAACGCATGCTGCGTGACAAGGCAAACTTCGATGTCCTGGAAGGACTGATGACTGTGCTGATTGGTGAAAAGGTGACCATCGACGAAATCCTCGAAAGCGAAGGCAACCAAGAGAGCGAGACTGACAAGTACAACCGCGTGGACGTAATGGCCCGCAACAGCAAGGGGGAGTTTATCATTGTAGAAGTGCAACTCTCACGTGAGCGATACTATTTGGAGCGCATACTCTATGGTGTTTCCAAGGTAATCACCGACAACATGCACCTCGGCGACCGCTATGAGAAGGTGAAGAAGGTGTATTCCATCAACATCATCTATTTCCCCATGGGCAAAGGCAAAGACTACCTCTACCACGGCATCACCACATTCACCGGAGTCCACACCAACGACAAGTTGGAGATCACCGACTACGAGGCCGACACCCTCCGTATGCGCACCCCGCAACAAGTCTTCCCCGAATACTTCATCATCCGTGTCAACGAGTTCAACCAAGTGGCTACCACCCCATTAGAGGAGTGGATAGAGTATCTGAAGAACGGAAAGATTAATTCTGACACCAAAGCCCCTGGCCTACAAGAGGCAAGACAGAAACTGCTCTACATGAACATGAGCGACAAAGAAAAACGCATCTATGAGCATCACCTAGCCGACCAAATGATTGAAAATGACATTCTAGATACCGCCCGCATCGAAGGACTTGCATTGGGACGTGAAGAAGGTCGTGCTGAGGGACGTGAAGAAGGTCGTGCTGAAGGACGTGAAGAAGGTCGTGCTGAGGGACGTGAAGAAGGTCGCGTCGAAGGTCGTGCTGAGGGTCTTGCCGAGGGTCTTGCAGAAGGACGTGAAAAAGGACTTGCCGAAGGCCTGTTGCAAGTAGCCAAAAGCATGAAGCAGATGGGCCTGCCCATTGAGACCATTACCCAAGCAACAGGGCTCCCCGCAGAAGAAATAAGAAAGCTCTGACACCACACAGGCATCCTAACCCAAAGAGTCCCAGCCAAAATAGGAACCACCTTTTTATGTCTTGCAAACCAGTTTCTCAGGAACTTATCACCCCATCAAGACAGATTGCAGAACTGCATCAAACAGCATAAGGTTCTACACCAATGAAGGTAGACTACTAACTTGTTGATATTGTTCCTATCGCTGTATTGGTCATTCTATCTATCGAGGTTGCTGGCATTTTTGAAACCTAATCCAGACTGAGAAGCATAATCTTTTCCTCTGTTCTAAGTTCCCAATAGGTGTATTCATTAAGTACAAGAGACTTCGACCGCATAGCGACAAATCCGCAACCTCAGTGGTCTACTTGGAAGTAACATAAGCATGGAATAAGAACAGAATGATTGTCACTTGTCTCATTGCAAGCGACTGACAAGGCCTTCCGACTATATTTTCCGGCCTTTGGAGGTTAGCTGACGGCCTAGGCGGGTGATGGGGTATGCCAAAACCCAAAGTGAGAGGACTATGTTTTTATGGTTTAGGACGAAGTCAATCCATCGAGTAAAGTGGTATTGGGCCAGTTGCTTGCGTTTCTCGCTGCCTAGGGAGGTATAGATATGTGAAACTGATGCCTTAGAGTATTTGGAAAGGTTGCGCAGCCGCAATACACCAACATACCGGGTGCGAGCCTCGTCGCTGAGGGTGGCAGCCAACCGGGGCAGGCGCGGCCGCACCTCGTCAGCAAAGGCGAGGAGCCGCTGACCGGCCATCAGCTGCTCGGACAAAGCCTGCGGGGTCGGGGCCTGGGCACAGGTGCTGTTTTCGTTGAACGCATAGCGGTAGCCCACGCCCTCGACAAACTGCACTTGAGCCGCCTTGGAATAGACTCTGACCGTCCAGTCGCAGTCCTCCCATCGCAGGCCCTCGACAAATCGCTCTCCAAGGGCCTGCAGCCACTGCCTGCGATAGAGGTTGCGCCACGGGGCATTGTACCAACAGGTGTAGTATTCCTCCAGATACTCCTGACTGGACATCACCACATTTCGAGCACCCTCCGGCATGGCGAAAAGGTTCCACTTTCCACGCGGCTGCTCGTACTCAAAATCGAAGTAACAGATGTCAGCACTCGTCTGTGAGACCGCCGCCAGCGCAGTCATCACGCCCTCGACAACGACGGCATCATCGGCATCGCAAAAGGCTATATATTCGCCCCTTGCCATATCGATTGCCCGGTTTCGGGCTGCCCCCTGCCGCTGGTTGCGCTCCTGATGCAGCACCTTCATGTTGCTGTGGCCAGATGCATATTTTTCCAGTACTCCCAAAGTGTTGTCTGTCGAACAATCATCTACCACAATGACCTCAAGTTCCTCTTCCGTCAGTGGAAGTGAATATATCCCTTTCAAGCAATCGGTGATGAAATTTTGGCAGTTGTAGGCCGGGACTATATATGTTAGCAATAGAGCCATTAAGCAACTAATTATTTATAATTCAATAGACAAATACAGAATGGAGCCTTTTATAAAACAGGCTCCTAAATAGTATGTAGAACCATGCGATGCCTGCCGAGGGCGAAGCAGGCAACGGCTAACGACGTTTCTTTTCCTGCATTTTGCCTTCCACGGTGGTGGTGGCATGTGGAACAATCATCAGACGCTCTTTGGGGATGAGTTTGCCGGTGATGCGGCAGATACCGTAGGTCTTGTTTTCGATGCGGATGAGGGCGGCATCGAGGTCCTTGATATACTTTTCCTGACGGGCGGCCAAGCGGGCGTTTTCCTCTTTAGAGAGAACGTTGCTCCCTTCTTCCAAGTTCTTAAAGGTGGGGGCAGTGTCGTTGGCCTCGTTTTGATTGCCAGCGATGGCCTCGTTGAGGAGCTCTAAGTTTTTCTGCGCCTCAGCTCTCTTTTGGAGGATTAACTGTTTGAAGAATTGGAGTTCTTCGTTTGAGTAGCAGTTTTTCTCAGGAGTGACTTCTTTCTTTTCCATAAGGCTGACGTTTACGTTAATACTATATTTATCACATTATTTCGATTTGCAAAAGTACATATACTTTTGAAATTACAAAAAAATAAATATCAACAATATGTTACTAACTCTGCAAATACAAATCTATCAGTCCATTAGGAGCCGTAATATAGATGGTTTTATTCTCCCGGTCCACTTGTTTTATGACTGGGTCGATAACTGGGACAAGAATTTCCTTGTCGCCGTTGATGATTTGGAAAAGTGGCTGGGCTGGATATTCAATGATGGTCTGAATGGTGCCAATGTCGCCGTAGACATCGTCTACCACGCGAAACCCTCTCACCTCGTGAAAATAGAACTGATTTCCAGTCAGTTTTGGCAACATATCGAGGGGGAGGTATAGGTCACAACCCACCAAGGCATGCGCCTCTTCTGGCTTGAGGTCCTCAAAAGTGACAACGGCTTTGTTGCCGTTGATGTTCTCCAGATGGAAAAAGTAGGGCACTAGAGAGCCCTTCACTTCTACAAAGGCCGAGTCCAGCTCGGCATAGTCTTCCGGGCTGTCCACGTCGAGGAAGAAAACCACCTGGCCCTTGATGCCCCAAGGCTTGGTGATTTTGCCCAGTTGATAGCATTCTTCTTTGGTCATCGTTCTTTTGTGTTAAGTTATTGTCCGACAAGTTGTGTCAACGAAAAAAAGCGTGTCCTTTGTAACTGGGGCACGCTTTTTTTATTCATCTGAAAAGGATTATTCAGCGGCGGGAGCCTCTTCGGCAGCAGGAGCCTCTGCCTCGGCGGCAGCAGCAGCTTCGGCCTTGGCGGCAGCTTCAGCCTCAGCAGCGGCCTTGCGCTTAGCGGCAACGGCGTTAGCCTTGGCCTCGTTGAACTTCTTTTCGGCATCAAGACGGGCTTTCTTCTCAGAGCGCATCTGGTTTTCGGCCTCGCTCTTGACGTTAGCAATCTTGTTCTCCTTGGCCTGGAGCCACTCGTTGAACTTCACGTCGGCCTGTTCCTGGCTGATAGCGCCTTTTTCAACACCAATCTGGAGGTGGCGTTTGAGCAGGACACCCTTGTAGGAAAGGATGCGGCGGCAAGTGTCGCTGGGCTGAGCTCCGTTCTTAAGCCACTGGGCGGCTTTGTCAACATCGAGGACGATGGTGGCGGGGTTGGTCATAGGATTGTAGGTGCCTAATTTCTCGATAAATCTACCATCCCGAGGTGCACGACCATCCGCAACAACGATATGATAGAAAGGCTGATTCTTTTTACCATGACGCTGTAATCTAATTCTTGAAGGCATAAATGTTTGTTTTTAAAATTGTTAATACTATTTTTAGGTTCTTAAACCGAGTTGCAAAGATACAACATTTTTTTTAATTGGACATTTTTTTTCTAAAATAATTTTTCGACAAGTAATATAACTGAGGGTTGTCAAGCATTAATGACTTAAACCAAAATCGGTCTTTAGGCCGACACATGGTCATAATATCCTCATTTCAATGTCTATTTATGCCATGTCAGCATTTCTTTCGGCATCTTGTCCACATCCCTGTCTTGACCTAGCCCACTGCGCCTGCGACAGTGATGCTGCCCATCTGCTCGAAACGAATACTAATCTGACACAAATCATATCGACCGATTTGGGTTAAAGAATTCATCCTGGAATAGATGGTTTCTGCTTCCCCTCGACGGCTGGGTGGTACTCGACAAATTGCACTAGCCACTTAGTGCCAGCATATATTAGTGGGTTCTCTGGATTTGTTTTTGAGAGCGCGTGTGTCTGGCACGCCGAGATGTGCTTGTTTAGTATACCTCACACTCTGAATGCAACGCTATTGAGAGTTTGCCTCACCGAGGCATTTTATTGAAGTCACACCATCAAACTTTAGTTTTTTTCATCATTAAGAACGATAAGTAGAAAGTGAGCCATAGCGCGATCAGAGGACAACTCGGTAGGGAGGGTGTAAAAAACTTTTCGTTAATTCGGTTATTCTTTGTAACTTTGCAAGTTATTAATAATATATATGACAATATATAAAATAGATAATATTAGTGAGTTAGTGAAGGGGACAGCGGTAACGGTGGGCATGTTTGACGGTGTGCACCGAGGCCACCAGCACATTCTGGCCCTCCTTCGGCAGGAGGCCACACGGCTGGGACTGACACCTGTGGTGGTCACCTTTGACCTGCATCCGCGCCAAGTGCTGGGCGGCGGAGTGGGAGGGGTGGACGTCAACCAATTCTACCGCGTCACCACCAACGAGGAGCGCTATGCCCTTTTGGAAAGGTTCGGCATACATCATGTGCTGGAGCTTCACTTCACCCCAGAAGTGGCCGCTCTTTCGGCTTGCCAGTTTTTTGAGCAGATACTGCTGCAACGGCTCCATGCCAAGGCTCTGGTACTGGGCTACGACAACATGTTCGGCAGCAAGCATCACAACGATTTCGACCGCCTCCCCTCGCTGGCCAAAAGTTTGGGAGTGAGCGTGGCAGTGGACACAGCCGTGCGCTTTCGCGACATTGATATCAGCTCTACCCAAGTGCGCAAGGCACTGAAAATGGGAGACGTGGAATTGGCAGCCGACTTTCTTGGCTACAATTACCGCCTGTGGGGGCTGGTGGTCAAGGGGCGACAAATGGGTCGCCAATTAGGTTTCCCCACGGCCAACGTCTGCCTGGACGACACCACCAAGGTGATGCCAGCCGACGGGGTTTATGCCGTAAGAGTTCAGTTGGAAAACAGTTCTGAGATTCGCATGGGCATGGCCAACTTTGGCGGACAGCCCACCTTTGGACTGGACAAGCCGGTATTTGAGGTGAACATATTTGATTTCGACGGCGACCTTTACGGAACCACCCTGAGCGTGGAATTCGTTTCGCGCCTGCGCGATGTGCAGAAGTTCGGCAGCATACCCGAGCTGGTAGACCAACTCTGTGCCGACCGCGACGACGCCCGCCGACATCTGGCCGAAAACTCATGAAAACTAACAATAAAAAGAGTGTGGAAATGAATGCAGCCAATGAGGAATACAGTGCCAATGCCGCTCCTGAATTGAGGGTGGCCTACTTCCAACAAGATATAGCCTGGGAAGCACCCGAGGAGAACTACCGACTGGTGGAGGAAGCCTTTGCCACAATGGAAGGGCAGGCGGACATGCTGATTGTGCCCGAAACCTTCAACACTGGCTTTTCGGACAACATGGCGGCCATGGCCGAGGAGCCTGGCGGCCCTACCCTGAAATTTGCCCACCGCATGGCGCAACAGCACGATGCTCTCTTTGTGGGCACCTGGACCGTGAAGGACCAAAGCGAGCTGCACCCCGGCCAGACAGTGGTGTACAACCGCCTGCACTGGGTGCGCCCTGATGGCTCTTATGGCTACTACGACAAAGGGCACACCTTCCGCGTCAGCACCGAGGCCAGCCAGCTGGAACGGGGACAGCACCGTTCCATATTCGAGTGGCGGGGATGGCGCATCAAACCGGCCATCTGCTACGACCTCCGTTTCCCCAAATGGCTCCGCACCGGCAACCCACCCGACTACGACATGATACTGCTTTGTGCCAACTGGCCAGGCAGCCGCGCAGCCGCCTGGGACACCCTCCTGCGCGCCCGCGCCATCGAGAATGAGGCCTATGCCGTGGGCGTGAACCGCGTCGGGGTGGACGGCACGGGCATTCCCTATGCCGGACACTCGGCCGCCATCGACTTCAAGGGGCTGGCACTGAGTGCCTGCGACCCCGAGGTGGCACAAGTGCGCACGGCCACACTCGACAAGGCCAAACTAGAGCATTTCCGCGAACACTGGCCTTTCTACCTCGACTTTGACTAAAACCCCTTTGCCCTGATACACAACCGAAAGAAATGACCCTCGAAGATAAATTAGGCTTTACCAAGATACGCGAACTGGTGGCTGCCGAATGCACCAACGGCCTAGCCGTCAGGATGACACAGGAGATGGCATTCTCCAGCAACTACGACCGTGTGGTGCGTGAATTGCAGCAAACCGAGGAGTTCCGCCAAATTCTGGTACTGGAAAACAGTTTCCCCTCGCAAGACTTCATTGACCTCACTGAAGAGCTCATCCGGCTGAAAATAGTAGGTTCGGTCATTGAGTTGGAAGCCCTTTTCGACCTCAAGAGCTCGCTGCACACCATTGTCGAGTGCCTGCGTTTCCTGCTTCGCGACGACCCCATCCGCTACCCCTACCTGCACGAGTTGGCCACACATGTCAACCTGGACCCAGCCATCACCAAAGCCCTCAGCAAGCTTGTGGACGACAAGGGCGAAATATATGACAACGCCTCGCCCGACCTGCTGGAAATACGCAGGCAAATCAACCGCAAGCGGACTGACGTAGACATACAGATAAGCAAGCAACTGGCCCGCGCCAAACACGAGGGCTGGGCACCCGAGAATGCCGAAGTGACCATCCGCAATGGCCGCATGGTCATTCCCATGCTGGACACCCACCGCCGCAAAATAAAGGGACTCATCCACGACGAGTCGGCCACCCGCCAAACAGCCTATCTGGAACCCTCAGAGGTGGTGGAGTTGAACAGCGACCTGCGCGAGTTGGAGTTTGCCGAGCGGCATGAGATACAGAAAATTCTGGCACGATTCACCGACATGATTCGTCCCCAGCTGGATGCCCTCATCAACGCCTATTGGTTTCTGGCCCGCATCGACTTTATCCGTGCCAAGGCCCGCCTGGCCCTCACGCTTCATGCCGGTCGCCCCATCGTGGACAGCATCACCAAAATCAACTGGTTGGATGCCCGCCATCCCCTACTCTACCTCAACCACAAAGGCGAGGTGGTCCCCTTCAACATAACCCTCGACGATGAGTCCCATATCCTCATCGTCTCTGGCCCCAATGCTGGCGGCAAATCGGTCTGCTTGAAGGCCGTGGGACTTATCCAATACATGTTGCAGTGCGGCATGTTGGTGCCCTGTCGCGAGACCTCCGAGTTTGGCATTTTTGACCACATCTTCATAGACATAGGCGACGAGCAGTCCATCGACAACGACCTGAGCACCTACACTTCGCACCTGCAAAGTATGAAAAAACTGCTGGAAGTGGCCGATGCCAACACACTCTTCCTGTTGGACGAACTTGGAGGCGGCACCGAGCCCCGCTCGGGATGTGCCATAGCAGAGGCTTTGCTGGAGGAACTGTACAAGCGCCATGCCTACGGCGTGGTGACCACCCACTTTGCCGACCTCAAACTGCTGGCCGACAAATACCCTGGCATACGCAATGGAGCCATGCTTTTCGACACCGAAAAGATGAAACCCCTCTATCGGCTTTCCATCGGACACCCCGGCAGCTCCTTTGCCTTCGAGATTGCCCAAAACATTGGCTTCCCACCCGAAATACTGAAAGCAGCCGGCGAGAAGGTGGGCGGCGAAATGCTCAACTTTGAGCACCAACTGCAACAAATAGAGCTGGACAAACAAGAGATTGTACGGCAGCGCAAGGAACTAGAGGTTGCAGACAACTTCCTCTCCGAAGTGACTCAGAAATATCAACAGCTGACCGACAAACTGGAAGGCAAACGATACGAAATACTCAGTGCTGCCCGCAAAGAGGCACAACAGATAATAGCCGATGCCAACCGCACGGTGGAGCAGACCATCAGTGACATCAAGTCGGCACAGGCCGAGCGCGAACAGACCCTCAAAGCCCGCCAACGCATGAAAGCCGAGGCCGAACGCATTGCTTCGGCTCAGGAGAAGCATGACGAGGAGCGCACCAACGCCAAACAGCAAATGGCCACCCTGAAGCCTAACGATGCTAAAGGACAAAAGTTGGTGGCTGAAACCGACGATGCCAGCGTGCCCATCAAGGTGGGTAGCATTGTGCGTATCGACGGGCAGGAAACCTTTGGCGAGGTGGTGGAATTGAAAGGCAAGAAAGCCGTGGTGGAGAGCAACAGCATACGCATGACCATTGCACTCAATCGGCTCAGCGGCACACGCAAGAAGAGCATTCCGCAGGAGAAAATAAGCCACCAGAACAACCGCTTCCAGTCCATCTACGACGACATCAATGAGAAACGCAAAAGTTTCAATCCCACCATCGACCTCCGGGGTCAGCGTGCCGACGAGGCACTGGATAACCTGCAGCACTTCTTCGACGACGCCATTCTGCTGAGCGAGAAAGACCTGCGCATCCTCCACGGCAAGGGATACGGCATTCTAAAACAGATGATTCGCGAATGGCTGCAAGGCAACCGCGACGTGCAGTCGTTCCACTCGGAACGGCTTGAACTAGGCGGCGACGGAATCACCGTGGTGCACCTGCGTTGAGCCCTTTTCCGGTCTCCCTCGGGAAAAATATGCACCAAAAAGGAAAATTATGGAGAAAAAAAATGTATCTTTGCATTGTGAATAACAAAAAAAAGAATATTAAAACATCAATACTATGAAATTAAAACACATCATCTTACCCATCATGGCAGCCTTCCTGCTCTTTGCAGGCTGCACGAAAGAACAAATCTTCTACGGTTCACAGATTGAGACCTTCCGTTTCAACATCACCCCCGCCGAGTGGTCCCGTACAGAAGGAGCCAACCTGCCGGGCAGCAACAATTATCTCTATTGCACCAAAGAAATTCCCGCCATTGATGCCGAAGTATTTAACAACGGCACTGTCCAAGCCTTTGCATGGAACGTCTACGACGGGCAGAACAACCTTGGTGCATGGAACACCCTCCCCTTCGTCTACCCTCTGGAAGTCTACATCACCAACGAGGAAGGCAACCAAGAGATGGTTATCGTGCCCGAAAACCTGCGCTTTGAGTGGGAGCTGGGCAAAGTCACCTTCATCATTCAAGACTTGGACGGCTATGACCCTCTCGCCCTTGGCGACGGCCAGACCATCAGTTTCAAAGTCTGCGTCTCCCGCAACATGTAATAATCAATATTGCCGAAATGAAAAAGGCACCCCATTATGGGATGCCTTTTTTATTATTATGTTTCAATAGATATTAGGTGGGTTCTATAAATTTGTTTTGAGAGCGCGCACCTCCGGCACGCTAAGATGTATTTGCTTGGTATACCTCACACAATTAGTGCGGAATTATTGAGAGTTTGCCCCTCTGGGGCAATTTATAGAAGTCCCATTATTTCTTCATATGGCGGTAGTAGGCCTTCAAAGTGTTCTCCATGAGGGAGACAATGGTGAGGGGTCCCACGCCGCCGGGCACAGGTGTCACCCAGCTGCATTTGGCATCCACCTGACTGTGTTTCACATCGCCAATGATGCGACAGCCGCTCTTTTTGGTATCATCGGGGATGCGGTGAATGCCCACATCTACCAGCACGGCACCCTCCTTGACCATATCGGCCGTAACAAATTCGGGCTTGCCGATGGCAGCAATCAGGATGTCGGCCTGACGGGTGATTTCGGCCAGGTTTTTTGTTTTGCTGTGACAGATGGTGACGGTGCAGTCGAAGCCTTTGCGCGAAAGCAGATTGGCAATCGGGGTGCCCACAATATTGCTGCGGCCCAGCACCACACAGTGCTTACCCGCTGTCTCAATATTATAACGCTTCAGCAACGTGCAAATGCCCATGGGGGTGGCAGGCACGTAGGAATCCTCGCCCAGCACCATACGTCCGATATTGATGGGGGTAAAACCGTCCACATCCTTGTCGGGCGAAATGGCGTTGATGACATGCTGTTCGTTGATGTGCTTAGGCAGGGGCAACTGCACGATGAAACCGTCAATATCGGGGTCATTGTTGAGGAAATCAATGGAGCGGAGCAGTTCCTCTTCGCTGGTTTGTTCGGAGAAGCGGTAGACCGAAGAGGTGAAGCCCACCTCAAGGCTGGATTTTTCCTTATTGGCCACATAGGTCTGACTGGCACCATCGGTGCCGACAATCACGGCTGCCAGGTGGGGCGGGCGCATTCCTTTGGCGGTCAGCTGACGCACCTCATTGGCTATTTCTTCTTTTATCTGCAGGGACGTTGCCTTGCCATCAAGTAACTGTACCATCGTAAAAAATTGAGTTTTATTAAAGTTGACAAAAAAGTTTTCTATCTGCGACGTTTGGGAATGCCGGAAATCTTGCCCTTGGTGCTCACCGTGCGCATCATCTTGCGGGTGTCTTCAAACTGTTTGATAAAGCGGTTCACCTCCTGAATGCTGCGGCCGCTACCGGCGGCAATGCGCTGCTTGCGGCTTCCGTTGAGGCAGCTGGGGTTGCGACGCTCATAGGGGGTCATGCTGCCAATGATGGACTCGATGGGCACAAAGGCATCGTCGCCAATCTCCACATTCTTGGTCAGCTTGTCCATGCCGGGAATCATGCCGATAAGGTCCTTCATGCTGCCCATTTTCTTAATCTGGCCCACCTGCGAGAGGAAATCCTCGAAGTTATACTCGTTATGGATGAGTTTCTTCTGAATCTTGCGGGCCTCGGCCTCGTCATACTGCTCCTGTGCGCGTTCCACCAGTGAAACCACGTCGCCCATGCCCAAAATACGGCTGGCCATACGGTCGGGGTGGAAGACATCGAGGGCATCCATCTTCTCGCCGATACCGACAAACTTGATAGGCTTCTGCACCGCATAGCGGATAGTGAGAGCCGCACCACCGCGGGTGTCGCCATCCAACTTGGTCAGCACCACGCCGTCATAGTCAATGCGGTCGTTAAATGCCTTGGCCGTGTTGACGGCATCCTGACCCGTCATAGAGTCCACCACAAAGAGTGTCTCCTGGGGCTGCAAATTCTTTTTCAGACGGCTGATCTCATCCATCATCTGCTCGTCCACAGCCAAACGGCCGGCGGTATCGACGATAACCACATTGGCCCCCTTCAGTTTGGCATCCTTCACTGCCTTCTTGGCAATGTCCACGGGGTCGTTGTTGCCCTCTTCGGTAAAGACGGGCACCTGTATTTGCTGGCCAAGAGTCTGCAACTGGCTGATAGCGGCCGGACGATAAACGTCGCCTGCCACCAGCACCACACTCTTGTTCTTCTTGTTTTTCAGATAATAGGCCAACTTGGCGCTGAAAGTAGTCTTACCAGAGCCCTGCAGACCGGCAATCAGGATGATGGCAGGCATACCGGGCTGGCCCTTCAGATTGATGTCCACCGCCTGGCTGCCCATCAGTTCGGTCAGCTTTTCGTGGACAATCTTCACCATCAACTGGCCGGGCTCGATGCTCTGAATGACGTTGCGCCCCAAGGCCTCAGACTTCACCTTGTCGGTAAATTCTTTTGCAATGGGATAGCTCACGTCGGCATCCAAGAGGGCTTTGCGCACCTCCTTGACTGTCTCGGCGATGTTAATATCGGTAATGCTTCCTTTTCCTCGCAGCGTGTGTAACGCTTTCTCTATCTTACTACTAATGCTTTCAAACATAATGTTGGTCAACTTACTAATGAGGTTGCAAATTTACAATTTTTTTTTCATTTTTTGCCCCTAAAAAATAAATAAAAAAATTTTTTTTATTTTCATGAAACTTTTTTTGCTTTTTTGCGTTATGCATAAAAAGAAGTGTGGAAATAAATTTACGTCATGAGACAACTAAAGATTACCCATTCAATCACCAATCGTGACATCAAGTCACTCGACAAATACCTACAGGACATTTGCAGCGAAGAGTTGCTCACCCCTGAAGAGGAAGTCCAGCTGGCCCAGCGCATCAAAACCGGCGACCAAGAAGCTCTGGACCGTCTCACCAAGGCCAACCTCCGTTTCGTCGTCTCTGTGGCCAAGCAGTACCAGAACCAAGGCCTCAGCCTCCCCGACCTTATCAACGAGGGCAACGTGGGCCTCATCAAGGCTGCCAAACGTTTTGACGAAACCCGTGGCTTCAAATTCATCTCCTACGCCGTCTGGTGGATTCGTCAGTCCATCCTGCAGGCCATCGCCGAAAACTCCCGCATCGTGCGCCTGCCCTCCAACCAGCTGGGGGCCCTCAACAAACTCAAAAAAGAAATATCGCGCCTGGAACAGGAGCTGGAGCGTCCCCCATCAGAGGAAGAACTGGCCGACATGCTCGACATCCCCGAGGACAAAATCAAAAGCATCCTTGGCATCTCGGGCCGCCACATCTCTATTGATGCCCCTCTCGTGGCCGACGAAGACGTCAACTTTGTCGATGTCTTGCCCAACGAAGACACCCCTCCCACCGACAGTGCCCTCATGCAGGAATCCCTCTCGCAGGAAATTGAGCGCGCCCTGGCCACCCTCACCGAGTATGAGCGCGAGGTCATCAAGATGTACTTCGGCATCGGCATGCCCCATGCCCTCAGTCTCGACGAGATAGCCATGAAGTTCGGCCTCACCCGCGAGCGTGTGCGCCAAATCAAGGAGAAAGGCATCAAGCGCCTCCGCGTCAGCAGCAAGAGCAAGCACCTCCAGTCCTATCTCTAATCCTTCCAACCGGAACAATATTATTGATGGAATTAATACTCAAATATTTTCCAGAACTCACAGAGCGGCAGAGAGAACAATTTGCCGCTCTGTTGCCTTTATACGAAGACTGGAACGCCAAGATCAACGTCATCTCGCGCAAGGACATGGCCAACTTCTACCAGCACCACGTCCTCCACAGCCTTGCCATCGCCAAAGTGCAGCCCTTCAAAACCCAGGCCGACATCCTCGACGTGGGCACCGGCGGCGGCTTCCCCGGCATACCCCTGGCCATCCTCTTTCCCCACAGCAACTTCTACCTTGTCGACTCCATCGGCAAGAAAATCAAGGTGGTGCAGAGCGTGGCCGAATCGCTGGGACTGAACAATGTCCGTGCCGAGCAAATCCGTGCCGAGCAGGTGCAGGGCGACTTCGACTTCATCGTCTCGCGCGCCGTCACCGACCTCAGCCAGTTCACCCAGTGGGTGCGTGGCAAGGTCTCCGACATCCACTACCACCACCTCCGCAACGGCATCCTCTATCTCAAAGGCGGCGACCTCACCGACGAGCTATTCCCCTTCCGCAAGAAAGTGCGCACCTGGGACATCTCCGACTTCTTCGAGGAAGAATACTTCCAAACCAAGAAAGTCATCTACCTTCCATTCCGCTAGTCCGCTCGCCAGAGGCCGATGGGCACCAATGCCACCCCCCTCTCCACAACAGACAGAACAAAAAGGGACCGCACCATTCATCATGGCCGGTCCCTATCTTATTAGCCGCCCCGCCCTTAGGCTGGGGGCAACTCAGTATGGGTAGGATTAGTTCACGTCGCGCACCAAACGGACCGCCAAACCATAGTAATTAGGCAGATTGCTCAAATGGCGTTCTCCATTTTGGAGTTGAATAAACCATGGATTTTTATCACGATCTTCATATGCATTAGAATGCCATGTACTAGTCCAATAATTTCCATGACCAGCCACAGTTGAGCTTGGGAAGTCGTATATAGTGGTTCCTTTCCTATAACCCGTTCGCGGTAAAAATATACCTCCACGGCTTGACACTTCATTCCACGCTGATTCGCTAAGCCTTGTCCAATTATAACTACCGGCCAAAGTAGTCGAGAAATCATCCGGCAGGATTACATTACCCTTTACACCATTCCATAATATTACATTTTGTCTATGAAGAGCTTGGTGGTTGTCTCTACTGTTGAACAGGTAGTCCCACTCTGCATTTGTCAACGTACGCCATTTGTTGGGCTGGTTACCTCCGTTGGAAATCTCGTTCACACCCCAATCGTTTTCAGTGTTGTTTATATTGATATTACGAGCGTAGTTAGCTTGATTGCTATTGCTTTGCCATGGTTGATAGTTAACCCCGCTGGTGCCGTAGCCGAAGAGGTCAATCCATTTTACCTGGCTCGCACGATCTGCTTCAAGAGTTTTATTACCATAAGTGGTATTCCCACCAAAAGCATCCCATTGGTTTTGGGCAAAGCGCCAGGTTCCAGTGCTAGCCAGATACTGCAAGTTGCCCGTAGCAAAGCGCACTTTCTTGTTCTGACCTACCGAGAACTCTCCGGAACCTAGGCTGGGGTAGGGCACATCGGGTACCTCTATGTAAGTGGTAGGCAGGTTGCCGCCGGTGTTGTACATCAGGTTACTGACAATCGAAATGCTGGTGGTACGCGTCTTGCTGTAGAGGTGCACAGTGCGGCGGTTGTTAGTTGCGTCTGCGGTGGAGTAGAACACATACACGTCCACTTTCAGGCCGCTCACGTCGTCGACGGGGGGCAGTACGATGTAGAAAGGCCCCTGGCTGCGCACGCCGCTGGCAGCATTGCTGGTGGAGGTACTGCTGTTGCCATCGCTGCCATGCAGGCCGTTGTTGGTGAAATCCAGCGTGACGCTTTTGTCGTTGGTGCTGAGGTCCGCAAGGCTCAGGCCACTCAGCTCTGGTTCGGTAGTGCCGCTGATGGTGGCTTTGCCCCAGAGGGGTTTGTTGCTGCTGCTCACCGTGATGTAGGCTACCTCGTTCTCCGTAGTGTTGAGATTGGGCAACTCAATCTTCAGCAGGGCGCAGAGGTTAGTGAAGTTGAGCGCAGGAGTCGACTGGGTGCCGCTGCACCAGGCCGCCATAGGGGCCTCCACTATCTGGTTGCCGCTGGCATCGGTGCGGTAGTTCTGCACCTGCGGCAGCAGCACCTGCGGCCAGCCATTGGCATTATTGGTCAAAACGCGGCCAGCGGGATAGTAGGCAAAGTAGTCGCCACTAGGCACCGTCACACCGGCTATGGTAGCCACGCGGTCGTTGCCCGTGCCAGTCACACGCACAGTGTAGTCGGTTCCGTTTATATTCACTTTATCGCAGTTATCGTTATCACTACTCCAGTTGACATAGCGGTTGTTGTCGATATAGGTCTTGGCATCCTTGCCAGTGGGGCGGTAGGTGTTTATCGTGGCCTTGAGGCTCACCGTGTCGTGGTCCTTCTGGCACGAACTTAATACTAGCGCGGACAACAGTGCCACGCCAACAATTGACAATAATCCTTTTTTCATAGTCTTCATAGTTCTAATTACATGTAAACTTGTTAATCACCTACGGTTTCACCAAAAATGTTTCCACCACTTTGGTACTGGCCCAGACCCGAATGGTCGCCTGCACCATGGTTCATCAAACCCAACTCTGGGGAACCGCCAAAGGTGATGAGGCCATCACTTGGGGTTCCACCCAGAATGCTGCCAAAGCCCTCTTCAACCATAAAGGTCACCACTTTGACCGATGGTTTTTCGTAGGGCCGAACTGCGTTTTTGTTTCTCATAAACGTGTGCTATTTTATTATTAGTGAATAAATACAATAAATTTGTTGCAAAATTACAAAAAAAAAGGCATTATGAATTATTTATTTTAGCCAATGACAAAAAAACGGTTCAAAAAAAAAAAAAAAAA
>DFDY01000043.1:19110-19801 GCA_002368955.1 Bacteroidales bacterium UBA3816
AAAAAAAAAAAAAAAAATGACTATCAATTAGTTACACAAAGTTAAAAAAATTTAATCCACATTTTTCCTTCTCATTCGTGACTGCAAAAACACCCTTACTAGGAATAGAAAATACACTTTTACACCCGCTTTCTGTTGACACTTCCAAGGCTGCCTCTTATAACTGCCTTCAGAGGAAGTAGACACATTTAGCCGGATGGCAACGCCTCGTATAAATCTTCGGCCTGCAAACAATTTCATCTGATGGCAAACCTTAACCCCGCATTCACAGAATTGGGCACGGTCGCCTCAGCCCCGTATCACTTTCGTTTCCCAGCCAAAACCGAGCCGTTATTCCAAGGCTTTGTGAGCGGGTGGGCAGTGTTTGCCAAGAGTAGATGCAGGGGCGCGGGCTCAGGTCTAAAGGGCGCAATCACTAGGGGTTGGCGACAACCATGGGGCTTCGAAATGTAGCGGACAGAAAACTCACATCGCGCAAAAAACGAATACGTCAATTTTTTTTCGTACATTTGCAACATGAAAAAAATATTCTTTTTAATAACAATTATCGTGTGTAGCACTGCGCTGCAAGCGCAGAACTTCCCTTTTCAGGACACCTCGCTCAGTGTCAACGAGCGCGTTGAAGACTTGCTTTCGCGACTCACCCTCGACGAGAAGCTGAGCCTTATGGAACACCGCAACCCCGCCATCC
>DFDY01000079.1 GCA_002368955.1 Bacteroidales bacterium UBA3816
GAAGTGTTAAAATATTATACACTTGCTGCACAAATATTGGGCAAAGAACAAATTAAAAACCAATTTTTTAGAATTGGAGCAAGTCGGTTGACCGAAAGGCTGTTCTCGTTTTTAACAGAGCAGAATTTTGCAATATGAATTTTTTTTTGTTATTTTGCATTTTTATTGATATACTTACAATAGATGAAACCTTTACAAAAGAAACTTGCGCGTTACACAGCCCCTCAAGAAGCTAAGGCTAAGGGTATTTATCCTTATTTCACACCTATTTCGTCTGAACAAGACACCGAGGTTCTTGTCAATGACAAAAAGGTTCTCATGTTTGGATCCAATTCTTACCTCGGTCTCACCAACCACCCCAAAATCAAGGAGGCTGCCAAAGCCGCTATTGACAAGTATGGTACTGGTTGTGCGGGTTCGCCCTTCCTTAATGGTACGCTCGACATCCACATCCAACTCCAGGACGAACTGGCTGAGTTTTTAGGCAAAGACGGCGTCATGCTCTTCTCCGCTGGCTTCCAAGCCAACTCTGGTACAATACCTTGTGTCACCGGTCGCAGCGACTATGTCCTGTTCGACGAACTCGACCACGCTTCTATCATGGAAGGCAAGCAAATCACCTTCGCCACCACCATGAAGTACAAACACAGCAACATGGAAGACCTTGAGCGTCAGTTGCTGAAATGCCCCATCGAGGCCAGCAAACTCGTTGTTACCGATGGCGTTTTCTCCATGGAGGGCGATGTGGCCCCCATTGACAAACTTGTAGAGCTTTGCAACAAGTACCAGGCCACACTTATGGTGGACGAGGCTCACGGCCTCGGTGTTTTTGGACGCGAAGGCCGCGGCACCTGCGACCATTTCGGCAAACTCAACGATGTGGAGATCGTCATGGGCACCTTCTCCAAGTCCCTGGCCTCTGTTGGTGGTTTTATTGCTGCCGACAAGGAGACCATCAACTACATGAAACACAACGTTCGACCCTACATCTTCACTGCCTCTATCACACCTGCCTCCACTGCCTCCGTTCTCGCTGCGCTTCACATCATGCGCACCGAACCCGAGCGCAACGCAGCCCTCTGGAACAACACCAACTACGCGATGAAGGCCTTCCGCGACCTCGGCTTCGAGATTGGCCACACGCAAACGCCCATCATCCCCTTGTATGTCCGCAACGGCGAGAAGACATTCATTCTCACACACATGATTTTCGAAGAGGGCGTGTTTGTGACACCCGTTATCCCGCCTGCTGTCCCCTCCGAGGATACGCTTATCCGCTTTGCCTTGATGGCTACCCATACCCACCAGCAGATTGATTACGCTGTAGATAAAATCTACAAGTGTTTCAAGAAGATGGAAGTGCTGAAGTAAAATAGATTGTTATGGAAGCAATTGAAATAAAAGAAGTTGTAGGACGCTCAGCATTACGCGCCTTTATTCAGTTTCCCAACAAGCTTTTCAAGGATGTACCTACATACATCCCACCTCTGATAAACGATGAGCTGGGTCTTTTGACCAAGAAAAACCCCTCGCTCGACCACTGCGACCTGAAAATGTGGCTTGCCTATCGCGGCAAGAAGATAGTGGGCCGTGTGGCAGGTATTATCAACTATTCGGTCAATGAGCGCTGGAATAAGAAGGCGGTGCGTTTCGGTTGGTTCGACTTTGTCGAGGATTATAATGTCTTTACCCGCCTCCTCGACACCGTGGTGGCATGGGGTAAAGAAAAGGGAATGACCGAGATAGAGGGTCCCTTCGGCTTCACCGACATGGACAAGGAATGCTGGGTGATTGAAGGTTTCGACCAGCGGCAAAATATCAGCACACTGTATAATCCTAAGTACTATATCGACTTCATCCAGCGTGCAGGATATGAGATGCCTTGCCAATGGGCTCAATATCAAATCCCGGCTTCGCAGCCTATCCCCGAGAAGGTGGCCCGTATCAATCAGCTAATCATGCAGAAGTACAACTTGAGGATGCTCCATTTCAAGTCGCGCAAAGAGGTGTACCCCTATGCCCGTAAGTTCTTCTACACAATCAATGCTGCCTTTAAAGATTTGTACGATTTCGTCCCCCTTACCGAAAAGGAAATCGATGTGTATATCAGCCAGTACTTCCCTTTCATCAATCTCGACTTTGTAGGATTTGTGGTTGACCAGGAGGACAATCTGGTGGCTTTCGGTCTTTCCATCCCCGACCTCAATGCGGCATACAAGAAGGCCAATGGTCATCTCTTCCCCTTCGGCTGGTATCACATACTCAAGGCTTTGCATAAGTTTACCGACATCGACTTGCTGCTCAACGGTGTGCATCCCGATTGGCAGAAACGCGGTGTTCACTCCATCTATTATGCCTACTTGAGTACCAGTGCCATCCGGCTGAATACACGCTGGGCCTATTCCAATCCCCAGATCATCGGCAACGAGGCGCAGCGGATTTGGGACACCACCTACAAGTCCACTCCCCTCATCAAGCGGGCAGTGTTCAAGAAGAGTTTATAAGCGATACGCTTTCCCTGTAAATAAATGTAAACAGAACGGGCAGAAGAGATTACCTCACTGCCCGTTCTGCTTTGCTGAAGCTGATGGATTATCAGGGTTTGGATTTATAGTAGCTTATCAAGATGTCGACAAACCAGTTGCCCGGAATGAATCGTTTCAGGGCCACCGAAAGCCATTGTTCGAAATTGGCCACCACATAGCGGAGTCTTGGGTGGCGTGCGTCGACAATTTTCTCGATTCGTTGTGCCAATACGTCGGGCTTCAGTCCTCCGTTTTCTTCCTTTTCTATCAGTCCCAGAGAGCGTTTGAAGATGGGGCCGTAGTCGGGGTCGTCCAAAGTGGCTTGCGAGTTTTTGCGGCTGGAGGTGAAGTTTGTGGCGAAGTCGCCGGGTTCAACCATCGAGACGGAGATGCCGAACCCTTTCACTTCGGCGCTCAGAGCCTCGGAAAAGCCCTCTATAGCGAATTTCGAGGCCGAGTAGTACCCTTGGTAGGGTAAGCCCATAATTCCGCCGATAGAGCTTAAATTTATGATTTTCCCGCTGCGCTGGCGACGCATATACGGCAGCACTTCCTGGCACATGTTCACGCATCCCATAAAGTTGGTGCCCATCTGGACCTGGATTTCCTCGGTGGTGGCAAGCTCCAGAG
>DFDY01000006.1 GCA_002368955.1 Bacteroidales bacterium UBA3816
AGAGGAGCACGGGGGTCATCCAGCCAGCACCACCCTGAATATATTTCTCTTTCAGGACCTGATGGAAGGATTTGTGCTCTTCGGGAGCAGCTACGGGAGCAGTTTCGGGTTCTGCAACAGCGGGTGCTTCGGCAACGGCACTGTCGGTGGTCTGCTCTACTTGTTCGGTGGCGGGCTGGTCGGTGGCGGCTGCCTGATCCTGGGCCATGACACCATTCAGATTGGTGAATGTCAATAATCCAACGATTGACATCAAAGCAATTACTTTTTTCATGATTTAATTTAATGAATTAATTATTAATTAGTTAGTTTGTATTCGTTTTTAACCATTGTTTCTGCAAATATACGCTATTTTTCGGAAACAATGAACTTTTCTTCTTTTTTTTTATTTTTTACGTTCAAAAAGTGCGTCCATGAGTTCTTCCAAAGGTCGCTTCTGCGCTTGTTGGACTTGGATGGCTTGGAGGTGTTGTTGAGCCAGGTCAAATTCTTTTTGTATGGCTTCTTGCACATGTTGTCGGATGCCTATTTGTCCATATATTTCAAGAACCCGGGTTACTTTGGCCTCGCTGTCCTCAGGCGTGGTGGCAAAAAGGTGTTCCAGTTCTTCTTTTTGACGGGGTGTTGCCAGTTCAAGGGCTTTGAGTATGAGGTAGGTTTTCTTATTGTCGCGAATGTCCTGGCCGGTTTTCTTGCCGAAGACGGCCACGTCGCCATAGCCGTCCAGCAGGTCGTCCTGCAGTTGGAAGGCCAATCCCAGGTGAATGCCAAATTGATAGAGGTTTTCTACGTCGGCAGCAGGGGCATTGGCATAAAGGGCTCCAATTTTGAGCGCCCCGGCCAGCAGGACTGCGGTCTTGAGGCGTATCATCATTAGGTAGTCGGCAATGGTTACGTTGGTCTGATGTTCGAAGTTCATGTCGTATTGTTGCCCCTCGCACACCTGTATGCCAGTTTCGTTGAAGCAGTTGAGTATTTCCTGCAAGTGGGGATGGGGCTGCCGCAGGAAGTAGCGCCAGGCAAGGGCGTACATGGTGTCGCCGGAGAGGATGGCGGTGTTTTCGTCCCATTTGCAGTAGACCGTCGGCTTACCGCGGCGCAGGGGCGACTTGTCCATCAGGTCGTCGTGGAGGAGGGTGAAGTTATGGAAAGTCTCGATGCCGATGGCGGCATAGCGCACCTGTTCCACTTCGCCGCCAAACATCTGGTTGGCGGCCAGCAGCATTACGGGTCGGATGCGTTTGCCCCCCAACCGCAGCGTATATTCTATGGGTTCATAAAGTTCGCGGGGTTCATGAATGAACTGCTCTTCTTCAAATAGCTGTTTGACTTGGTCTAATAGTTTTTGCATGGTGAATTATGTTAGAAGGGGTAATTTATTCCGAAATTGAGTGCCATGATTTTCCATGACCAATGGTTGGTGAACCAGCGTTCGTCAGCTGCGTAGTTGGGGTCGTAAATGGGCAGGGCGAGGTCTAGCCGGATGGTAATGACTGAGATTTTGGCTCTCAGGCCAATGCCGGCATCCAGGGCCACGCCCTTCAGTATCTCCATGGGGTCGAACTTATAGCTGACGTTGCCCCCATGGATTCGATTGCGGCGTGTGTTGACCCCCCATGTGCTCCATTCCCACACATTGCCCATGTCGGCAAAGACGGCCCCCTCGAAGATGCCGAAGAGGGGAAAACGTTCTTCTATGTTGAAGACCAGCTGTATGGGAGCCACTCCCCAAATATAGTTGGCCGAGTCGGGGTTGCGCTGCCCGGGGCCTAGGTGGCGCAACGACCAGCCACGCATGGAGGTGGGACCACCCCCGGCAAACATCTTTTCATAGGGCACTTCGGACGACTGTCCATAGGGAAGGGCGAAGCCGCCCAGCAAACGCAATACGAGTGTGTTCTTCTGGCCGAGATAGATGTACTGTTTGTATTCGCTCTCGAATCGGAAGTACTGGGAGAATTCCAGCCGTTTGCCTGTGGTGCTGTTGACTGTAGGCGTGTGGCCAATGAGGCTGGCAACCCCATTGAGCACGTTACCGGCAGTCTCGACGGAGAGGTGGTAGTATTTGAAGTTGTTGCGCCGGGAGATGTCTTGGTCGGTATAGGTGAACTCATAGTGAGTGTTGAGTAGCACGAAGTCGCGGGTCTGATAGAGAAATTGCCAGTCGTGGGTGAGCTCCGAGAGGTGGCGATAATATTCTTCGCCGGAGATAAGTCTGGAATAGGAGAGGTTGAGGGGGAGAAGCACATGGCGTATATTGTGCCCTTGGCTCCAGGTGTAACCGAAGGATTCACCCACACGCACACGCTCCAGCTGTATGTCGGTGTTGGTGCCCACATTGTCGTGCGAAGGGACACTTAGGGAGCGGAACAGATAGTTGTAGCTGAGCTGGACTAGTGTGTGGGGCTTGAAACTTTGCCAGATGATGTTGCCCATGAAAGGGGCCAAGAATCCTGGCAGATCCAAGGAGGCGGTGACGTCGCCTTCAAAGTTGGAAAATACGTCGTAGAAAGATTTGGCTTTGGAGGAGAAGACCTTCTTTGGGAAATCGAAGATGAGCCCACCCCTCAGGTTGAACCGTTCGGCCCCACCAAAGAGGTTGTTGTTCTCGTAGCCCAGCGAGGTGCCTAGGCCGATGTTGCCACTGGTGAAAAAGTTGCCCTGGCCCGAACTGAAGCCGAAGTCGGAGGCATTGGTCAGTTCGAACGACAGGCTGACGCGGTGGCGGCTGCTGTTCAAAAGTCTTATGCGGGCGTCCAGCAGTTTCAGCGAGTCGGTGCTCTTAGGCGATTCAAAGAAGTTTATATCCACATACTTGAAGTTGTGCAACCCAAGGAGCGAGTTGGAGGTGCTGGATGAGATTTGCGGCCGATAGGGCATGCCCGAAAAGATAAACAAGGAGCTACTAATGGTTCGTGGCGAGGGGGTTATTGGGCCGTTGTGGATGAAGTTGATGTCGGAAAAGCCACGGAGATGTTTGTAACGGTATACAAGTGTGTCGAACTGATACTCCGACGGATTGAGGGCGGTGGAGATGTTCGGGTACACGTATATGTCGCCGATATAGTATTTGTTTAGGGTGCTGTTGCCTTGCTTGCCTTCGGCGTTCTGCGGTACACGGACGGAGACCATGATGCCCATCTTTTGACTGTCATAAGTTGTGTCTACAAGGAAATGCACCATCTCCTGGCTGGCATAGTAGTAGCCCTCATTTTTCAGATTGTTGACTATGCGTAGCTGCTCTTGGGTCAGGAGGTCTTGGTCGTAAAAATCACCCACTCTGATGAGCGATTCACCCTTCCACTGTTGCAAAAGAGTGTTTATGTCTTGTTGTCGGCTGCGGAAGACCACTTCGTCGATAGTCTTTCGGTGCGAGGCGACAATATTATAGGTGACGTCGACAAAAGAATTGCGCCGATGGGTGGTGTCTACTATGACCTTGGAACCGAAACTGCCTTTGGTCTTCAGCAGGGTGGTCAGTTGTGCTGCCGTGTGGTTGGCGGCGCGGCGGTCATATATCACCGGGGGCTCACCCGCTTTGTGCCACAGGTTGCCCCAGAAAGTGCTGTCGCCGGGTTCGGGTATGCAGTAGAGAAGGCGTTTCAAGGGGACGAACACTATCTTTTTGTTCGGCTTTTGGTTGTAGTATTGCGTGGCATTGGACAGGGCCGAACGGATGTCGGAGGTCACGGCCGAACTGTCCGCCATGGTGATGTTGATGTCGTTTTTGCGCAATATCCGCTGGTCGGCCTGCACATACTTGTCAACATTGCAAGACGTCAGGCCGAAAAGGGCAAGCGATAATACTATATATATTGTCTTTCTCAATGCTTACATTTTTTTGATGTAACGGCTGACTGTGGAAAGTATCTTTTCGGACGAACCGAGGTTCTCGGTCAGGTATTGCGTGCACACTTCAGAGGACTGACGGTAAAGTTCCTCGTTGTCCAGCAGCGAGTCCAAGGTCTGTTCCAGTTGGTCGTATTGGCTATAGGAGAATCCGCCACCCAGGGCAATGATGTCTTTGGCCTCTTTGAACTTCTGGTAATTGGGGCCGAAGACAACGGGCTTTCCGAACGTGATGGCCTCAAGCGTATTGTGAATTCCGCGACCAAATCCTCCGCCGATGTAGGCCACGTAGGCATATTGATAAAGCGAGGCCAAGATACCGATAGTGTCAATGATAAGTATCTTTGAACTGGGGTTGGCCGAGGCAATCTGGCTGTAGCGGGTGCAGTTCTCGCGACCAAAGAGGTTTACTATATGGCTGATGTGGCTTTCCTCGGTAACGTGAGGGGCTATCACCAATGTCAGTCCTCTGCCCCTGTGGTCTATATATTTCTTTAGGTTGGCCTCATCGGGTTCCCACGAGCTTCCGGCCAGAAGCACTTTGTTGTCGGGATGTAGACGGAGGAAGTTCTCCACTTCGGCAAAGCGGCGGGACTCCTGGGCAATGGCATAAACGCGGTCGAAACGTGTGTCTCCGGCAATGGACACATTGTTGAAACCATGTTTTTGCAGAAGATGTTGCGACTCTTCGTTCTGCACAAAAATGTGGGTGAAACATTGCCTCACCTGTTTCAAAAACCACTTGCCGTAGGGCTTGAAGAAATACTGATTAGGTCGGAAGATAGAAGAGAATATAAAGGTGGGAATGTCGCGCAGGCGCAGCTGTTCCAAGTAGTTGAACCAAAAGTCATATTTGGCAAAGAAAACCACCGTGGGATGCAGCAGGTTCACAAACCGGCGGGCGTTGGCACGGGTGTCCATCGGAAGGTAACAGATGAAGTCGGCCTCGGGGTATTTCTTTCGCACCTCGTAGCCGCTAGGGGAGAAGAATGTCACGCAGATTCTGTATTCGGGATGCGTCCGGCGGAATTGCTCCAGCACAGGACGGGCCTGCTCAAATTCACCTAGTGAAGAGGCGTGGAACCATGCCGTGTTGCCCTTGCCGACGGGTGCCATGGCCAACTGCCCAAAGGTCTCCTTCCAACCCTCGACCATCAGTTTGGCCTTGCCGTTGAAGGTGGCAGCAATATGAACCCCTATGGCATAGCATTGAATTCCAATTGTGTAGAGTATTCTCATACGGCGTTTCCAGTGTTAAGTTTAGTAGAAGTATATGTCGTGGGCCTGCTTTCCTTTCAGCGGGAACATCCAGCAGAACTTGAGGGTGTACATCAGGTCGAAGTAGTGGTTGTTGTCCTTGCCCTGCAGCCCCAGGTAATTGTCGATGGTATAGTCGCGGGTGGACCAGCTCCAGCATTGCTGCACGTTCAGCTCCACATAGAAGTTGATAAGGTTGGCGCGGTTGCTCATAAACCAGAACCCCAGTCCCTGCCCCAGAACGATGCCCTGCCGCTGGTGGTCATAGAGGAGGGCGTAGTCCTCCTCTATCTGAGGGGCCTGGGCGTTGTTCAGTTTGAAAATGCTTTGCTGGAACATATAGCCCCCTTGCAGGCGGACCAGTATGCCCGAGTTGGGGTTTCTCTCAGGCAGCGGGGTGATAATCTTGCCCACACCGCCCATGAAACCTAGCCCTCGATTGTAGCAGGTGACAATGGCATCATAGCCGCCGGTGCTGATGACAATGCTGTCTCTCGAAAAGACCGACCCCATGCGTTCGACACGGTTGCGCAGGTTGTCGTTGCCCATCCATAGGTTGGCGTCCAGGGTTACCAGCCAGTTGCTTTTGTATTTATAGATGGCGTTGATTCCGTAGTCCATCCAGGGACCTTCATATAAGCTGGCCATGGTGCCCCGCTGGCTGCGGGAGCCGTCGGGTGCCTTCTCGAACGAAAAATGGGTGGAGGGGACTTTGACCCCGAAGTTAAATCCAACGATATGGCACTCGATGGTGTCCTGTTTTAGGTCGATTTGGGCGTGCACCGAAAGGTTTCCGGCAAAAAAAAGAATGCCTACAATCAGAACTCGTTGAAATATTTTTTCTCTGATTTTCATTAATATGATATTAATTTCGTAATTTTGCAGGCCCGAAAGTTCGGGTCAATCCAAGTTGCAAAAATACGCAATTTATTTGATAACAACGAAAAAAATAAATAAAAAATACTTTAATATATATGGCAAAAGATTTTGTAAAGCGTTCCGAAAACTACTCCGAATGGTATAACGAGTTGGTAGTCCGTGCCGACCTGGCCGAGAATTCTGCCGTCCGTGGCTGCATGGTCATCAAACCCTATGGCTATGCCATTTGGGAGAAAATGCAACGCGCTCTGGATGATATGTTCAAAGCCACCGGCCACCAAAATGCCTACTTTCCCCTCTTTATCCCCAAATCCTTCCTCAGCCGTGAGGCCGAGCATGTCGAGGGTTTTGCCAAAGAGTGTGCCGTGGTCACCCATCACCGCCTGATGAACAATCCCGACGGCTCCGGTGTGGTGGTCGACCCTTCCGCCAAGCTGGAGGAAGAACTCATCGTCCGCCCCACTTCCGAAACCATTATCTGGAGCACCTATAAGAACTGGATCAAGTCTTATCGCGACCTGCCCATCCTCTGCAACCAGTGGGCCAACG
>DFDY01000150.1:0-10457 GCA_002368955.1 Bacteroidales bacterium UBA3816
CCGTTAGTTCGCTGGTGAGGTTGCACGAAGAGAGCCACACCCATGGTGTGGTAAAGTCCTTACCCCAGTTCTTGTCGGCATAGCCGAAGCAGATGTGCGGATGCACGAGATAGCGTTTCCCATTGAAGGTGATTTCACCTTCGTATTCAGTCTTCATACCTTCGGCATGCCAAAACATTTCGAATAGTTGCCACTGACGCATAGGCCGGCTGGCACCGTAGCCAACGTTGAAGGCCACCTGTTTCCGTATTTTGAGATTCCATGACATGCTACCGCAACCGCACATCCATTCGGGATGTGACTGTGCCTCGGCAGGACTGATGTCCACCGAACCATGGGTCTCAGTCTCCGACACCATGCAGTCGCCTGCCTTGACGGAATAGGGCACCCCCATATCCACCACAGTTTGTTTCCATCCGAAGAATCTGTGCAGCTGTGTCCTATCAGCTCCACACCAGGCCCCGGCTTTCACCATTAGGTAGGAAGGAGGCAAGCCCTTTTCTTTATTCTCTTTCCTCTGTCCGAACTGGGGAGTGTCTCCACCATGGGCAGGATTGCAAAGGAAGAACTCGATGAAAAAGGGACGTGGTGTGCCAGTTTCGGCATCGTATGCCGTCAGGCTGTGCCACCACCAGTCGTAGCCACAGTGGGCCTGCTTGCCAAAAAGTTGGCAAGCATTGCGTGATATGTCGTGTTTGTTGAAACTCATTGTGTGAAAAATTTTCTATTTTCTTCCCATCAAACCATGGGGTTTGAATTGCCTTTTTTTATTAGAGTGACCAGTTCGTTGCTGATATTGTTGCCAATCTGACGGCAAACATCTTGGCTCCACTGCTGAGCTACTGCAATGCGGTCAGCTTGTTCATTTTGGCCTTGCATTGTGGCGTAGATATAACCGGCGTTGAAGTTGTCACCTGCCCCGACTGTGCTGATGGTTTTAATGCTCTTGACGGGATAGGTCTGGCATTCGGTAGGAGTATAAACCCTTACTGGTTCAGAACCATTAGTCAGAATTAGTATGCGGCAGTGGGGACTTACGCGAGCGTAAATTTCATCGCCTTCGTTCAGCTGATAAATAATGTAGAAGTCTTCAACTGACCCTCTCACAACATCGGCCAAGTCCATATTCTCCACAATATTGGGCATCACTTCGGGCAGGTCGCCAATATGATTTTTTCTAAAGTTGACATCATAATAAAGCCAAGCTCCGGCTTTGTGAGCTTGGTGAAGCAATTTCCCCACCACGGGGCGGTAGGCAGGATTGATGGCAAAGTAAGAGCCGAATAGTACGATGTCGTCCTCCCTCATCAGCGGCAGTTTGACATTCATTGATGCAGATTCATGGTCCTTGTAAAAGAGGTATTGCGCCTCGTTGTTTTCGTCTAAGAAAGCCAGCGAGATGTTTGATTTGACGTTGGGATGGCGGCAGACATACTCAAGCGAAACGCCATTTTCCTTCATGAAGCGGCAGGTAATGTCGCCAATGAGGTCACAGCCCACTTCTGTCACCATGGCGCACGCTACCCCAGCCCTTCCAAGTGAGACAATGCTGTTGAGTGTGGAACCGCCTGGGACGGCTTCCTTCGGCTGGTTGTCCTTGAAAAGTATGTCTAACACGGTCTCGCCAATTCCTATCACTCGTTTTTTTACCATTGTGTTCATCGTTTATGAGAGTATGAAGATGCATCAATTGTCTGTGGCAAATGCTTCAAATTGGCTTTGCTTTTCATTATTATCGCCTTATTTTCGGCCACTACCAGTTGGCGAATAAAGAACAGCCGAATAAATATTCGACAGTTCTTTAATAATTGTAAGTGCATAATGTACACATGACATTATGCACTTACCAAGATGTGCTTAATGCAAGAGGTGTTAGGCCATGTTGTGGAATACGTTGACTACGTCGTCGTCGTTTTCGAGACGTTCGATAAGGCCGTTGACATCTTCCTGCTCCTCGGGCGTGAGTTCGCGCATGGAGAGGGGAATGCGCTCGAATTTGAAGGACTTGATTTCAAATCCGTTGTCCTCCAAATATTTCGAGATGGGACCGTAGTTCTTGAAATCGGCGAAGATGTTGATCTCGTTGTCCTCTTCGTCTAGGAAGACCTCGTCAATGTCGTAGTCGATGAGTTCCAACTCCAGTTCGTCCATGTCTACGCCTTCCTTGTTGGCGACGACAAAGGAGCATTTGCGCTCAAAAAGGAAGTCGTTCATGCCCATGGTGCCGAGCTCGCCCTTGCCACGGACGAAGGCGGCGCGGAGGTTGGCCACGGTGCGGGTGGGGTTGTCGGTGGCCGTTTCGACCACGAAGGCGGTGCCGTGGGGGCCTTTGCCGTCGTAGACCACTTCTTTGTAGGCGCTCTTGTCCTTCTCGGTGGCGCGCTTGATGGCGCGTTCCACGTTGTCTTTGGGCATGCTCTCGCTCTTGGCGGTGGCCATGAGGAGACGGAGACGGAGGTTGCTGGAGGGATCGGGACCGCCGGCTATGACGGCTAACTCAATTTCTTTCCCGATTTTGGTGAATGTGCGGGCCATGTGGCCCCAACGTTTCAGTTTTCTTGCTTTGCGATATTCAAATGCGCGACCCATAATGTTATAAACTAAAAAGGAAAAACTAAAAACTATAAGGTATTAGTTTTCCTGAGGTGATTAATTATTGTTGTTTTTTGTATGTTTTTAATGAAGATAATAGTAGCGCGACCATTTCGCCGGCATCTGTGTGGATGGATTTGTACTCTGTTTCTGAAATCAGTTTAGAATGATATAATAGTTCTATCCAATATTGAGTTTCTTCTGCTTCTTTAAGAGCAATAGAAAGCTTGCTTTCGAAGTCGGCTGGACTTTGGGCAAAGCGGCTTTCGCGGATGTTGGCTCCGATGCTGGTGCCACTGCGAAGAAGCTGCTTGCTCAGTATGTACTCGTTCTTTTCGTCCTTCAAATACTTGTAAAAATTGACACAACGAATTGCAAAATTCATGCTTTTGGTGTACAGAAGACTCTCCTTCATGAACTTTTTAGTTTTTAGTTTCTACTTTATAGTTTAGTAGATATTCAGTGCATTCTTCGAAGGTTTTGAAGGTGTGCTCTTCGGGAACGACGGCGGGGATGACGTCGAGGGTGCGCAGCATGTACATGGGCTGGGGTTGGATGATGGTCATCAGCACCATGGTGCCGTGCGACTGGATTTCTTTGATGGCGGTCTCCATGGCGTAGAGGCCCGACTGGTCCATAAAGCTGACCAGTTTCATACGGATGATGACCACTTTGGCATCTTCGGGCACGTCTTCCATCACTTCTTTGAATTTGGTGATGGAGCCAAAGAAGATAGGTCCGTTCAGACGTTGTACATATATTTGTTTGCGCATCTCGTCGGTTATGCCGCCTTCGTCGCCCCAGGGTTTGTTTTTGTCGAAGTCGGGCTGACCCGGGTCGGGCAGGCCGCGGTGCAGGTCGGACTGGCTCATGGTGGAAGAGCTGTAGCCGCCCTCAACCAGGTCGCTGGCGCGTTTCATGAAGAGGACGCAGGCTATGACCATGCCGATGCCTACAGCCGTGAGAAGGTCGACAAAGACGGTGACCAGCAGCACCACGACCAGCACCACAGCGTCGGCTTTGGGAATCTTGAAGAGGTCTTTAAAGCCCTTGAAGTCTATGATGCCCCAGCCCACGGTGATGAGGATACCAGCCAGCACCGAAAGGGGCACATATTTGACCACGCTGCCCAGTCCCAAGAGGATGGCCAGTAGGATGAGGGCGTGAATCATGCCGCTGAGCTGAGTGCGGCCGCCGCTCTTCACGTTGACCACGGTGCGCATGGTGGCTCCGGCACCAGGTAGGCCGCAGAAGAGACCGGCGACGGCGTTGCCGATGCCCTGTCCGATGAGTTCTTTGTTGGAGTTATGCTTGGTCTTGGTGATATTGTCTGCCACTACGGAGGTGAGCAGGGTATCAATGGAGCCAAGACCAGCCAGGGTGAGGCCGGGGATGATGGAGGCTTTGAGCACGGAGAGCCAGTCGATGCTGGCCATGTCAATTTCGCCCTTGAGGAATACCGGCAGGGGCAGGCCGGAGGGGATGTCGCCGATGATTAGTTTGGAGTCGAGACCGCAAAAGAGCGAAATCACGGTCATGACGATGAGGGCTACCAGGGTAGCGGGTATCTTCTTGGTGATGAGGGGGAAGAGTTCGATGATAAGGATTGTTCCAAGTCCGAGCAGGAGGGCTGGGACAGAGACACCTCCAGCCACTGCCGAGGGGATGCCGGTGACGAGCTCAATCATGCTGCCCGTGCCTTTGAGGCCCAGCAGGGGATAGATTTGCTGGATGATGATGATGATGCCGATGCCGCTCATGAAGCCCGAGAGAACGGGGTAGGGTATGTAGCGCACATATTTGCCTATCTTGATGATGCCGAAAAGGATTTGAAACAGGCCGCAGAACAGGCCTGCCAGCGACATGCTGATGAGGACGGCTCCCAGGTTGCCACCCGTACTGGCCCAGGCACCTGCGATGAGAGTGGCGGAGACCACGGTCATGGGGCCGGTGGGGCCGCTAATCTGGCTATGCGTGCCGCCAAAGAGGGAGGCGAAGAAGCCGAGCATGGTGGCACCGACGATGCCCGCCAGGGCACCCAATGAGGCAGCCGAGGGGGTATCCACGCCGCCGAAAGCCTGTATGCCGAAGGCCAAGGCCAAGGGGAGGGCAACAATGCCAGCTGTTACGCCGCCGAAGATGTCGCCTTTGATGTTGTTGGTTTCGATGAATTTCATTTCTTTATAGGTTAAATTTCTAATAACGCTCTTCTGTTGTTTTTATTGTGCAGCTGTCGATGATTGGATAAAAAAGGCCGTAGGTTTTCTGATTATGAAATCTTGGTCAGTCGTAGCGCCGTCCAGCTTTGGCGGACTTTCTGCTGGTCGAGACGGAGGCCTAAAGACTCGGCGTGTTGCTGCAGGACTGGCACGTCGCTCTCGTAAAAGCCACTCAGCAGCAGGGTGCCGCCGGGTTGGAGCACGCTGACGTAAGCAGCCATGTCGGCCAAAAGAATATTGCGGTTGATGTTGGCGATGATGAGGTCGAAAAGTTGGTTGCCCAAGAGGCTGGCGTCGCCTATGCGGACGGTAAGGTCCACACCGTTGCGCTGGGCATTTTCAAGGGCGTTGTTATAGGCCCACTCGTCAATGTCGATGGCCTCCACGTAGGCCGCACCGCGAAGTTTTGCCAGGATGGCCAGCACGGCAGTTCCACAGCCCATGTCGAGCACTTGGCGTCCGGCCATGTCCAGCTCGGCCAGGTAGGAGAGCATCATGTAGGTGGTTTGGTGGTGGGCGGTGCCGAAGGACATCTTGGGCTCGATTTCAATCTCGTAGTCCACATCGTCGCGGTGTTCATGGAAGGGGGCGCGAACCCATACTTTCTTGCCGTTGGCGGCTTCGACCAGCACGGGCTTGTGCTGTTTTTCCCACTCCTCGTTCCAGTTCTTGTCGGGCATTGCTTCAAAAGAGTATGAACACTCGGTCATAGACCGGATTTCTTCAATCTGCTCTTTCAGCCAGGCTTCGTCGAAAAGGGTTTCCTGCACGTATGCTTTCAGTCCGTCGGGCGTTTCAACAAAGCTGTCGTATGGGCCCTCGTTGCCGAGTGCGTCCACCAGCAGGTCGCGGAAGGGGTCGTTCTGCCCCAAGGAAATGTTTACTTCGATATATTTCATGACTGTTGTATTCTGATTTCTTCAAAAGGATATTCTACACGGGTAAGGAAAAGCCCTTGTGGGGGCATGGAGACACCGGCGGCGCAGCGGTCTTTGCGCTCGATGATTTGGCGGAGGCCGTCGAGCGAAAGTTTTCCCCGGCCCACATCGAGGAGCGTTCCGGTGACCGACCGTACCATGTTGCGCAGGAAACGGTTGCTGCGGATGGTGAAGACCCACTCGTCTTCGCGCTCCTCCCATTGGGCAAGGCTCAGGTGGCATATGTTGGTCTTCACTTGGGTGTGCAGTTTGGCAAAACTGGTGAAGTCTTCGTATTCCATCAGCAGGTTTGCCCCCTGGTTCATCAGTTCTAGGTTGGGACGGTAGTAGATGCGGCTGTAAAGTCCTTGCTTAAAGGGAAGTCGGCGGTCGCTGACGTGATATTGGTAGGTGCGTGCAGTGGCATCAAAACGGGCATGTGCATTGTCGCGGACGGCAAATATCTCGTAGATGGCTATGTCGTCGGGTAGGAAACTGTTCAGTTTGAAAGTCAGTTGGCGGGTGTCTACTTCGTCAGTGGCATTGAAATGGGCGTAGAAGTCGCTAGCGTGAACGCCGGTATCGGTTCTTCCGCACCCCACGATGGCAGTGGGTTGACGCAACAGGGTGGTCAGTGCCTGCTCCAGGGTCAGCTGCACCGTGGGCAGTTCGGGCTGGGTCTGCCAGCCGCAATAGTTGGCACCGTTGTAGGCTAGGTGGATAAAGTAACGCATGGTGTCAGGCATTGGGTGGGGTGGGTTGGAGATTGGGACGGTAAGTGTCGGCTTTCACTTGCTGCACCAGTTGCCAAACCATCTGTTTCAGTTCGTATATAAATTGCTGGGCATCATATTTGTGTGCCTCTATCTCGCGCAGTTTTTTCTCCCACTGTCCGGTCAGTTCGGCACTTTTGAGCAGGTCGTTGTGGATAAGCGAGATGAGCTGGATGCCGGTGTCGGTGGCAATGAGGGACTTGCGCTCTTTGCGTATATAATTGCGCTTGAAGAGGGTTTCGATGATGGCGGCGCGGGTGGAGGGGCGGCCAATACCATTCTCTTTGAGTGCGTCGCGCAACTCCTCGTCGGTGACATTCTTGCCGGCAGTCTCCATGGCACGCAAGAGGGTGGCTTCGGTGTAGTGCTTAGGCGGCTGTGTCCATTTTTCGGTGAGGGTGGGGGTGTGGGGGCCGCGCTCGCCTTTCTTGAAGTCGGGCAGTGTCCTCTCCTCCTCTTTCTTGTTGCCCTCGTCGTCGGTGGGGGCTTCTTTGGCAGCATGGCCCCAGTTCATGACATCGCGCCAGCCCTGCTCCAATATCTGCTTGCCGCTGGCCTTGAATTCCACCTTGCCCTTCCTTGGCTTGCCTTGGGCGGAAACCTCTTCGGCCTCCACCTTGCCGGTCACGGTGGTGGTGGCAAACTTGCAGTCGGGATAGAACACAGCGATAAACCGGCGCGCGATGAGGTCGAACACTTTCTTCTCGTTGAATGTCATGTCGCCTCCTGCGGGATTCATTCCGGTGGGGATGATGGCGTGGTGGTCGGTCACCTTGGAGGTGTCGAACACCTTCTTGCTTTTCTTGAGGGTGGTGCCCATCAGAGGCTGAATCAGCGGCTGATAAGGGATGAGTCCCTGTAGGATGGAGGGACATTTGGGGTAGATGTCGTCGCTAAGATAGGTGGTGTCGACACGGGGATAGGTGGTGAATTTCTTTTCGTAGAGGTTCTGTATATATTTGAGTGTCTCATCGGCAGAGAACGAGAATTTCTTGTTGCACTCCACCTGTAGGCTGGTGAGGTCAAAAAGCCGTGGAGGGGCTTCTGTCCCAGCTTTCTTGCTCAAGCCTGTCACTTCAAAGTCGCGGTCTTTGATGAGTTCGAAGGCCTTGCGTCCCTCTTCCTCGTTGGTGATGCGGCCTTTGCTGTTGGCTGCCCCCTCTTCACCCTCGTCGCTCTGTTTGAGGGTGAAGAGCGTGTCGCGGTAGACGGTGGCCAGCACCCAATACTGCTCGGGTTTGAAATTCTGAATCTCCAGTTGGCGATTTACAATCATGGCCAGGGTCGGCGTCTGCACCCGTCCAATGGAAAGCACCTGACGTTGGGCCTGGCGGTATTTGAGGGTGTAGAGGCGGGTGGCATTCATGCCCAGCAGCCAGTCGCCAATGGCGCGGCAGAGTCCCGCCTCGTAGAGCGACTGGTATTCATCCTGCGATTTCAGGTTGGCAAAGCCTTCCCGTATGGCCTCGTCGGTCATGGAGGAAATCCACAGCCGTTTGACTGGGCATTTGGCCTGTGCCTTTTGCATCACCCATCGTTGGATGAGTTCGCCCTCCTGCCCGGCATCGCCACAGTTGACTATGCCCTCGGCGGCCTGCATCAGGCGTTCTATGGTGTGGAATTGTTTCTCGTAGCCGTCGTTGTTGATGAGTTTGATGCCGAAACGTTGCGGAATCATGGGCAGGTCGTCCAGGTTCCACTGCTTCCACCAGGGGGTGTAGTCCTGCGGCTCCTTGAGGGTGCAGAGGTGGCCGAAGGTCCAAGTGACCTGATAGCCGTTGCCCTCCATATAGCCGTCATGGGCCACATTGGCTCCCAGTATGCGGGCTATGTCGCGCCCCACCGATGGCTTTTCAGCAATGCAGACAATCAACGTGTAACGGTATTAGTCAATTTTTATCAAGAAAGGTAAGCGGGCCTGCAGGGGCTCCATCTGGCTCCACTGCTCCAACTCGCTGTAGAAGGGGATGATGGCATTCAATCGGGCCTTGATTTCCTCCTCCTTGCTCTCGTCCATCTGCTCCATTACCTGCTCCCAGAGGCTCTTCTCCTTGGGGAATACCTTCACGGTGCTTGTCTCGTATTCGATGCCTGCCTCTTTGGCAGCAATGCTCAGAGCCAGGGGCAGGCCACCAAGTGTGTCCACCAGCCCTATCTCCTTAGCCTGTAGGCCGGTCCAAACCCTGCCGCGGGCAATGCTGTCCACATAGGTGCGGGTCAGGCCGCGGCCGTCGGCCACGCGCTGGGTGAAGGTGATATAGAAGTCCTCCACATTGCGCTGCAACATTTGGCGGGCATCGGCGGACAGGGGACGGAGCCCGGAGAGTCCACTGCTATTGCGGTTGGTCATGACGGTGTCGGTAGTGATGCCCAACTTCTGGCGCAGGAAGGTGCCCACCTCGGGAATGGTGGCAAAGACTCCGATGCTGCCGGTGAGCGTGGTGGGATGGGCCACAATTTTGGTGCCGAAACAACTGATTTCATATCCCGCGCTGGCGGCCAGTCCGCTCATGGAGATGACAACAGGTTTCACCTTCTTGGCTTCGCGCACGGCATGGGTCATAGACTCAGATGCGGTCACGGCACCTCCGGGGGAGTTGACTCGCAGCACGATGGCTTTCACCTTCTTGTCTTTGGTGGCGTCGGTCAGGGCCTTCACAATGTCGTCGCCATAGACAGCTGTGCCCGCACCGCTGCTCTTGCCAGGCACCACGTTGCCTTCGGCATAGATGAGGGCAATCTGGTCGGTGCTCTCTTTGGTTTTCGTTTGGCGTACATTCTCGGCATAGCGGTTGGCCTTCACAATCTTGGTCACGCCATAGTTGTCGTGCATCATCTGTTTGATGTCCTGCTCAAAGCAGAGGGTGTCCACAAGGCCGCCCAGGAGTGCCTCTTCGGGCAAGAAACCGCTGAGGTTGTCGGCCAAGGTGTTCAGTTGCTGCACCCTAAGGCCGCGGTTGGCGGCCATGGACTCGACCGCATAGTCCCAAATGCTGTTGATATAGGAGCGCACTTGCTCGCGGTTGGCATCGCTCATATTGGTGCGCACATAGGTCTCGCCGGCACTCTTGTAGGTGCAGCTGGTGGGACGGATAAGCTCCATGTGCACGCCCAATTTATCTAGCAGTCCTTTGTAGAAGATGGCCTCGGCACCCATGCCCTTGAACTCTATGACCCCCGAGGGGTGCACGGCCAGCAGATTGGCATTGGTGGCCAGATAGTATTCGGGCTGTGTCATGGCATCGCCATAGGCCAGTATGGGCTTGTCGCAGTTATTATGAAAACGGACGACGGCATCTTTCAACTCTTCCGCCTGAGCCCAGTCCAAGGTGCTTCCGCCCAGGTGCAGGTAGATGGCTTTCACTCGGTCGTCTACGGAGGCATTTTCCATGGTGGTGAGCAACTGCTCGATGCTTGTGCCCCTTTTCTCACCGAAGAGTGACGTGATGTCGTTGGGCTTGCGTTCGCTCACAGTCTGGGTGAGGTCCAACTCCACAGCCAGATTGCTGCCGGTGATGGGGGTGCTCTGCTCCATGCCCCGAGAGAGTGCTGAGACCAGCAGCCCCATGCAGATGATAAAAGCGATAATGTTCAGTACGGCAAAGGCAATGACAACACCCACCGCCGAAGCCAACATAGTCTGACCAAAGCCAAGAGGCTTTTGTTCTGTATTCTTAGACATAGGTTTTTTGGTTTAATTATATCTTATTTATCTTTTTATGACAATCTTAACCTTCACATACAAATCTGCAAAGATACATAAAAAAACTGATTTAAACACAGACCTATGAAAAAGAATAATAAAACACCAATCGTCATGAATGTGACGTTAGGGGACTTCTATAAATCACCCAGAAGGGGTGAGACTATTAATAACACGGTACAAGCCGAAGGCGCAGTGCCGTGATACTCAGACGTCAGTAAACTGCGTCCCGACGGGACGCGACAATGGAAAC
>DFDY01000150.1:10506-13108 GCA_002368955.1 Bacteroidales bacterium UBA3816
GAAACAAATATATAGAACACACCATTAATCAATTCATAGGTAATTCGTGGCAATTCATGTTTTGTTCATAGGAATGGGTCGCAAAAGTTCCCCATCAGCATTCCAAATGCTATCAACTCACTATCCCTCCACTACCAATGTGGGGCTGTAGCGTATAGGAAGCGAGGCGGTAGCGTCGCGGTTGTGTTTCTGGCTAAGAGGACATACAGAGTTGCTATGTGTCCTCGGTATGGCAGACGGCATCTAACTAAAAACAAACGGCTGCCCCAGTTGGGACAGCCGTTGCAGCATTAATGGTATAAAATATTGATAATGAAAGACAGTTAATGCTTTATCTTGTATCTTGGATACGCTTGTTAGTGTTTCACAACCAAACGCTGTGCCTGGCCGTCGATGCGGATGATATACATGCCGTCGGCCATGTCGGCAGTGCTGAGGCTTACCTGCTGGCCGCTGAAGGTCTTCTGGAGCATCAGCTGGCCTGTGGTGCTGTAGATGCTGGCCACGTGCTGGCCCTCGTCCTCCACGGTGCACATTACCTGATTGTTGGCCGGATTGGGGTATAGCTGGAGGCGGCCGGCAAGGGTCTCCTCGATGCCCACGGGCTCTGTGATGTTCCAGTTGAGCACGGCTACGCCGTCCAGGTCAAAGCCACAGCTGCTGCCGGTGGTGGGGTAGGGGTCCATGACCATGTTGCCGTATTGGTCGAGGGTGGCATATTGGGGGTCGTTGGTGCCGATGGCGTCAACGATGCGCACATACACGATGCTGTCCAGGTCAATGCCGGTGCTGTCGCTCAGCTGAGCCAGGTCAAATGGAGTGCCAAATCCGGTGCGATATTTGCCAGCCAGATTGTCGATATAGGTTGGGTCGACCGAACCGTATTCGCCCAGCACGTTACAGGTGGCAGTGAGCGAGGTGGCGGGGAAGCGCACATAACGTTCTCCGTCAGTGCTCACCTCCACAAAGGCAAGCTCTAGGAAGTTGTCGTTGAAACTGTTCTCAAACACGGCAAAGTCATAGCCTTCGCCATTGGCAATGGGGTGTTCGAAGGTGAGAGTGGCCATGCCGCCGTCGCCAAGGCTGACTACGTCCAAGTTGTTGTTGGTGCAAGGTCCGATAGCGTCATCGGCGGAGCCGTAGCTGACAGTGCTAGAGTTTTCGTCGGTGATGTCGGTGCGACCCAATTCCAAGGTGCAGGTGGCGGCCCAGCCCTTGATGCGGCTGTCGCTGTATTCCACAGCACTGCTGCCTTCGGTGCCAGCGGCACCACAGAAAGGACCGGCGGTCAGCACTTCGATTGGGGTGATAGTGGTGTTCCAGGCCATCTCGGAGGGATAGCCCCAAGCGGTGTCTATGACTATACCGGTAGAGGCATCGCCCCATTTCACGAAGTCGCCATCGAAAAGCCATTGCGCATCATAGCTCAACTGAGCGGCCCATCCGTTGAGGTTGCACCACCAGTAATTGTAGCCATCAGTGGTAACAGTGAGGGCCATATTGGTCCCAGCATAGTCGTGGAAAAGAATGTCGCTGATGCCCCAGCTGCCGGGGAGATAGCTGAAACGGTAGTCGGCGCAGGATATGCTGTCCATGGCGGCCTGAAGGGTGATGCTGTCGCTGAAGCGCACGCCCCATGCCAGACAGCTGTCGGCCCAGTTCACGGCAATGACTACTTCATCCTCGCCACTGCCGTACCATGTCAGTATGTCGGCTGCGGCAATGCTGTTGGTGTCTGGGGCAGAGGGTTCGGGGTCGTCGCCGCCCGGATGGGTTGCAGCGGTGGCGCTGGTCATGTCGAAATAGCAGCTGCCGCTCATCTCTATCACGTCACCGTCGTCCACGAGTTGGTTACCGTAGGCATTCAATGCAAACTCACCATTCAGATAGTAGCACCAGTAATTGGTGGGGCTGCTGAGCGTGTCTCCGTTTTCGACATACTCCACGTTGGAAATCAGGCCGCCCCCATAATTGAAAGTGAAGCGGCTGTCGTGGGCGGCTATGGAGTCTATCAGGTCCAGGGCGACGGCACCCGTGCCGTTCCACCGCACGCCCCACACCAGAGCCACGGGCGTATCCATGTCGTCCCAAGCCACGATGACCACCGACTCGTTGCTGCCAGTGCCGCACCAAAACTGCACGTCGCTGGCACTGAAGTCGATGTCCTTAGCGTTATACATTGAATTGTAGATGCCGCGCCCAGGATTCTCAGGGGCAAACGACTTGTTGTTACCTTGTGCCCACAGACCGGCCACTAGGGCCATACTTAGGCAGAACATTGATAATTTTTTAACCATACTATTATACAATTACATTTTTAAACATTTCATGTCATACCCTTCTCTGGAAAAGCAGCATCTGTTCCTAGAGGGGATCACTTGTTCAAAAACAGCAATCGGGGGTGGAGGGAAAGAAAGGCTGTGAGCGTGGCGCTAAGTCTCGTCGCAAGGACCGACACACATGGTCGGCATAGACTTGCCCTGGTCTATATGGCAGCATCCGTTAGCGCTTTGCTGCCCGAAGGAGTGTTGTGGGCAGCTTGTGTTACTCAATGGCTGCCGCAGTGTTGGTAGTTCCATTTCATGAGTCGTTTTCTCGCCTC
>DFDY01000150.1:13201-19898 GCA_002368955.1 Bacteroidales bacterium UBA3816
CTGCATTCGGCTTAACGAAAACGTCCCTTTTTTAGCTCTTTCCTCGAAAGCTAGTTTCTAAAAAGTGCGACTTGGCAGGTCTTCTGACTTCTCCTCCACATGGCCTCTGCCTTCCCATACGACTATGGCGCCGCACAGTGGCAAACTATCTCTTTTTGAGGCTGTGGCAAACTAGGATTCACAGCAGCGGGACTGTCCGGGATTTGCACCCGAGTTCCCTTTTCACACCGCCTTACGGCAGTGACCAAATCGGTTGCAAAAATACACATTTTTTTCCATACACTCAAAAAAAATACAACAAAAAATCACAACAGAGTGATTATCAAGAGATATTGTATGGTGCACACACGTACACCATACAATATTGTTATAGTTCGGTTAGGGGTAGGCCGGCGGAGCGGCGGAGGGCAATCCAGGCGGCCATGCTGTCGTGTAGGGCGGTGGCGTAGGCCTGCTGTATTTCGTTATAGGTGTGCTGGGCGGTGATGACTTCGAGCAGCGAGGTCTCACCGTGGCGGTAGGCGAAGATTTTGCCTTCCAGCACTTGGCGGGCTTCTTCCAAGAGGTGGCTGTCATAGTCGGCCACTTGTTGGCGGGCTGTTTCGTAGTTGTTGAAGGCTTGTAGGACTTCCATCTGTATGGTGGCTCGGAGGTATTCGGTTTCCATCTCGGCCTGCTGGGCGCGGATTTGGCTGGCGCGCACTTCGCCGCGATTGAGGGTGGAGACCGGCAAGGGGATGGCGAGCCCTAGGCTGTAGCCGATAAATTCGGGTGCAGGGGCTTCTTCGTTGCGCACACGGGTGTTGTATTCGGCTCCGAGGGAGAGGTCGATGTCAGGCATGCGCTCGCGGCGGACGGAGTGGACCTCGCTTTGTGCCGCATCGGCCATGTGGTGGGCGGCGACCAGATCCTGCCTCCACTGTGCGGCACTGTCAAGGAGCAACTGCAGGGGGTATTGCTGCACGGGGCTGCGCAATTCTCCCTCCACCCCGAGGGTGCCAGGGACCGGACTGCCCATATAGAGGTCGAGGGTGGAGAGGGCATTGCGGTAGTGGGCCATCTTTGAGCGATAGTCCTGAAGTGCAAGGGTGGCTTCGAGACGGCTTTGCAACACGTCGAGGGGAGAAATGTCGCCCGAGGAGGCGCGTAGGCTGTCGCTTTCGTATAGGGATTGCATGTGCTGCCATGCCTCGCGGCCTATGTTGGCAAGGTCTCGTGCCAGCAGGGCATCGGCAAAGGCATCGGCGGCATTGGCATAGAGCTGCTGTGTGTAGTCGGCCAGTGAGGCCTGCGCGGCTTCAAGGGTGTGCTGGGCCACCTGCTTTCGGGCGGCACGTTTGCCCAGTGAGAGGGTCTTGCTGAGTTCTACGCTGGCTGACTGTCCCATCATGATGCCCCAGTCGCTGTTGTTGCTGTATCCGGCCGACAGGACGGGGTCGGAGTATTTGCCGGCTGCAACGAGGTCCTGTTGGGCGGCCTGCACTTCCAGCTGGGCTGTCTTGTAGGTTATATTGTTTTGCATCACCCGCTGCATATACTGGGTGAAGTTGAGCTGTTGTGCCCCTGCGGCTGGGGAGAGCAGCAGAAGGATGAGTATGGGGGGGAGATGTTTGTTCATAATGACTGTGTGTTTTTATTTCTTTCCTTTCTCTTCTATGCGTCGCTCAACCATGTAGTATAGGGTGGGTAGGACGAAGATGGTGATGATGGTGGCAAAGATGAGGCCGTATACGATAACGGTGGCCAGCGGGCGCTGCACGTCGCTTCCGATGCCGGTGGAGATGGAGGCAGGGAAGAGGCCGAGGGCGGCCACGGTGGCCGAGAGGAGGATGGCGCGGAGGCGGTGGGCCGAGCCTTCGACCACAGCGGATCGGAGGTCGGGCAGGTCTGCCCGCAGGTTGTTGATATGCGACACCATGATGACTCCGTTCTGTATGGCCACACCGATGAGGGCTATGAATCCGACTGCGGAGGAGACGTTGAGCGTCATGCCGCGGACATAGAGGGCCAGGAGGCCGCCAAAAAGGGCCATGGGGATGATGCTGATGAGGAGGGTGGCGTGACGCACTTTGCCAAAAGCAAATACCAGCAGGAGGAACATGACGGCCAGCACCAACGGAATGACTGTGGCCAGGCGGGTGAAGGCGCGGTTCTGGTTTTCGAACTGGCCTGCCCAGTGGAGGGTGGTGACTTCGTCGTTATAGTGGACTTGCTGGGCTATGCGCTTGTCGGCCTCGGCCACGAAGGTGGAGAGGTCGGCTCCGCGAAGGTTGATGCGCACAAGGCTGTAACGGCGGTTGGATTCGCGCATAATAGTGTTGGCGCCGAGCACGGTGCGTATGTCGGCCACGGCGGAGAGCGGCACCTGCACGCCCTCGGGGGTGGTGAGGGTCAGGGCCCCAATTTTCTCTGGCGTGTCGCGGTAGCGTTCGGCATAGCGGCAGGTGATGTCATAGACTTTGCTGCCTTGGTAGATTTCAGAAATGGCCTTCCCGCCGATGGCCAGCTCTATAAGGTCGGTGACATCGCTGACGTTGAGGCCATACTGGGCAATGCGTTCGCGGTCCACCACTATCTGCAGCTGGGGGGTGGGAGGCTCTTGGTCTACGGCCACGTCGGTGGCACCGGGTATTTCGGCCACGGTTTTGGCCACCTCTTCGGCCACTCGGCGGCTCTCTACAAGGTCGTCACTATAGATTTTCAGGGCCAGGTCGCTGTGGGTGCCGGCCACTTGGTCCATGACCATATCGATGATGGGCTGAGAGAAACCGGCTTGATAGCCAGGCATTTTGGCTATCTCGGCAGACATGGCCTCGACCAGCTCGGCTTTGGTGCGGCGGCTTTTCCATGTGTTGTAGGGCTTGAGGCCCACGCCCACTTCGACATGCGAGAGGGAGAAACATTCGGCCCCCTCGTCGTCGCGTCCCAGCTGGGTCATGACGTATGATGTTTCGTCGAAACTCTTGACCACTCGCCGCAGCTCTTTGGCCATCTCGTTGGATTTCTCCAGAGATATGCCCGAGGGCAGCTGCACCTGAATCCAGATGGAGCCTTCGTCAAGTGGCGGCAGGAAGTCTTTGCCCACCAGGGCAAAAAGAACACCCGAGCCTACGAGGGTGAAGGAGAGGACGATGATGACCATGCGGCCGTTTTCGACCACACGACCCAGGAGGCGGCGGTATCCGGACGTGATTTTCTCCAGCCACCGGTTGGTGCGTATTTTGCTGGGGCGGCGGAAGGCCATAAATGAGAGTCCGGGGGTGAGAAGCATGGCCACAAGCAGGGCCCCAATGAGGGCGTAGCCCACTGTGTAGGCCATGGGGGTGAAGAGTTTGCGCTCCATGTGCTGGAAGGCGAAGAGGGGCATGTAGGCCGTGATGATGATGATGGTGGAGAAGAATGTGGATTTGACCACCTGCGAGGTTCGTAGGCACACCTGATGGGTGGTGAGGATGTTGTTGGGGTTCTCTTCACGAATTTTGAGGACGGTCTCCATGATGACGATGGCGCCGTTGACCAAGATGCCGAAGTCGATGGCACCCAGGGATAGGAGGTTGGCAGGCACGTTGGTGAGTTTCATCATTATGAAGGCGATGAGCAGTGCCAGCGGGATGGTGATGGCCACAAGGGCAGAGCCTTTGAAGTTTCGCAGGAATATCATGAGCACCACCAGCACCAAGAGCATGCCCACCAATAGGGTGTGGGACACGGTCTTGAGTGTTTCGCCTACTAGGTTGGTACGGTCCATAAAGGGACGAATTTGCACCCCTTTGGGTAGTATTTCGTCATTAAGTTCGTCGACGGCAGCATGTATCTCTTCCAGCACCTCGGAGGGGTTGTCGCCACGGAGCATCTGCACGATGCCTTCAACTGCGTCGTCGTAGTCGCGCTCGTCGTCGCTGTAGCCAAGGACCCCCTTGCGCTCAAGGTTGCCATATTTGAGTTCGCCCAGCTGTTTGAGAAAGACGGGCGAGCCGTTGTGGGTCTTGATGACGATGTTGCCCAGCCCTTCCAAGTTGTCCACCAGGCCTATGCCGCGGATGACATAGCTGAGGTCGCCCTCCATAAGCATGCTGCCGCCGGCATTGCGGTTGTTGGCCTCCACCTTCTCGCAGATGTCGGCAAGCGAGACACCGTATTCGCGCATCAGTTCGGGCGAGAGTTCTATTTGGTACTGGGTGGTGATGCCGCCAAAGTTGCTCACGTCCGCCACACCCGAAATCTGCCGCAGATAGGGAATGATGGTCCACTTGTGTATGTCGGTGAGGTCGCGGAGGCTGTGGCTGCCATCGGGACTTTCCACTATGTAGCGATATATCTCGCCGGTGGGGGCGGTGAGGGGGTTGAGTTCGGGGGTGGCCTCATAGGGGAGGTCGAGCCCGGTGAGCCGCTCGTTGACCCGCTGTCGCGCCCAGTAGTCGTCAATGCCGTCGTCGAACACCAGAATGACGGTGGAGAGGCCGAAGGAATTCTTGCTGCGCATGGTATTGAGGCCAGGGATGCCGTTGACGGCCCTCTCTACGGGGACGGTGATTTGCTGCTCCATTTCCTCGGCGGCAAGGCCGGGCACTTGGGTCACAATCTGCACCGTGGTGTCGGAGATGTCGGGATAGGCATCGATGGAGAGTCCCGTCCAGGCAAGCACTCCTCCGATGCCGAGGGCACAAAAGAGGATGATGATAAGTGCCCGGTTGCGTATGGCAAAGGTAACTAGTTTCTCTATCATGGCTTTTTATTTGCTGTCTATGAGGTAGAAGGCTCCCTCGGTGATGATTTGGTCGTTAGAATTGAGGCCAGAGGTGACAATCAGGTGGTCGTCGTCGAGGCTGGTCACACTGACGGGGGTGCGCAGGTAGGTGTTCTCGGCTACCTTTCGCAGCACATATCGTTGCGACTCGCCCTGCAGCACGGCACTTTTGGGCACAACCACATAGTCGTGTCCGGTGCATCGGATTTGCAGGTGGGCATACATGTTGGGCAGCAGTGCCCCCTTGGGGTTGTCGCACTCGATGATTGTTTGCATGGTGCGGGTTTCGGGGTCGAGCATCTCGCCCTTATACACCACCTTTCCTTGGAAGATGCTGTCGGGTGTGGCCACAAGCGATATGTCCACCTGGCTCACGCCGTCCATCATGGGGGCCTCTTTTTCCGATATGTTGGCTTTCACCCACACCTTCGTGAGGTCTGCCACAACGATTTTTGCATCTTCATCTTCTTTTATAAACTCTCCCATGACCAAGTCGTTACGCATCACTTTGCCAGCAATGGGGGAGCGAACGAGCATAGGCTGGCCTACTTCGGCGGAGCGGAGGTCAATCAGAAACTCCTTGGCCACCGCTTCGGCGTGGCGGTGCTCTTCGAGGGCGTGGCTGTAGGTCGCTTGGGCCTCTTCAAGGTCCTTGGAAGAGGCCACTTTGTTGTTGTAAAGGTTCTTGGCTCGGTCATAGGCCTTGCGGGCCACTTCCAGTTCTGAGACCGACTGTCGGTAGTTTTTGACCACCTCGGAATAGTCGGAAGAGTAAATTTCAAACAGCGGGGTTCCGGCGGCCACGCGCTGCCCGATGCGAACAAGACTGCGCTGCACCCGTCCCGCAAAAGGGGCGGCCACCTCGGCGTAGGCGGTGGGTATGGCGGTGACCACGCCTGTGGTGGCAATGGTGGGTTCGTGATATTCTTTGGCCACTGGGGCGGTGCGAATGCGGGCGACCATGCTGGCCTCGGGGTTGACCACCAGAGTGTCGCCCTGGACGGTGACGTCGTGCTGCACACTTTCGGCACCATTGTTATTCCTGCCTGCGCACGAGGCAAGCATTATCAGACATAGTAAGGGAAATATAATTTTTCTCATCAATTATTAATTGTTAATGTGTGAATATTAGAATGTGCAAATCGGGGTTGTCCCGAATTAACACATCCAGTGAAATAAAATATAAACATGAGGGGAGCACCTGCGGGCCTCTTAGGCCTGCGGCAGGCATGGCGGGGCGCGTAGGCTGAGAGGCCCCCAGTCATTTACGGGGAAAGCCTCGACCACCAGCAGCGGAAACAGCCAGTAGCCGAAACACATGGCTCCAATTTCGGCATGGGTGTCGTCGACCAGTAATGTATAGTTGGAGAGCTCGTCAATAAGCTGCAACTCTATGGCCGAATGGTCATGGGGCTGTTTGGCAAAGGGGTGCGAATGGACCACCACGCGGGTGGGCAATTGGTGGGCGTGAACGAAGAAGTGGGTGCCGATAAAGTACGACAAATAAAGGGTCGCCAGAAGCAGTCCTATGAACTTTTGGTGTCGTGCCATATCAGTCAGTTTGTTCTATGTTGTTGCTATAGTGGTGGTTGGTTTTGAATGTCCTTCCACATTTAATAGTGCAAAGATAATACTTTTTTTTAATTTTTAAATTTTATTTTGTGAATATGATATTCTGCAAAGGCCGAAAAGTAGGCGCGAGCAGTCAGATTGCCTTTTAGTTCTCTTTTTCAGGGTGCATATTTAACCCCAATCGGTCATAAACATACCTAAAATAGTGAAATAGATTGAAACGTCGGCCTAATGACCGATGGTGTGTTCTATATATTTGTTTCCATTGTCGCGTCCCGTCGGGACGCAGTTTACTGACGTCTGAGTATCACGGCACTGCGCCTTCGGCTTGTACCGTGTTATTAATAGTCTCACCCCTTCTGGGTGATTTATAGAAGT
>DFDY01000085.1 GCA_002368955.1 Bacteroidales bacterium UBA3816
ATCATGCAGGTGAAACCGCGGTTTCAATTCGGTTTCACCCTTCCCGCGAATGTCATCTCTCTATTTCTCTGTATGCAAAAGATACCTAATTGGAGAGTGATTAGGCCCTAATCACTCCGCAAAAACCTATTAGAAACAGGCCCTACGGCCCCACCCCATGCCCCTCCCGAAGGAAAGAAAGAGACCCACCCCAGCCCTCCCTATATGGAGGGGAGTAATATCCATTTCCGTTTCAGAAGTAATCGCTCCCTCCCAGGGAGGGATTCAATAGTGATAGTGGTGAAACCGGGATGAAACCGCGGTTTCACCGCTATGACATTGAAGTCCTTGTATTTATGAGACGTGAAACCGGTGAAACCGAATTACGGCATGTTCTGGAGTGACGATAATGAAACTGAAATGACAGTGCAGTTTCACCAGCAAACACCTGACCCACCGTAGGTTGCAGAAAGTGAAACTGTGATACTGATATTCGTTATTTTTTTAATAGAGCCTTAACGGGTTAGATTATTGATAACTAACTGTATGGCATATAGCGGGAAAATGCAAACATGCCGTAAAGCACCGTCGGCCTTATCGTCGGTATAGTCGAACTGACCAAAATTCTCCAATGAGCAACGGATGGCTTGCGAAAGTCTCCTTTCGCGCATATAATCCCATAGGCTTTTCATACCACCTTGTACACCTGCTTTTACTTCGAAAGGAAGAATTTGTGTACCACTGCCCATGATATAATCTACCTCGGCTGTAGCATTCTTTGCCTGACGAAGCCAATAGAATAGCTCATGTTGAAGATTTGGTGTGCGATAGTGCAAAAGTTCGAGTCCTGCCAGCATTTCTGCCATTGGACCTTTGTTTACCAAATCGGAAGCTGTGGCTGTGAGGATATGCGTTGTTATCTCCGTGATGTTACCAATAGCCATATTCAGCAGTCTCAACATCAGTCCGGTGTCTAATACCAGTATCTTGCGAATGCTGTCATCGCGGCCATCGCCTAAAGGAAGACCATTGGAATTGGTGTGGGTGACAGGAATGAGTATGTTGGCCTTAATAAGCAGTTCAAGGGCTTTCTTTACCTCGGCTGTCTTATAATCGCCTGGCACCTGGGAAAACATGAACTTCTTGGTGGCCTGCTGGGCAGCACTCCTCATGGTCATCCTTAGCAGTTGGGGATCAACCTTTTTCTTGTATTTGGGAAAATCAGCTTCGTAGCCAGAAACGATGTCGTCCTGAACTTCCTGACATTGAAGATAGTCGTGGGTTTCCACCCATTTAGCTACTGATTCTGGCATGCCTCCCACCAGCATAAAGGTGCGCAGCAGGCCAATCAGCTTCTCGTGTAGAGGTGTTGGCAAAGGGGATGATGGCGATGCCTGTTTACGAGATTCCAGAAGAAGCTGCTCACCATTAGCTGTAAGGAACTCGTCGAAAGTCATCGGATACATATACATTGAGTGTATTCTTCCAACACCGAATGTTGGGATGTCATCTAATACAAACTCCAGCAGCGAACCTGCTGCAATGACATGCAGGTCGGGCAGGTCTTCCTTGAAGAACCGTAAGGACATAATAGCCTCCTGGCATTCCTGTATTTCATCGAGGAACAAAAGCGTCTGACCGGGGATGATGGGCGTTCCATACATGGCGGCCATTTGGGGTATGATACGCTTCACGTCGAGATTGGGCTGGAACAGGGCTTTGTAGTCGGGTCGTTTCTCTAAGTTGATCTCGACATAATACTTGAATTGCTCCCCAAGATGCTTTACGGCTGTGGATTTTCCCACCTGTCGAGCACCTCGTAGCAGTACAGGTTTGTGGTTTGGGCGAGAGGCCCATTCGCTAAGATACTGGTCTATAATGCGTTCGTAATACATATTGCTGGCGTATTTATTACAGATTTAACGCTGCAAATATACAAAAAAAAAATAATCCAAGGTAAAAAAATGGCCAAAATCGAAAAAATCCAAGGTAATAATTTGGTCAAAATCGAAAAAATCCAAGGTAAAAAGCTAAAAGGAGGTATGAAATTATATTAGAAATGATATAAAATGTTATATAACGTTTGATTTTATATTAGAAATGATATAATATGGTGATAAAGGGTTCGAGTGACACAAAAAAGTAGTCGTAATGGATGGCGACCACTACGACTATCTGGCAGGGATAACAAAAGCTGCGGGCTATGGATTGACCTGGCGGCCCAGCATACGGTTGAGATGGGTCTCGAGAATGTGGAACGACGGTCCCACCATGGTGCCGTGGCCATGGCCGTCGAGCTCGTAGAGATAGGTCTGCTGGTGGCCTACGAGCTTCATCATGCGGGCCAGGTACTGGTTCTCGTCGTAGCGGCCGAAGAGCTCGAGCTCGCGGTCGCCGCAGATGAGCACGAACGGCGGACAATCCTTGCGCACCCAGTAGATGGGGGCATACTCGTCGATGGTGACCTGCAGGGGCGAGAGGCCTTGCATCTTGCGCACGTTATAGTGGGTGACGGCCTGTCCGCTGAACGGCACATACATCATCACGTCGTCGGCATCGGTGTCGTAGGCCCTGAGCCACGCCTTGTTCAGGCACAGCAGCATGGCAATATAGCCGCCGGCAGAATGGCCCGAGACGACAATCTTGCGGGGGTCGCCGCCATATTCTGAGATATGCCTGAACACCCAGGCCACGGCCTCGGCCGAGTCGTCGAGCGTCTCACGAATGGTCACCTTGGGCAGCAGGCGGTAGTTGACGCCCACCACCACGAGCCCTTTTTCCTTCAGCTGCTGCGGAATCTCCTTGTTGCCCGCCTCAAGGCCGCCGCCGTGGAACCATACCACCACGGGACAGTCGCTGATGTCTGTGGGATGATACACGTCGAGCTTCAGCCGCTCCTTGGCATAGGCGTCGGTCTTGCGGGTGTAGCTGATGTCGCTAACCTGAACGTAGGTCTGTGCGCTGATGCCCGTGACTGCCAGGCATGCCACAACGAAAGTCAATAAAAGTTTTTTCATAGTATGTTTCTATTTCACGATGGCGTCGGTCTTCTTGATGAAAAGGAAGTCGTGGGCCGTCTTCAGCATGTAGTAGTTCTCGTCTTCGTCGAAGTCGTCGGCTATCACGGTGCCCTTCTTCACGGTGGTAAACAGCGGCAGCCCCTCTTCCTCGTCGGCATAGTTCTCGCCATAGATGGGCATGTCGTCGATGTTGGCCACCAGCTTCCGCTTTCCCTTGCCGGTGTACCACGTCTGATAGCCCAGGTATTTGGTATATACCCATCCCGTGACGTCGTAGACCGCCACCTTGCTCCATGTGGTGCCCTTGTCACGTAGCACGCCGTTGCCCAGGCCGTGGAACACCCCATAGAGCTTGGTCAGCACCTTTCCCTTCATCGAAGGCTCGCTCCTGACGTTCAGGAATCCGTCATCAGAAGTGGCATGGCAGACGGTGAACACCTCAGGCTCCTTTGTTGTTGTGCCAGTTGTTGTTTTCTTCGTTGCCGATTTATCGCTTACAGCGAAGGAGAACAGATGGTCGTTGTAGTCAACCGCATAGAGCATGTTTCGGCCGTTCTGCTGTTTCAGTTCCATGTATTGCACGGAATAAACCATTGGAATCTTGCTGTAAACCTTACCCGTCAGTTTGTCGAGCATGTATATGAATTTCTTTTCGCCGGTGAATCCGTAGGAGCAATACACGTATTTATGGTCGAGGATAAAGATGTCGTTGCTTACCAGATAATCGGTTTCCCAGACCATGCTCCCGCCATTGACGCTGTAGCAGTAGAGTTTGCTGCATTTACCGTCAACGCTATCAGAATAACTGGGGCATGCCATATTGAACAGCAGATAATGGTTGTCGGCATCCCACCTTACATCTTGTACCTCACAATAATGGTTTCCGCTGATCTCGCAGAGGTCGATAGTCTTAAGAGGCTGCTTGTCCTTGTTGTAGAGAACCACCTTAAAGTCGTAGGTTGCGCTGCCGGCAGATTTTCTGTAAAACGCCATCCATCCCATGTCGATGGGTTCTGCGATAAACAATTCCAGTCCTTCCACACCCGAAACTCTTGGCAAGTCGGTGCTCTGCACATCCTTGCGCATACGGTAAATATAACCGTTGGGCTTATTGACGAGAGAAACCATTGTATGATCCCATCCAGAACCGAAACGATTCATAGGAATAAGCCGTTGTGCACTGACGGTGGTAAACACGAGGGCAAATACTGCAAAGCAAACGATTCTTTTTCTCATATTCTTCTGTGTATCTTCGCTATTTTGATAGCAAAAATACGAAAAAAGTTTATAAAAACTCCATGCGAACGCCCGTTTTACGGCTTCGC
>DFDY01000042.1 GCA_002368955.1 Bacteroidales bacterium UBA3816
AAATAAATAGAACACACCTTAAATAAGAGACCAACAAAGCCTATCGGCAACTGCTCTATATCTCACTTTGCATGATTAAAGGTAGCAATACTTGCCTATCGAGTGAATAGAGGCAATCATGTTGGACAATGGTTGCCAATTATGAGTTCTGCGGAAGAGTACAGTTGGAAGTGGCTTTATTATACAGGAAAATTCATCCTGAGTTGTATTGTTTCGTCTTAGTTGGCTTACTTTTCTTGCATTTGTCTTTCACAGTTCCAGGTGACAACTAATTACTCATGTCTTTATAAATTCCATCTTTTTCTAATCGAGTAATCCGGTTTCTTTAAATATCTCTGTTGAAACAATTTTTCCACTTCATTTGGGGCGCAAAGATTTTTTTTTGAATGGCCACATGTAAATCCATTTTTTTTATGTAAATTTGCAACGTGAAAAAGTATGTACTTTTAAAAACAAACTAATCATTTATAATGCCATCTGCTATCATGGACAATGAATTTTTGAAGAGTGAGATACTCCGCCTGAAGAAGGAAAAAAATGCCGTCATATTGGGGCATTACTATCAGCGCGACGAGATACAGGACCTATCTGACTATATAGGCGACAGTCTGTCTTTGGCCCAACGTGCGCAAGAATGCGACAATGATATAATTGTCTTTTGCGGTGTGCACTTCATGGCGGAGACTGCCAAGATTCTCAATCCCACCCGCAAAGTGCTGCTGCCCGACCTGGATGCCAGTTGTTCCTTGGCCGAGAGTTGCCCAGCTGAGGAATTTGCCAAGTTCAAGGCCGAGCATCCCGACCACATGGTCATCAGTTATGTCAACTGCACTGCTGAAATCAAGGCACTCTCCGATCTCATTTGCACTTCGGGCAATGCCGAGAAACTGGTGCGAGCCCTGCCCGAAGATCAAAAGATTATTTTTGCGCCCGACAAGAACCTTGGTGGTTATATCAATGCCGTCACTGGGAGGAACATGTTGCTTTGGAACGGTGTGTGTATGGTTCACGATGCCATGCAGGCCGAGGAGTATCTGAAACTGAAACAGGCCCATCCTGATGCAGCCATCATAGCCCATCCTGAGTGCAACAGTGCCTTGCTGCAGGTGGCCGACTTTGTGGGCAGCACCAAGGCCATGCTCACATATATTAAAAATTCTGGCAAGCAGCAATTCATCGTGGCCACCGAACCCGGCATCCTCTATGAAATGCGCAAGCAGAGCCCCGACAAAGAGTACCTCACCGTAACGGCTGACAAGGGGTGCAGTTGCAGCGACTGCTCATATATGAAACTGAACACGCTGGAGAAATTGTACAAATGCCTGCGCGACGAGACACCTGAAATCACCATGCCTGAAGAGCTGATCGAAAAGGCCAAAAAGCCCATCTTGCGCATGCTCGACATGTCCAAACAATTGGGAATTATTAAATGAGGGGACAGCAAAAGGTTTACGATTACTTGGTGCAGTTAGGGGTCGGGTTCGACTATTACGAGCATCCGGCAGTACGCACCATTGAGGAATCGTCACACTATTATCGTGGTGAAGGCACCACGATGTGCAAGAACCTTTTCTTCCGCAACCACAAAGGCAACAGACATTATCTGGTGGTGATGAATGCACGGCACCAAATGAATATCCATGACATCGAGTTGCGCCTGCATCAGGGGAAACTTTCCTTTGCTTCGCCGGAGCGCATGATGAAATATTTGGGTGTGACGCCTGGCTCGGTGTCGCTGTTCAATTTGGTCAACGATGAGAATCATGAGGTGATACTTTTCGTGGACAATAGTCTGAAGCAGGCCGCGCACCTCAGTTTCCATCCGAACGACAACACCGCCTCGCTGGTGATAAGCAATGAGGGAATGATGAAATTCATCCATACCATTGGCAACCCCTATGAGTTTCTAGACCTCTATGACGACGAGCCTCCGGTCCCCAGAAGGGTGGGGGAGAGGCCTGTTGATAAGGTGGGAAATATTGTTAATAACTAGAAAAATAAATGTTTCACGTGAAACAACTAGAATATAGAGTACAAGCCCCTTGTGAGCTACTTCAGTTCCTCATGGAACAGATGCCCGACAGCAGCCGAACCAAAGTGAAAGAGCTGTTGGCGCACAACGTGTGTGTCGATGGCAGACGTGTCAGCCAGTTCAATTTCCCGTTGCAGCCCGGCATGGCTGTGACAATAGAAAAAGCAGGCTATAAAGAACGACTGAAACCGCGCGACCTAGACATTGTTTACGAGGACGATCACCTGCTGGTTATCAACAAGCACGAAGGTTTGCTTTCCTATAGCAAAAAGCCAACCGACCGCACGGTAATAACTGTCTTGAACCGCTATCTCCAGCTCACACATCAGAAGTGCAATGCCCATATAGTCCACAGGTTAGACCGTGATACCTCTGGTCTGATGGTGGTGTCTAAGTCGAAGCAGGTGTCGCAGAAATTCGAGGCCGACTGGAAAGGTTTGGTCACCGACCGCGCCTATGTGGCCGTGTGTTGGGGACAGTTGGAACCGCCAGAGGGAACCATCAAATCGTGGCTGACCGATGGCGAGTTCTGCGTGCTTTCTTCACCCACCGACAATGGGGGCAAACTGGCCATCACCCACTACCGAACAGTGAAGACCTCACGCCGATACTCCTTGCTTGAACTCAAGTTGGAAACCGGCCGCCGCAATCAGATCCGCGTGCACCTGCGTGAGGAGAAACACCCCGTTGTGCACGACCCCATGTATGGCTACAAAGATGATATTTCTCCCATTCCCCGACTGGCGTTGCACGCCTTCCGTCTTTGCTTTACCCACCCCGTCACCCACCGAAAGTTGAGATTTGAAACCCCCTATCCGACAACTTTTATGAAATTAATGGAACTATAGTCACAATAAAAAATGTACACGCGCGTTATAGTTTAGTTTTAATAGGTTATTAAGATGAAAAAAATACATATAGTCATAGTCCTCCTTTTGCTGAGCAGTTTCCCCACGGTGCTTCATGCGCAGTGGCTGCCTTTCTATCCGGGCATGGTCTATCCGAGCTGCTGTGCCACTGCCGACAGCATTCCGGACACCATCCGCCTGCCCAAGTGGGAGCCCCACTTGGCGGTCAGCACCGGTTTTCTGGGGACTAGCTTTGGCGACAACCGTCTTTACACTTCTGTGGCTCCCTCTCTCGTTTACCGCCCCAGCGACAAATGGACTGTCGTGGGTGGTTTCCGCATCACTACCGACATGGGCCTCAACCCCAACTACAGCATTGGCTCCAGCCAGCGCAGCTTGGCCCCCTACCGAACCAATGGAGGCACGGGGTTGGCTTCGGGCTATGTGGAGGCGCAGTATCAGGTGAACGACAACTTTTGGTTGGCAGGTTCGGTATACCATATTGGCGGGAGCTATGCCCCTCTGTTTGGACCTCTCAACAGCGAGGCATTCAATGTCTCCGCCACCGCCATCTCTGCCGCTGCCGCCTTCCGCTTCAAGAACAACAACCTGCTCCACATCTCCTTCACTTACGTCCGCGACCATGCGGGCACCATGCCCTATATGCTCTACGACACTTGGATGCATGCTGGAGGCTTTGGCCCATGGGGCATGTATGCCAGCCCTACCGACTACTACCGCATGGCTGCCCCCTACAGCCCTATGTTTTTTGGCGGATGGTATTGATTAAGGCACTTGCAACAGTCAACGATAATTTTTAGAAAGAACACTTTATAAGAAAATGGAATATAACACACAGCGAGAAAAAATTAAGATCACCGACTACGGGCGTAATATCTATAAGCTCATCGAATACACCAAGAATGTAGAAGACCGAGACAAACGTAACTTGATGGCCTCGGTCATTGTCGATATTATGTCGCAAATAAGCCCTGAGTCCAAGGATGTCCAGGATTACAAGCGTAAATATTGGGTGCATCTGATGATATTGTCCAACTGGGAACTGGATGTCGATGTTCCCTACGGCATCACGCGCGAAGAGACAGTAGAGTTTAAGCCCCATCCCATCAACTACAGCCAGGGCAAGGTCATTTATCGGCACTACGGTGCGGTGATGGAGAAGATGATTAGAAAAGTGGCCGAATATCCCGAGGGTGAGGAGCGCGACGAGCTGGTGCGTCTGATGGCCCATGCCATGAAGCGCGACTACCTGCTCTGGAACAGCGACAAAGTGGAGGACGCCTTGGTCACTTTCCAGCTGCAGAAGATTTCGGGCGACAAGTTGCAGGTGCCTGAAGACTTTGAGTATTTCGACTACCGCGAATATCTCAAAGGCACCGAGGATGAACGTCGTGCCAACGGCACCCGCAAGAAAAAGAAAAAGAAAAAATAATAATACCAAACCCCAAGTTTAATCCCCTATGTCGTCGTTTGAAATAACTGGTGGACACAAACTGCACGGAGAAATTTTCCCCCAAGGTGCCAAAAACGAGGCGCTTCAGGTCCTCTGTGCCGTATTGCTCACCAGCGGCAAGGTGGTCATTGACAACATACCCGACATCAGCGATGTCAACAAACTCATCGGCTTGCTCCAATTGCTGGGAGTGAAAGTCCGTCGTCTCAATGATGATACCCGTCTGCTGACCGACGGCCGCAGCTATGAGTTTCAGGCCGACGAGGTCAACCTCGGTGTGCTCCATGGAGAGGAGTTTGCCAAGCAGGCTTCTGCCCTCCGGGGTTCCATCATGATAGTGGGTCCCTTGCTTTCGCGCTATGGACAGGCCTATGTGCCTCAGCCGGGGGGCGACAAGATTGGCCGCCGCCGTCTCGACACCCATTTCCTCGGTATGGAGAAACTGGGTGCACAGGTGGATTACCACCGTGGCGGCTATGAGGTCAAGGCCCAGAAACTCAAGGGCTGCTACATGCTGCTCGACGAGGCCTCTGTCACCGGCACCGCCAATATCATCATGGCTTCGGTGATGGCCTCCGGCACTACCACCATCATGAATGCAGCCTGCGAACCCTATATCTACCAGCTTTGCAAAATGCTCAACAGCATGGGGGCAAAAATCAAAGGCGTAGGTTCCAATCTGCTCACCATCCGTGGGGTCAAGGAGCTTCATGGGTGCCAGCACCGCCTGTTGCCCGACATGATTGAGGTGGGTTCTTTCATCGGCATGGCAGCCATGACCCAGAGCGACCTCACCATCCGCAATGTGGGAATGCAGCATTTGGGGCTCATCCCACAGGTCTTCCGGCGGTTGGGCATAGAGGTGTGGCAGAAAGGCGACGACCTTTTCGTCCCCTCGCAGGAACATTATGAGATAGAGCGTTTCATGGATGGCTCCATCATGACCATTGCCGATGCCCCATGGCCGGGCTTCACGCCCGACCTCATCAGCATCGCCCTGGTTGTGGCCACCCAGGCCAAGGGCAGCGTGCTCATCCACCAAAAAATGTTCGAGAGCCGACTGTTTTTTGTTGACAAGCTCATCGACATGGGAGCCCAGATTATTCTCTGTGACCCCCACCGCGCCACCGTCATCGGCCTCAATCAGGAGCACCGCCTGCGTGGTGTCCGCATGTCGTCGCCCGACATCCGGGCGGGTGTGGCCCTGCTCATCGCGGCCCTCTCTGCCGACGGCAAGAGCCGTATTGACAATATAGAACAAATTGATCGCGGCTACCAGCACATAGACGAGCGTCTGCGTCAGCTGGATGCCAATATACGTAGAATTGATTAAATATTATTTATATGTTTGAATTTCTTAAACATAAGCCTAAGACGGCACAGCCCATTTTTGAAGTTCTAGGCAACGATATGCACTGCCACCTTTTGCCTCGGGTGGACGATGGATCCAAGAGTGAGGAGGAGACTGCCACCTGCATGCGGGTCATGCGGGCTGCTGGTTTCGAAAAGATTTTCTGCACCCCTCACTATCAATATCCCCGTTTCCCCAATATCGAAGAGGATATTTTGGAGCGTTTCGACAACCTCAAGCTTGACCTTGCCGCCAATGGTGTCAAGGGCAACGATGTTCCCCAACTGGCCGGCATAGCGGGTGAATATCGTATTGATTCAGGCTTTCAGCAGCGTTTAGATGCCAACAAGTTCCTCCTTATCGGGGGCAAATATCTCCTTGTAGAGCTCTCGCTTCACCAGCAGGTTATGGGTGTCGACCAGGTGCTCTTCGACCTCCAGATGAAAGGCTACGATATAATTCTGGCCCATCCCGAGCGTTACCCCTACTACAGCTCTTCCTCTCATGTGCTGGAACATTTCAAGGACATGGGTGTCTTCTTCCAAGTCAATATCCTTTCGTTGGGCGGTTTTTATGGCGAAGGCCCTCGTCGTAAAGCCTTCGAGATGCTGGACAACGGTTGGATTGAGTTCATGGGCACCGATATGCACAACACCCTTTATGCCCAAGCCCTCATCGACTGCACCCATGACAAGAAGATCGAGAAAGTGCTGACCTCCCACACTTTCCTCAACAAGTCACTCACCGACCCCACGGTCACTAACAAGAAATTGTAGTTCCATACTACTCAAAAAACATCCATCATGAACAGTCTGAATGCCATCTCGCCCATTGACGGCCGTTATCGTTCAAAAGTAGAACCCCTGGCTGCTTTCTTCTCCGAGGGAGCCCTCATCCGTTATCGTGTGCGGGTAGAGATTGAATATTTTATTGCCCTCGGCAGTTTGCCGCAGCTGCCCCTTCATGCTCTTTTTGCCCAGCATCCCCAGTTGGCCGAACAACTCCGCGACATATATCGCCATTTCACCGACGACGATGCCCAGGAAATAAAAGAAATCGAGAAAACCACCAACCACGATGTCAAAGCCGTGGAGTATTTCCTCAAACGTCATTTCGATGCCTTAGAGCTCCAGGCCTATAAGGAGTTCATTCATTTCGGCCTCACCTCTCAGGACATCAACAATACCTCTGTTCCTCTCTCTCTCAAGGAGTGCCACGAGCAGGTCCTTCTGTCACAGTATCAGGCCATCCTTCAGCTCATCGAGCAGCGGGCTCAGGAGTGGAATGACATCCCCATGCTGGCCCACACCCACGGACAGCCGGCCTCACCCACCTCCTTGGGCAAGGAGATGATGGTCTTTGCCTACCGCCTGCGCTGCCAGCTGGACTATTTTGCCCAGATTCCTTTCGGGGCCAAGTTTGGTGGGGCCACCGGCAATTTCAATGCCCATCTAGCTGCCTATCCCGAGGTGGACTGGCGTGCCTTCGGCAATGACTTTGTTGCCAACCATCTGGGGCTCCAGCGTCAGCAGTACACCACGCAGATCGAGAATTACGACAACATGGCCGCCTATTTCGACAACTGCAAGCGCATCAACGTCATCCTCATCGACTTCTGTCGCGACATATGGACCTATGTCTCCATGGAGTATTTCAAGCAGAAAATCAAGGCCGGCGAAGTCGGCTCTTCCGCCATGCCCCATAAGGTCAATCCGATTGACTTCGAGAATGCCGAGGGCAATCTAGGCCTGGCCAATGCCATCTTTGAGCACCTCAGCCACAAACTGCCCATTTCTCGCATGCAGCGCGACCTCACCGACTCCACGGTCAGCCGCAATGTGGGGGTCCCCATTGCCCATACACTCATCTCCCTGGCCTCTCTGCAGAAAGGCATGGGCAAACTCCTTCTCAACGAGCAGGCCATTTCCAACGACCTAGAGAACAACTGGGCCGTTGTGGCCGAAGCCATCCAAACTATTCTTCGTTCGGTGGGCTACCCCAACCCCTACGAAGCCCTTAAACAGCTCACCCGTACCAACCAGAAGGTAACCGCACAGACCATCTCCGACTTTGTCGATACACTCCAAGTCGACCCAGCCGTCAAGGAGCGCATTCGCAGGATAACACCCCACAACTACCTTGGCTATAAAGCCAACTTCGAGTGCTAGCCCTTCCCTAGGTGTGTTCGTCGGTGTTTAACCAGCCTTGTTTATGTCGTTCACCTCACACTATCTGAAACCGTATGCTGCCCGTGTGGCCGCATACGGTTTCTTTGTAGTGTTGTCTGTGGTCTTCACCATGGCCACAGCCCTCTCCGTGGCCGACTTTGTCAAGATTCTTTTCCCTCAGGAGGGTGTAGCCGCTGCGGTCCCTTCTGCCGGAGGCTCGCTCCTCTCGCAAGCCATACAGCAACTCTACGACTGGCTCATCGCCTTCGGCCCCCAGCAGGCGTTGGTTTTCTTTGCTTTGATAGTCTTTGCTCTCTACGCCTGCAAGAACATTTTCGGCTACCTCTCTTTGGTCCAGATGGCTGTGCTCCGCTCCAAGGTGGTGCGCGACCTTCGCAACCAGCTTTTCGCCAAGGCCATGCGCCTGCCCCTTTCCTATTATGGCGGAAGCCGCAAGGGCGACATACTCTCTCGTTTCGGAAGCGACATTATCGAGTATGAGGAGAGCACCCTCAACTCCGTCCAGCTCATGGTCACCGCCATCGTCAGCATGGTGCTCTATCTGGCCATGCTTTTCTACATCAGCCCTCGCCTTACCCTCTTTGTGCTCTGCATGTTGCCTGTCATTGTCTTTGTCATCTCGGGCATCACCCATCGTCTCCGCCGCAATTCCCTCGAATTGCAGGAGCGCAATGCCTTTCTCACCTCACTCATGGAAGAAACCATCATGGGCCTCAAGGTCATCAAATCCTTCACCGCCATTGGCTTCTCCAACGCCCGTTTCCGTCAGGCCGACAGCGGCTATGCCCGTCTGCGTACCAAAGTCTTGCGACGGGTCGACCTCTCCTCTCCAGTGAGTGATTTCCTAGGCAACTGTGTGGTTATTGGCATCCTTCTTTTCGGCTCCTCCATGGTGCTGAGGGGCAATACGGGGCTCTCTCCCGAGCTTTTTGTTTCCTACATCATGATGTTTGTCCTCATGATTCCCCCTTCCAAGGACCTCACCACCGCCATCTCTCAGATGAAGAAAGGTCGTGCCTGTGTCGACCGTCTGCAGCAGTTCCTTCAACAGCCCGAGACCGTTGTCGACTCCCCCGATGCCCAGCCGTTCAATGGTCTGGGCCAGCAGATTGAGTTTCGCCATGTGGGCTTCCACTACACCCCGGGCACCGAGGTACTCCACGACATTTGCCTAACCATTCCCAAGGGCAGCACCGTGGCTCTGGTAGGCAGCTCCGGCTCCGGCAAGTCCACCCTGCTCGACCTCCTTATGCGTTTCTACGACTGCACCAGCGGCCAAATCCTCATGGATGGACAACCCCTTTCCTCTTTCCGCATCGCCGACCTCCGGCAGCATATCGGTGTGGTGGCACAGGACACCATCCTCTTCAACGACACCATCCGGGGCAACATTGCCTTCGGCCTTCCCCACGCCACCGAGGCCCAGGTGCAGCAGGCAGCCCAGGTGGCCAATGCCCATCAGTTCATCCTGCAGCAGCCCCAGGGCTACGACACCAACATCGGCGACGGTGGCGACTGCCTCAGTGGGGGGCAGCGCCAGCGGCTCAGCATTGCCCGCGCCATCATCCGTCATCCCGATATACTCCTTTTCGACGAGGCCACCAGTGCCCTCGACACCGAGAACGAACGCCTTGTCCAGCAGTCCCTTGACCACCTTTTAGCCAACAGCACCGCCCTTGTGGTTGCCCATCGCCTTTCCACTATTCAAAATGCCGACCTCATCGTAGTCCTTGAGCAGGGCCGCATTGTCGAACGTGGCACACACCATCAGCTCCTTCGCCTCCAAGGCCGCTACAGTCAATTGGTTCAAATGCAGTCATTCAAATGAGCCCCCATACCCATATCCTCCCCCTTTCCAGACGACTCCTTTCTTGGTGTTGCTTCTCCTTGTTGCTTCTCCTTTGTTCACAAGCTTCGGCTCAGTCCCTGCAGTTCACTCGGTTCGTGGCCCTGAGCCACAATGTTGGTCAGCTCCAGTGGTCTGCCTGTCCCGATGCTACGGCCTACGCCCTCTATCGCCATTATCCCGCCCAGCAGGGCTTCTCCCTTGTGGCCACTATCAACGACACCCAGTACCTCGACACCCTACGCCGCGTGGTCTGTTCCGATACGGTGGGCTACTATGTCGAGGCCCTCACCGCTGCTGGCACCCTCCCCTCCGACACCGTTGGCATCTACTATCAGGACAACGTCCCCACCGCCCCCTGCGCCCTCCGCATCGGCACAGTCGACACCACCCTCAACCGCATCCGCTTCACATGGTATCCCACCCCCGACACCGATGCCATAGGCTATTATATCTGCCTCGGCTCCCCCTGCATCGACTACGACACCGTCTGGGGCCGTCTCAACACCACCTACCTCTTCCCTCCCGAGTTCTCCCCCGACTCTCAGTATCTCTTTAGGGTCCTGGCTTTCGACAGTTGCTTTCAGGCCAGCCCCCTCACCCCTCCCTGCCACAACCCTGTCATCTCCTTCCCCGACACCGGCTGCACCCGCCATTTCAGCTGCACCTGGAACCGCTATATCAATATGCCCGACAGTGTGGGCCATTATCGCCTTCATTACCGGCTGAATGGTCAGGGCCCATATCACCTTTTCCAGACCGGTCCCGACGGCCCTTTCCGGTTCGACACCGTCATTGACGACCTCTCTGTCCAGTCCGTCACGGCCTTCCTCTCTGTTGACAATGTGCCCGACACGCTCCATGCGCTTTCCCAGTTGCGCACACGTCATTTTGCCAATGGCGACACCGCCGACTACCTGCGCATACTCCAGGTCCGATATGATGAGAGCGAGCCCTCGGTCTCCTTGGACATCGACATCGACGGCCATTACCCCTTCCCCGAGTGCTACCTCTACCGTAGCCAAGGCAGCGACGACAATTTCGACCAGATAGCCACCCTCTCCCGTGGCACTCCGCCCCAGTCTCTTCTGCATTATGTCGACCGCACCGTCAGTCGCGAGGCCGGCCGATATGTCTATCGCGTGGGCATCCCCGACCTCTGTCAGCAGCGGCTCCAGTACTCCGACACCGTCCAGCTCCTGCTCCCTGAAGTCTCCAAAGCCTCAGCGTTCTTCCCCAATGCCATTATCTATGGTCACCCCCACTGTGGCTCCTTCTGCCCAACCTATCTTTCCCCTCTCTCCGATGGCTACCAGCTCGACATCTTCACCCGCTGGGGCCAGCGGGTCTTCCACACCTCCACCCTGTCCGACTGTTGGGACGGCACCAACCTCTCTGGCCAGCCCCTCCCGCAGGGTACTTATGTCTATCGTGCCCATGTCTCTCATGCCGACGGAACCGTCCACTCCTACCATGGCACCGTCCTCCTCCTTCGTTAATGTTCAATAGCTCTAGATAAACTCAAAAATAAATCTGTCACCTATGAAAGTTGCCTTATACGCGCGCTATATCGAAGAAGCCTACCGCCAGCAATACCAACAGCTCTGCGACATCCTTCACAACAACGGAGTTCAAACCGAAGAAGTGGTAGACTCCTTGCCCCAGGGCCATTACGACTTCCTCTTTTCCATTGGTGGCGACGGCACCCTGCTCAGCTCTGTCCACCTCATTGGCCGGCGTCAAATACCTGTTATAGGCATCAATTTCGGCCATCTGGGTTTCCTTACTACTGCTGGTCGTTTCGATACTGCCACCCTAGTGACCGACCTTCTGGCTGGGCGCTACTCCATTGAGTCCCGCACCCTCCTCCATGTCCTTTCCAATCAGCCGCACCATCCCATTGACACCTTTGTTGTCAACGAAGTCAGCCTCCACCGCCTCCTTGAGGGTGGCACCCTGCTCAGCACCGACCTTTATGTGGGAGACGACTTTGTTGCCACCTATGCTGGCGACGGTCTCATTGTGGCCACTCCAACCGGCTCCACAGCCTATTCCCTCAGCTGTGGAGGCCCCATCCTCACCCCCGACAGCCATTGCTTTGTCATTACCCCCAACGGCACACACAACCTCACCCTACGGCCCATCATCGTGCCCGACAGTGCCGTCCTTCGCCTAGTCACCCATCCGCAGAACCAGCCGTTCAACCTATGCACCGACTCCCGCCGGCAGCACCTCCCCTGTGGCACCGAGCTCACCCTCACCCGCGAGTCCTTCACCCTCCATCTGGTTCGCCTCCACAACCAAAGTTTCTTCACCTCCATCCACCAAAAACTGGGTTGGAACTTCTAGCCAAGCAATACATAAATATAAAATCATTTTATCATGAAACGAACAACCTCTGTTACCCTCGGCATCGTCCTGCTCATCTTTGGCATCCTTTGGCTGCTCTACCTGTTGGGCGTCATCGACAGCACTTTTGTCTTCGATGGCTGGTGGACTCTTTTCATTATTGTACCGTCGCTCTATTCACTCTTCACCTCGCGCCACAAAGTGGGCCCAGTCCTTGCCCTTGGCATCGGAGTGCTGCTCCTTTTGGCCGCCCAGGGCGTAATCTACTATAGCATGGTGGGCCGACTCTTCCTGGCCATCCTAATTATTGTCATCGGTCTGGCCCTCATCGTGGGGCGCCGTCGTCCGCAACCCTCCGTGGCCGATATCAGCACTGTCAGTCGCGACGGCAAAGACATCAAGCAAATCAATGCCACCTTTGGCGAGCATAAGGTCAATTTCGACAACCAACGCTTCCAAGGGGCCGACATCAGCAGCAGCTTTGGCTCCGTTAAGGTCGACCTCCGCCAAGCCCTCATCTCTGAGGACATCATCATCAGTCTCGATTGTAGTTTTTCGGGGATAGTGCTCCTCTGTCCGGCCGACCTCAACGTCCAAGTCTCCACCAACAACTTCCTCGGTGGCATTTCCGACAAGCGAACCCCTTCAGCCGCCTCTGCCCACAGGCACACCCTCTACCTCACCGGCACCCTCACCCTCTCAGGCGTGGATATTTTATAGAGACAGTCCCCCTGGATTTGGCAGCCCCCCTGCTCCCTCTATCAAGTCTATCTTTTCATCCCCTCACAAATACAGCCCCACCGCGCTGAACGCCCCCTCTATGTGCCCTATCTGATACCCTGTCGCGCTTATAAAGACGGTTATAATGTCAAACCTCACCTCCTCCTCTCGGTCGTGCTCTATCACATATTTGTTGGCCATGCGCACATAGGCCCGTTGCTTCTCCAGGGTCACAAACTCCTCGGGCTCGCCGTGCTCCAGGCTGCTCCGCGTTTTCACTTCGGCAAACACTATCAACCCCTCCTTGTAGGCGATAATGTCCACCTCATATCGTCCCCGCCGCCAGTTTGTCTCCACAATGGCAAAACCCTGTTCTTTCAAATAATTCTGGGCCAGAGTCTCGCCCGTCTTGCCAGTATCGTTGTGTTGTGCCATAAGCCTTGATTCAATTAAAACCCCCAAATCGGTCGTTAGGCCGACATTTCAATCTATTTCACTTTTTTAGGTCTGTTTATGACTTCTCAGTAATTCTTTTGGCATCTTGGCCACATCCCTGTCTCGTCCCAGCCCGCTACGCCTTTGCCAGCGATGTGACCCATCTGCTCGCAACCAATACTAGTCTGTCATAACCCCAATGACCGATTTGGATTAAAAATGCAAAATTACGAAAAAAAATCGTATCTTTGCAAAATCATGTCTGCTGCAGAAGACAACACCCCCTCTCCCTCGCACCTGTTTCAGCGGGCGCCCATGTTCCGTGTAGCCTTGGCCCTGGCCCTCGGCATAGTCCTTGCCGAGTACCTCCCCTCGCTCACGGTGGGCAGGCTTTGTCTGGCCGCCTTGGTGGCCCTGGCCACGATGTGCCTAGCCCACCGACTCTTGCAGTCCCAGTGGCTTTTCTCCCTATCCCTCTGGGTGGCCATTGCCTCCATGGGAGGCTTGCTGGTCCATGTCCATGCCCCGCCCGACCCTTTCTGCCATGCTCCTTCGCTCCACAGGCTGGAACTCACCGTGCGCCTAGAGGAAACTCCGCGTCCCACAGCCCGCAGCCTCAAGGTAGTGGCCCGGGTCGACTCGGTGGCGGGCCGTCCCTCCCAGGGGCGTCTGCTGCTCTATATGGCCCCCGACTCCTGTGCCGCTGCCCTTCAGGCGGGCGACTGCCTGCGCCTACAGGCCTCCCCGCGCCCTCCCGAAGGGCCCACGGCTCCTGGCCAGTTCGACTATCGCCGCTTCCTCCGCCGCCAGGGGATTCTCTACCAGTGCTACCTCCCCTCTGGCAGTTGGCAGCCCCTCCCTTCCGCCCCCCGTGGCTTGCGGATTCGCTGTGCCCGACTGCAGCAGCACTGGGTGCGTACCTTTCGCACCTTCCGCCTCACCCCCAGCCAGCAAGGCCTGGCCGAGGCCCTCCTCCTGGGCTGGCGTGCCGACCTCGACCCGGCCACCCGTCAGCAGTTTCGTGGGGCCGGCATTGCCCATCTCCTTGCCCTCTCGGGCCTCCATGTGGGCATCATGGCCGGACTTGTGGGCGCTGCCCTTTTCTTTCTGGGGCGTCGTCGTTGGCAGCGGGTGCTCAAGGGCTCCCTCCAGCTTCTGGCCGTCTGGTTCTTTGTGCTCCTCTCTGGCATGTCCCCGGCCACCCTTCGTGCCGGTCTCATGTTCTCGCTGCTGCTCCTGGGCGATATGATGGAGCAGCGCCCCAACAGCCTCAACCATCTGGCCACCTCGGCGGTGCTCATCTGCTGCTTTGCACCCATGCAGCTTTTCGAGGTTGGCTTCCAGCTCTCCTATGTCGCCGTCCTGGGCATCCTTGCCTGGTACCAGCCCCTGCGCAGTCTCATCCCTTCGCTCTCCAACCCTGAGGGTGGCCTCCTGCTGTGGCCTTGGGCACGCCTGTGGCAGTGGGCCTGCCTCTCCACTGCTGCCCAGCTGGCCGTCCTGCCCCTGGTCCTCTACTATTTTCATCAATTCCCCACCTATTTTTTGCTGGCCAACCTCACCGTCGTACCCTTTGCCGGTCTGCTTCTGGCTGTTGCCCTCCTCACCCTCCTCTCGGGAGGGGCTGCTTGGCTCACCGCCCTCTTGCGAGCCCTTCTCCAGGCCGTCGATGCCCTCACCCGTTGGGTCTCCACCCTCCCCGCCGCCCTGCTGGACAACATCTACTTCGACCTCCCAATGCTTTTGTTGCTGGTGCTGGCGTTGCTCTGCTTCACCCTCTGGCTGCGCTGCCGCCGGGGCTGGCCGCTGCCGGCCCTGCTGGCCTGCCTAATACTGCTGCTCCTACAGGCCCGTCTGGGCCTCTTCGCCCTCCCCTGGGGGTGAAAGACCTGGCGCGATAAATTTTTTTTATGATTATCCGCAATTGGCACATAGGCGAGGTCGTTTTCGTTCTCCGTGGCACATAGTGTCACTTTCGAAAGTCCACAGGACTTTCTTCA
>DFDY01000152.1 GCA_002368955.1 Bacteroidales bacterium UBA3816
CCTGGATGTATTCTTTTATCGCTATTTTTGCCATGGATTATCATATTGATTTACAAATGCAAAGATACGAAAAATATCCGACATGGCAAAATAAAACTGCAACTTTTTGCAAAAAAAGAGAGTGCCCCAAAACTTATGGGACACCCTCCTTGTGTTATTCCAGCTATACCCTAAATGTCCTAATATACCAACATTGGGTTGCCTAGGCTTTGCCTAGGGCTACTGGATGCTATATTAGTCGCCCCGCAGGAGGCAATGGTCAGAAACTATTGCTCTCTGCGGGGCGTATTGAAGACTTTTTATTGCCTGGTGTTAGTAGCCCAGTATTTTCAACATTGACTTGTGACTCTGCTCTTTGGCAAAGAGTTTGGTGACATATTCACCCTCCTCGTCCTTGTCTATGATGATGTGCTTGGGCGCGGGAATGAGGCAGTGCTGTATGCCGCCGTAGCCGCCAAGGCTCTCCTGATAGGCCCCTGTGTGGAAGAATCCGATGTACAGCGGCTCATCCTTTTGCAGTTTGGGGAGGAAGATGGCGTTGGCGTGTGAGTCGGCGTTGTAGTAGTCCTCGCTGTCGCAGGTCAGGCCGCCGAGAAACACCCGTTGGTACTCGCAGTCCCAGTGGTTGATGGGCAGCATGATGAAACGCTGGTTGATGCCCCAGGTGTCGGGCAGGGTGGTGATGAAGGAGCTGTCTATCATATACCAGCGCTCGCGGTCGTTCTGCTGCTTCTCATCCAAGATGCTGTAAAGGGTGGCACCGCTTTCGCCCACGGTGAAGCTGCCAAATTCGGTGAAGATATTAGGTTCTGGCACCTCGCGATTGGTGCAGATGTTCTTGATTTGGGCCAGCACCTCCTCGGCCATATACTCGTAGTCGTAGGTCGAGGCCAATGAGGTCTTGCAAGGGAATCCACCCCCAATGTTGAGAGAGTCCAGATCGGGGCACACCCGTTTGAGGTCGCAGTAGACATTCACGCACTTCGACAGCTCGTTCCAGTAGTAGGCCGTGTCGCGGATGCCGGTGTTGATGAAGAAGTGTAACATCTTCAGTTGGAACTTCCGATTGGACTTCACCTGGTCCTCATAGAAGCTCACGATGTCGCGGTAGCGCATGCCCAGCCGCGAGGTATAAAAGTCGAACTTAGGCTCCTCTTCGGCCGCGATGCGTATGCCCACCTTCATGGGCACTTCGGGATTCTCCAGCATCTTGTCCAGCGTGTAGTACTCATTGTTGTTGTCAAAAATGGGAATCACGTTGTGCCAACCGTCGTTGTAAAGGTTCACGATGTTTTCGAGATAAGGGATGCGTTTGTATCCGTTGCATAGCACAAACTTATCCTTGTCTACCAATCCTTGTTCGTACAGCTCCTGTATCAGGTTGATGTCGAAGGCCGACGAGGTCTCCAGGTTGATGTCGTTCTTCAAGGCCTCTTCCAGCACGAAACTAAAGTGGCTGGATTTTGTACAGTAGCAATAGTTATAGGTGCCCTGGTAGTCCGTCTTGGCAATAGCCACGTTGAACATGCGCTTGGCACGCTGAATCTGAGAAGATATCTTGGGCAGATAAGTAATCTTCAGTGGGGTGCCGTACTGCTTAATAATCTCCATCAAGGGAATATCGTGAAAGTAGAGTTCGCCCTCTTCGGTGCGGAACTCATCTTGGGGAAAGTCAAAGGTCTGGTCGACCAAATCATAATACTTGTTCTTCATCCAACTTAATTAGTTTGTTTAAAAAATAGCCATCCGACCAACTCGGATTTGCCTGCAAAGGTAAGCTTTTTTGCAGATAAATCAATAAAATTATTGCAATTAGTTTTGGTGGGTAGTATGCCGGTGCTGATATACAGTCTATTAGAATATCATTATTTTTGTATTATGTCGACTTTATGGAGTCGAAAATAGCTGAATCTGTACACTCTTCGACTCAAATGGAACGGTCACAAAGGCCATTGTTTTTTTTTCAATGACTTGTCCTTCGTCTGCCTTAGACTCTTTTCTCTCTCGCATCCAATCCACACCTCACCCACTTCCCATCCGCTTTCTTAGTGGGTGGGAAGTGTTTAAGGTGTTGTTTGTATTCAAGTTGAAATAGGCTTAAAGGTGTGACTCCATGCGATGTTGTGCATGGTTTAACGAGGTTGAAAGGATTTGAACTTTTGGAGGAGAACCTATCGGGGGGAAGCGGTCTATGCGATAGTGGGACGGTTGGTGTGATGGCTGATTGTGGTTTTGACGGCATTTGTTTTCGTTTCCCGGCAAAGCACACGGGCCGATGGGTGTGCGCCTTGCCGGGGTGTGACGAAAACTGTGTTTATTTGACAATGAGTTTCTTGACCACGGTTGACTGGGTGGTTTCCACTTTGACAAAATAGACTCCGGCAGTGAGGCCTTGGAGGTTGAGGTTGACGTGGTCGGAAACGGATTGCATGCGTTGCAGCGTCTGGCCCATGAGGTTGACCAGTTCCACGCTGCGGATGTCGTTGGCGGCAATGGTCACGCTGGTGTGGGCAGGGTTAGGATAGAGCAGCACAGAGGCTTGGCTGTCGCTGGGCTGGATGCCCAAGAGGCTAAGGCTGGCTGTGTTGCTGCAGCCTCCACGGTGGCCGGTGACGCTAATGTGGGTGGTTTCTGTGGGACAGATGCTTATGTAGTTGCCGGTCTCTCCGGTGCTCCACTCGTAGGTGTCGGCTCCGCTGGCTTTGAGTATCATGCAGTTGTCTATGTTTATGACTTCTATTTGAACATCGGGTTCGTCAAGCACTACGAGCGAGAGGAACTGGCGGACGGAGGTGGAACTATCGACATAGGAGAAGACGCCTGCTGTGGGGGTGCTGATAGTGCGACCGTTAAAGGTGTAGTCGGTGCCTCGGCAAACACTGTCGACAGTGAATTGGCACATGTCGCCAGCAAAAGGCAGAACTACGTCGTCAATCCATACACAGTCGTTGTAACGGTAGGTATTACGGTCTTTAGTATAGGAGAAGGTGAAAGTGTGGCTACCAGCGGCCACGGGATAGGCGGCCGTGTTCCAATCCTTGTTGCCAGAATCTTCTAGCAGGTTATTGCCGTCGATGCTGAAGGAGAATATGTCATAGTTGCGTTCGCTAGAGACTTTGTAATTGAAGGAGATGGTGTCGTCTACCATTGAGTTCCATACGAGGGAGAGAGTGGATGAAGATCGGTCGGACAGGCCGGTCATGCTGCGTGCACTGAAGGTGCCAGAGGTAGTATACTCGGTAGAAATTTCCCAAGGGTTTTCGTTATTCGACCAGTTATACTTGGTGAAGTTGCCTGTCTCGAAATCCTCTGTTGAGTTGTTTCCACAACGAATCAAGTATTCTTTCAGCATACGTGTTTGGCCATTGCTGGTGACATAGAGACTGAAGGGGATGGAAGCGTTGGGTGGGTTGGAGCCCATGGTGATGTTGAAGGTGAGGTGGGTATTCTCGCCGGGGGCCAGTGGTGCGCAGGGCTGCTGTGCGGCTTCTGAGGCAAGAAGTCCGAAACGGCTGTAGAGGTCGAAAAGAAGTGCATCGGAGGTGTCGGAACCAGTGTTGGTTATGGTTACGGATACAGTGTTGACCGAGTTGGGGAATAGTTCTGGGGTGATTTGAAAATCAGATGCCTGTAGGTTGCTGCTGTTTACGGTCAGGTTTGTCCTTCTAGAAGACGGGGTACTTCCTCCATATCTGACGTCGATGTTGAAAGGTATAATCTCACCATCGGTGAGCTGTTCGGAGAGGTAGACAGCGTTGACACCGGTGAGGGTGACGGTGTCGCCCGGATTGCAGGAGGTGAAATGCGATACGGGTTGGATAAAAGTAACATGAGGATTATCTGATGAGAGTTCAATGAGGCCTTGGGTGGGCACAGAGTTGCCTATATTGGTAATGGTGATATTGAAAGTGGCGACCTGGCCAGGACGGAGTTTCCCCTGTGAGGGGACAAGGTTGGTCACCATTACGTAGGGGCCGTTGGGAGCGATGATGTTAACGGTCTGGAAGGTGGGCTTATAGTTTTGTGCCCATACGGAGAGTTCGTAATCGCCGGGCTGCAAGTTGGCGGGGAGGGAGAGGGTGGCAGTGCCGATGGCATCGGCATAGGCTGCTGCGATGAAGTCGTGGTTGTCGCCAGCGGTGAGGGCTACATAAGCGTAAGGAACTGCTTGGACGGTGTAGCTGCTGGAACCGATGGGGATGGATGAGTTTGCTGTAAGGGTCATGTTGCGGGCCTTACCGAGCCACGGCATGAGTGAGGGGTCGCCAAAGAGTTCATAAATCTCCCAGTAGTACTGGGTGTAGCTGCCGTAGGTTTCGACAGCGGTGTTACCAGCCACGTTGATGGAGCCTGCGGTGGTGTGCCATGCTGTGAAGGGCTCGCTGTGAGTGTGGAAAAGGCGGTCGTACATGCCTAAATTGTTGGCATCGTATGTGGCATTCATGGTGTTGGATATGTTGGCTCGGTAGCCGACCTCCCAGCAAAAGTCGTGAGGCCAGTAAGAGGAGTTGGTGCAGCCGAAATAGGCTACGGCACCGGCGTTGCCAGACTTGCGCAGCAATGCCTCACCGAAACAGGCATCGTAATTGGTGTTGAAACGGCCGCTGAGGCAGCAGTTGCCAATCATGATGGAGGGTTTGCCGTTGTTGGTCATGACGGCAACGTTGTCGGTAGTGAAACTGGGGGTGCCCCAGCAGTTGTCGTTGCCATGGGCGGTGTAGTTAATCCAGCCGTAGCCAGAGTTGTAAAGAGAGATAAGGGTATTGGCTGTGGCTGTGGTTTGGCTACTGCCGGAGACTGTTACGCCGGCGGGGGCAAAGGAGGTGTTGTTTTTGTAGTATTTAACGTCGGTGTAGCCATTGGCAGCGTTGATATAGTACTTGGCAACGTAGTCCATGGCAGGGTCGGCGTAGGTATAGGCGTTGTCGCTGGGGCTGCCGTAGTCTTCACCGGCAATGAGGATGCCTTTGGCCAGATAACTGTCGTCGTCGAAACCATAGGTTTCGTAGAGCAGGGTTTTTTCTATTTGCGGGGTCAGCTCGGCTACCGTGCGGGCAGAGTAACGCCCCATGTAGCAGTCGGGGATGTTGTCGCCGGAAGTCCAGGTGGCAAAATAGAGGTCGGTGATGTGGTTGTTGTCGGGACTGGTGGCGCGGGAGTCGAAGGCCGGAATCTGCTGGTGGTCGCCTACAAGAAGAAGGAAGGTGGGGGCGGGAAGGGTGTCGCTGGCGTTGTCGTAGAAGGACTTGGTGTAGGCGGCAATGCTGGTGTTGGTGGTTCCCACACCGGGTTCATCGGTATAGCCAATGGTGACTTTGATGCCCTGACGTTTCTTCCAATTGATGAAGCTGTCCAGTTGGCCACGGAAACTGCTGTGGGCCACAATGAGGTAGTGGAGCGGAGCCACACGGCTGATATCTTTACTTTCGGGAAGGGTGGAGAGCAGACGGTGGCCTAAAGAGAAGTCGGGTGAATAATAGCGGCTGTGCATCTGTCGGGTGGCAGCCACATCGGCATTTTCATATGTGAGGTTGATGGTCATGGAGGTTATCATATGCACTTGGCCCGTGACAGGGTTGTAGGAGATGGGCGATATCCTAAGCAGGGCAATATTGCGGTCGCGTGCCACGCCCAGCACGTCGACCCATGCGGCCGGTTGCGAGGTGAAGGCATCGTTGGCGTAGAAGGCACTGTCAATGACAAAAGGTCGCTTGCCACGGTCAGACTTGCAAGGGGCAGGCTGGACGGGCATGACGGGGTACTTGAGGGGGGCGATCTCCTTTGTCTGCACGTCGGAAAGGGTTACTTTGACATTGCCGCAAAGGGGTATTTCAATCATTTCGGTGAGGACGGGGAGGTCGGGCTGTCCCAACTGGGTGGAAGGGACGGCACCGTCAAAAGATAGTGTGGCAAAAGTGTGTCCTTCGGCCTGAATCATCTTAATACCCAACTCGGGGGCACTGAACGAGAAGGTGGACTGAGCGTAGTTGCTCTGTTTCACGCTGAGGGACTGAGCTACGGCGGACACCTGTCCTATCAGCAGAAATACCATTAGAATGGCATAAATGTTTTTTTTCATTATCTATAAAAATATTTATTGTTTTTCTATGTTAGGGGTTTTGTCTTTCGTCAAAATAATGCCACGGGGCAGGCGCGGTGATAGTCACCTCTTCGTGGCGGACGGGATGATTGAATTGGAGACGGTAGGCATGGAGAGAGATGCTCCCGTCGGGATTGGAACGTGAGGCCCCATATTTCAGGTCGCCTTTGATGGGACAGCCCATGTGGGCCAGTTGACAGCGGATTTGGTGGTGGCGTCCGGTGTGAAGTTCGACCTCTAGCAGGTGATAGCCTCCGGGTGAGACGGCCTTCAGCCTATAGTCCAATATGGCCAACTTGGCTCCATCCTTCTGAGGGTCGGCGGTGACAAAGCTCTTGTTGCTCTTCTCCACACGTACTAGGTAGTCTTCGAGATGTCCCTCCAGGGCGGGTGGGCGGTTCTTAACCACTGCCCAGTAGGTCTTGTGGAAGTCACGGCTTTGCACCAGGTCATTCATGCGGGAGAGGGCCTTGCTGGTCTTGGCAAAGATAACCACCCCGCTGACCGGCCTGTCGAGCCGATGGATGACACCGCAAAAGACATTGCCGGGCTTGTTGTCACGGACTTTGAGGAAGGCTTTGATCTCTTCCACCAGCGGTGTGTCGCCCGTTTTGTCGGCCTGCACTATCTGCCCCGGAAGCTTGTTTAGGGCTATCAGGTGGTTGTCCTCGTAGATGATTTGTTCGGCAATGCCCATGGCTGTCGGTTCTTTAACTTTCAATAGGCTGGGTTTGGGTGGAGGGCGTAACGGTGCAGAGGGGCGAGATACCGTTGCGCACCACGTCCTGCAAGCCCACTTCGAGGGGGAAGGATTTGGGAATGAAGAGGTCGATGCGGGAACCGAATTTGATGAATCCCATCTCTTGGTTTTGTTTGACATGCTCTCCCTCGCGGGCATAGCAGACAATGCGTCGTGCCATGGTGCCAGCCACCTGGCGGACCACTATCTTTTGTCCATTGGTCAGGCGCAGGCCTACTGTGGTGCGCTCGTTGAGGACACTGGACTTGGGATAGGAGGCCACAAAGTAGTTGCCCCTATGGAATTTGTAGTATTCCACCACACCGTCGCAAGGGTAGCGGTTGACATGGACGTCGGTGCCGTTCATGAAGATGCTGACCATGAGACATTCCTCTTTGATATACTCTTTCTCCATGACTTCTTCCATGGCCACCACCACGCCGTCGGCAGGCGAGATGAGCCGTTCGGGGTCATTGGTGAAGACCCTTCGGGGAATGCGGAAGAACATCATCACCATGACAAAAAAGGCTAATAGTATGGTGATGAAAAGGAAATGGAAGAAGGTCCAATGCTGCACAAAAAATATCATCAGCAGGTAGATGACTAGGATGACAGCGGCCAGACCTAACAAAAGATTTTTACCTTCGCGATGGATATACATAGTTTGGTTCTATTTAATCAAATAAGACAAAGATGGCAATGATCATGGCCAGTGGGAGTATCATGAGGAGGCTGTCGAAGCGGTCGAGGAAACCGCCGTGGCCCGGCATGATGTTGCCCGAGTCTTTCAGTCCCACGGAACGTTTGAGCATAGACTCTACCAGATCACCCAGAGTGCCAATCACGCTGCAAACGAAACCGAGAAGGAGCCAGTCGCCCCACACCAAATGTGTCTTGAAAAGGGGACCGACAAAAACTGCTGTAAGCATGCATACAATCACGCCAATGGCTGTGCCCTCCCATGTCTTGCCCGGTGAATGTTTTGGCCACATTTTGTGCTTGCCCACCAGGGAACCGCCCATGTAGGCAAAACTGTCGTTGACCCATACCAGGATGATGCACATGACTAGGATGTTCATGCCGTTGTGGAGGAAAGGCATGAGTCCCAGTGGCACGGCACAATAGACCATAGGGAGAAGGGTGTGGAGTACATCGGCAAAGGGCCGTTCGGAATGACGCCATAGTTCGGCCATAAGGCTGAAAGGGACGGCCAGCAGCATGATGAGTAGGAACAGCAGGGCCATCATCACTATGGAGGCAAAATTGCCCAGCCCCATCCAACTGTCACCTTTGGCATAGAGGGATCCTAATCCGAGCCCTATCACCATGATGGCAGTGAAGAAGTAGCCAAGAAAGCGGTTGGGATGGAAGTCCTGTTTTTGGACAATGCGGTAGTATTCGAAGGCGCACCCCATTGCCACAAAAAGGGCGAAGGCAGTGAGTATATAGGTGCCTATGGCGGGGTTGCCCAGCAAGCGGCCGCTATAGATGGAGCCCAAGAACAGCAGGGCATACACCGTGGCACTTGCCGTCCGCACCCAGAATGTCTTCATTTTCTCATTCATAATTGATTCTTTTTTTTTTAGTGGCATACTAGCTGTGAATCTCTATTCTGGTTTCTCCTCAGTAGTGGCATTTTCAGATTTGTCATTGTCTGGAGTGTTTTCGCCAGCTTCTGCCAGTTGCTTCTGCTCTTCCTCTTTCTTCAACTTCTCGGCTTCAATGTCGGCCTCGCGGGGTCCATAAATGCGCTCCAGATCCTCACGGAAAAGTACCTCTTTCTCATACAGCTGCCCGGCCAATTCATCCATCTGAGGTCTATGGGCCAAGATGATTTCTTTGGCACGCTGATAGGCTTCCTCCACCATGCGGCGCACCTCCTTGTCAATCACCTCGGCGGTCTTTTCGCTGAAGGGCTTGGTGAAGCCGTAGTCGGTCTGGCCGGTGGAATCGTAGAAACTCACGTTGCCCACTTCGGGGCTCATACCATAGTAGATGACCATAGACTGGGCCATCTTGGTGGCACGCTCAATGTCGCTGAGGGCTCCAGTGCCAATCTGGCCGAAGAAAATCTCCTCGGCGGCACGGCCGGCCATGAGGCTGGTCATCTTGTCCTTCATCTGCTCGGTGGTGGTCAGATGGCGTTCGTCAGGAAGGTACCAGGCGGCTCCCAACGATTCGCCTCTTGGCACGATGGTGACCTTGATAAGCGGGTCGGCCCACCGCAGGAGCCAACTCACCGAGGCGTGGCCGCTCTCGTGGTAGGCAACCACTCGTTTCTCATGGTCGGTGAGCACCTTGGTGCGCTTCTCCAATCCGCCCACGATGCGGTCAACGGCATCCAGGAAGTCTTGTTTTTCTATCTGCTGTTTGTTCTTACGTGCAGCCACCAAGGCGGCTTCGTTGCAAACGTTGGCAATGTCGGCTCCGGAGAATCCAGGAGTCTGCTTGGCCAGAAATTCGCGGTCGACATACCCTTCGGAGTCTTTATCCTGATTGAGTTTTAGGTTGCGCATATGCACCTCAAAGATGGCCTTGCGCTCTTCGAGGTCAGGCAGCTCCACATGAATCTGGCGGTCGAAACGGCCGGCACGCATCAAGGCCTTGTCCAGCACGTCGGCTCGGTTGGTGGCAGCCAACACAATCACGTTGGTGCCGCTGCTGAATCCGTCCATTTCTGTAAGCAGCTGATTGAGGGTGTTCTCGCGCTCATCGTTGGCATTGCTCAAGCCTGCGCGGCCACGGGCACGTCCCACAGCATCAATCTCATCGATGAAAATGATGCAGGGTGCTTTTTTCTTGGCTTCTTCGAAGAGGTCGCGCACACGCGAAGCCCCCACTCCCACAAACATTTCCACAAAGTCAGAACCCGACATGGAGAAGAACGGCACGTTGGCTTCGCCTGCCACAGCTTTGGCCAAGAGGGTCTTACCGGTGCCCGGAGGACCTACCAGCAGCACACCCTTGGGTATCTTGCCGCCGAGGTCGGTGTAGCGTTTGGGATTTTTTAGGAAGTCCACCACCTCCATCACCTCTTCCTTGGCTCCGGCCAGTCCGGCCACGTCCTTGAAGGTAACATTGGTGGGAGTCTTGCCGTCATACATCTTGGCTTTGTTCTTACCCACGCCAAAGATGCCGCCGCCGCCCATCTGGCGCTGGGCCGTACGGTTCATGATGATAAAGAAGATAATAAGCAGCAGGAAAGGGCCGAAGAAGACCAGAATGTCGCGCCAAGGGCTTGTACGCTTCTCGGGAACCACATCGATGAAGGTGCCTGTCTCTTCCTCAATCTTTTCTATCTCCTTCTCAAAACCCTCTATGGTGACGAACCTGTACTCGTAGTAGCCAGTAGTCACCTGTTGACTCATCATATTCTTGGATTTGAGGTCCTTGTAGGCCGTGTCGTTCTTTACGGCTGTGGCCTTCATGTGAATCTCGGCATACTCCTGATTTACCACCACAATCTTGCTGTAGTCCTGTTTTGTCAGGATATATTCGAATTTCGCTTTCTTAATTGTCTTGGGACCTCCCTGACTGTCCTGGCTGAGGAGCATGCTCCCCAAAGCCACGATGATGATGCCGTAGACAGTGTAAAGCACCCAGCTACGCTTGGGCTTCTGCCCGTTGCCCGAAGGCTGAGGCTTGAAAGGGTTTCCCTTAGGCTGATGATTGTCTTGATTATTTTCTGCCATATAAAATATTATATAGTTTCATAAAATTAAATAGCGTCCACCTCGTTCCCTTGGTGGCTGAAGGCGGCATCTTTTATTTGCCCCCAATCTCCATCCGTGCGGCATCGGCCCAAAGCTGTTCCAGACGGTAGAAATTGCGCCTCTCTTGCTGAAAGATGTGAACCACTACATCGAAATAGTCCATCAATATCCATTCGGCATTGTTATAGCCCTCCACCTTCGAGGGATTCAGGCCGGTGGCTTTCTTTACCACCTCATGCACATGGTCGCTCAGCGAACTCACATGCGACGGCACGTTGCCCGATGCAATCACGAAAAAAGCGCATGGTGCCGAGGGCAGCCCGCGCAAGTCTAGTATTTGTACGTCGTTGCCCTTCTTCTCGTCCAGGGCCTGTGCGGCCAATTTGGCCAGTACTTCTGATTCAGTCATTAATTATGTTTGCTGTTAGTATTCTTACTTTGTTTTTTTCTTCTATTTCCACCCGCACATAGTGTTCGGGCAGCAATTCCTCAATTTTTTCGGTCCATTCAGTAAACACCCAGTCGCCACTGTAGAAATATTCTTCATAGCCGATGTCATAGGCCTCGTCCAAGTTTTTCAACCGGTAGAAGTCAAAGTGGTAGACTGGCTCCCCAGCGGCGGTGCTATATGAGTTGATGATGGCGAAGGTGGGGCTGCACACATTGTCTTCCACCCCTAAGTGACGGCATACCTCCTTGATGAGGGTCGTTTTGCCCACCCCCATCTTGCCAAAGAAGGCAAAGAACCGTTCGCCGGAGAAAGTCTCCAATAATTCCTTGGCCACCACGGGCACCTCGGCTGTGCTGTCGAATGTCCTTTTCATCACACTTTCTCCTTTTGTTCTATCTTAGTCGGTCGGCAGCGCGCACTTTCTCCTCGTCGGACTTGATGGAACGCTGAGCCAGAAACAGCAGAACAGCAGCCACGATGGGCAGGAAAGCTCCCAAGGCGTAGTGCGTTTGAATGTCGGTGCAGGCCATTGGGGTGGTGACCGTTTTGATATACTTATCCACTGCCCAGATGAAAATCAGAAAGATGTCCACAACGCACAGCAGGAACCCTACTGCCACCACCTTCATCTGGGTGGTGCGTTTCTTATAAATAAAGATGCTCACCAGGCTTATGGCGATGGAGAGGAGTGTCAGTACCATTAGCGGCCAAGTCTTGATGAACCCTTTCTGTCCCATGGTGACTGGCTGGCCGTTGAGAATTTCGTTCATCATCTCGGGATTGTCCTTTGGGATGAGGTTCAAAGCCCCGCTCACTGGTACACCCAGCGGGGCCTTGGCGTTAAAAGTAGCAATGGGAAAGGCAAAGCACAGCACCAGCGCACATGCTGCCAGAAACAAAAATAGCGATTGTTTTCTTTGTATCATTATCAGTTGTTTTAGTTTCCTGTCGTAATGTCTTAATAAAGAATGTAAACAATAAAGTGGTTTAGTTCAACTCTACGTCAAGCACGTTGCGGGCTTTTTTGTAGTGCCACTTCCCAATCACCTTGCCCTCCTTCATGAGCATATAGCCAGGGTTGGAACGCAGGATGGTCTTGATGGCTGTGGCATCGGCAAAGAAAAATTCCAAGTCATCCAACTCGTTCTGGTGCATGAAGTCTTGCAGTTGCTCAGGCAGCACGCTGCTCAGAAGCACCATCTGTATGCCATTCCTGTCGCAGAAATCGCGCATCCGCTGGAGTGAGCGGACAGCCTGCTCGTCCAACTTCTCAAGGTTGTAGAGAGTGGTAATCATCAGGTACTGGTCCGAGACAATCAGTTCTTGGGCGTGGTCAGCCATTTCCAAGTCCAGCATTGCAAAGCCGTCGGCCTTGATCTCGTGCGGGTCTTCCACACGGCTGCTCTCCCATTCCCACTGCTCCTCCCACGCGGAGTCCTCCATCCGCTTCATCAAGTCCTCCGAGAGGAACTCCTCAGTCTCGCCGGTTGTCTTGTTCCGGTAGGTCAGATAGCTCTTCACCTTCAGGTTCTCGTCCATGTCCACCATCTGGTTGCCCACCTTCCAGGGACGGAAGTCAATGCAAGGCTCGTTGTTGATGTTGAACAGGCCGAAAATGACTATCAGCACAATGGAGAAAATGACCACCAACATGTCGCGCTCGGTGCGTTTCTTGCGCCTCAAATTGCGTGTCAGCACAATCCACACGGTCGGAACGTCCAGAATGATATTCTTCCAGAATGTCTGCCAGTTGGTCAGCTTGATGGCATCGCCGAAACAGCCGCAGTCGTCCACCTTGTTGGTGATGGCATCATACAGCGTGGTGCAGGTGAAGAAAAGCATCATGGCGGCCAGCATCCAGGCCGTAATGCGTCGGAAAGAACCCGTTATCAACATCACGCCCACCAAAAACTCCAGTGTAATCAGCAGCATAGAAAGGAAAGGAGTGGCGGGTTCCAGCCATTCAAAACTCAGGCTTCCAAACTGCCAAGCCGTCAAGTAATCTTCAATCTTAAAGGCTGTTCCCAAGGGGTCTACCCCCTTCACAAAACTCGAAAAGACGAACACAAGCCCCACAAACATGCGTGCTATTACATTGAGTGTCCAGTTCTGTTTAGTATCTTTTATTTCCATAACTCATCTCGATTCTCAATTATTAGTTCTCAATTTTCAATTCTCATTGTTCAGACTTCTCCTCGCGCAGCCTAATCAGGCAGAAAAGCGAGTAGTTGACAATGTCCATATATCCGCCCTCTACTCCCTCGGAGATGATGGTCTTCCCCTGGTGGTCTTCAATCTGTTTGATTCGGCGGAGTTTCATCAGTATCAGGTCCACCATCGAGCTCACGCGCATCAGCCGCCAGGCCTCGCCATAGTCGTGGTTCTTATCCAGCATCAGCCGTGTGGCTTTCTCGATATGCTTGTCGTACAGGTTCATTGTAACCCCCAACTCCAGTTCTTGCTCCCCCTCCGGGCCAAGCTCTAGCTGCATCAGGGCAATTACTGCGTAGTTCACCATGGCCACAAACTCTGGCTCAACCCCGTCACCCACACGGCTTTCGCCACTCTCCTGAATACTGCGGATGCGGTTGGCCTTGATAAAAATCTGGTCAGTCAGCGATGGCAGCCGCAGCACGCGCCACGAAGTGCCATAGTCGCGTGTCTTCTTCTCAAAAATATCGCGGCAGCGAGCTATCTCAGTCTTAAATTCACGGTTCGTATCGGGCATATTTTACAAATTGTTACCTCTTATAACGAAAACTCTCTTTTTTTATTTGCTGTTGCACAATTAAAAAAACAAAAAAACGTTTTATAGTCAAACGCACAAAGATACACATTTTTTTTGAACTATGGACAGTCAGCTGTATTTTTCCCCTTTCAGTGCCACCTTCCGGGGCCGCCGCATCACTTTCCAACGGCCTGTTATCATGGGCATTCTCAACGCCACCCCTGACTCATTCTATGACGGAGGCCGCTATGTCGCCCCCGCTGCTGTCCTGGCCCATGCCCAACAACTGTTGGCCGACGGAGCCGACATCATCGACCTCGGGGTGGTCTCCTCTCGCCCCGGAGCCCAACTGCTGGACCCTCAGGAGGAAGCTCTCCGACTGGTGCCCCTGGTGCGGCTTTTACGTCAGGAACTGCCATCAGGCACCCTCCTCTCTGTCGACACCTGCTACAGCCTTCCTGCCGCCAAGGCTATTGAGGCCGGGGCCGACATGGTCAACGACATCTCCGGTGGCCAGTTCGACTCCCAGATGTTCCCCACCGTGGCTGCCCTCCGGGTCCCCTATATCCTCATGCACACCCGTGGTCTTCCCAACGTCATGCAGCAGGCCTCCAACACCCATTATGACGACATAGTGGACGACATAACCTGTTATTTCCAGACCAAGTTGCAGCAACTCCATTCCCTTGGTCTGAGCGACATTTGGCTCGACCCAGGCTTCGGCTTCGCCAAGACCACCGACCAAAACTATCAGCTCCTCCTCCGTCTCGGTGAGTTGATAGACCGCTTCCCCACCAACCCCATGCTCACCGCCCTCTCCAACAAGTCGATGATAACCCGTCGTTTGATGGATAATCAAGATGTTTCCGGCCTTCCTGCATCCGAGTTTGGCACTCTGGCCCTGAACACCCTGGCCCTCAAGGCAGGCACCCGCCTGCTTCGGGTCCACACTCCCCGGCTGGCCAAAATCCTACTAGACCTCCTTTATCCTTTTAATGAACAATAAGCAACACACACAGTCATGCCACTTACATCTATCCCCTTTCCCCAAATCCGTTTTGTCGACATCCTCGACATCCTCATGGTCGCCATCCTCGTCTACTGGCTTTATCGGCTGGTCCGTGGCACCAACATCATGCGCATCTTCTGGGCCATCATAGTCATCTATCTGGCCTGGCGCATCTTCGACCTCTTCAACATGCGCCTTTGCAGCCAAATCTTCGGGGGCATCATGAGCATCGGTCTCATATCCCTTGTCATCGTCTTCCAACCCGAGATACGCAAATTCCTCCTCTTCGTAGGCACCAAGACCAGCTTGGCGGGCGACTCTTTCATCAAGCGTTTTCGCTTCTGGCGCAACGATGCCAATAAAAAGACAGGCCTCAATTTCGACCCCTACGTGCAGGCCTGTATGCACATGTCCCAAAGCAAGACCGGCGCACTCATCATCTTCAAACGCTCCAACGACTTGGAGGAGATAATCGACACAGGCCAGCGTATCAATGCCGACACCTCCGCTGCCCTCCTCGAAAACCTCTTCTTCAAGAACTCGCCCCTGCACGATGGTGCCGTCATAGTCCAGGGCAACCGCATCCTGGCCGCCCGCTGCATCCTGCCCGTCACTTCCCGCATGGACATCGACCCCAACCTCGGACTGCGCCATCGCAGTGCCATCGGCATCTCCGAACAGCTCGACGTCATGAGTGTCATAGTCTCCGAAGAGACCGGTGCTATCTCCTATGTTATTGACGGTCAAATACATCATGATGTCTCTCCGGTAGATCTGCGCCATGCTCTTGAAAAATACTGCACACCTGACAACTGATTAGTGCTTTCGCATGAGAGCCATCGTCTACTGGCACCCCCGTACAGTCCCTCATAAAATACTGTAACCCCACCATGCAGAAAAACACGGACAACAAACTTCAGTCCGCCGCGGCTCCCTCCAAGGCATACACTAAACCACACTTGCCCATCCCGTTGCAGGTGCAGCTCCTGATAAGCCGCGGGTTGTCGGTACCAGACGCAATTTATGCATAAAAAATCAAGGCTCTAGTTTGATAAAAGACTGATTTTTAGCAGCCTCGAAGAGGCTGAATCTCAATAACCCCATACTAAGCGACCAACGGGAGCGCAGTGTGGGGATAGCGAAACCCCTACTACTCAGCGTGTCGAAGACACGCCACATTGAGAAATACGAGCAAGAATCAGTCATACTTTGTACTAGAGCGAAAATCAAATAATAATTGCAGTATGATTTTTTTTGCATACCTTAGCATTTGCAAATAAATACACATAGACGCTTTCTCTTTCTCGGGAGACAATGATAATAAGCCTCTTGATGCAAGTCGGGACATTTTCCGTGGCACACTCAAGGGGCGTTTCTATTGCATTTGGCCGACCCCATACAGTACTCCGTCCGCTTCTACCTCAAGACCAAGCACGGTGCCGACAGCTCCACCCCCGCCCACATACGCCTCTGCGTATTCTAGGCCACCCAGCGTGTGGAGATGCACACAGGTCTCCGGGTGTCGCCCGATTACTGGGTACAACAAGAGCGCCGCGCCAAGAACTCATACCGCAGTGGCATCACCATCGGCTCCGACATCAACCGCGAGCTCTCCTCCATCGAGACTTTCGTCGTCGACGTACTCCGGCAATACCGCCTCGAATGTAGCACCCCCTTGCCTAACTCCCCCAAGCATCAGTTTGGCAGATACATCGGCAGCGTGTTGGACAATACCGATGCCGACATATATGACTGCATCGACATCTTCACCGACACCATGAGCCACCAGAACGGATGGACACCAGGCACCCTCACCAAGTTCAGGACCATCAAAAAGCACCTCCAGACTTTCTCGCCCAAACACATCATTGCCGACCTCACCGAAGACGGCCTGCCGATTTTCATGTGCCACCTACTCAAAGCTGTCGTTCCCCGAAATGACATCAACACAACATTTCGCGTCTGCAGTAACGGATAAGTGCACCTGAATTTGGCCAAAAGAGTCAGTGGGTGCAGGGTGGGGTGGGGAATAGTGTGCGGCGGGAGGAGGCTCTGAGGTGGGTGTTTTGAGAGGTGCGTTTGGTTTCAAATGATAAAAAATTATCGTTTTTCGATAAAAATTTCTTGTCATATTAAAAAAAAGTCGTATTTTTGCAGTCGAATAAATGATTAAAAAACTGGGTAAACAATTCGTATTGAAATGAAGACCAACAGAATAAAACAAGTTCGCGTTCTTTATGCGCTTTTTGCAGGCATACTTTTGATATGTCTTGGTCTATTTTTCTTCAATGTGATAGGGTCGGCCGACGACAGCCAGGTGGTGCAGATTCCGCAGGCTGAGGATTACCAGCATTCTTTCTTCATCACCGACCTGATAGCCGATGAGTCTGTTTACGCCGTTTCCCACGTCATTGAGGGCACGCGGGACAGCCTCACTGCCCGTGCCCATGTGTCGGAATATACGGTTGAGTTTGCCACCAACAAGGGCGACTATATGGGTGCCCCGCTCGCCACGTGGATTCTCATCCTTCAGTGGTTTGGACCGCTGGCCTTGCTGGCCATCATTGTACTGGTGGCCATTGTGTTGGTCTCCTTCTACCGCAGTTCTAAGCAGGGCAAGGTGTTCCCCATCAAGCAGGTTTCATTGCTGGTGGTGATAGGCCTGCTGGTCATTGCTGTGTCGCTTTCTTCGGACACCCGCGCCTTTCTAGAGCGCCAGATGGCTGCCGACCTCCTGGCAGGGACGGATTGGGAACCCGCGCTGGGCTTCACCATCCATTTTGTCAACATCTTCTTCGGCCTCACCATTATCTTTCTGGCCCATATCTTCAAGATTGGACGTGAGATGCAGGAGGACCAAGAGCTAACAATTTAATACTCGTCGCGTCCCATGATAGTCGTAAACCTTGATGTGATGATGGCCAAGCGGAAGGTGTCGCTGAGCGACTTGGCAGAGCGGGTGGACCTCACGCCCGCCAACCTCTCCATCCTTAAGACCGGCAAGGCACGCGCGGTGCGGTTCAGCACGCTGGAACGCATATGCAAAGAGCTGGACTGCCAGCCGGGCGACATTTTGGAGTTCCGTCCCGACGTCTCATAGCTTTTAAAGAATTCAAAATAACATTCATATTAATATTAACAAACAATTAAACAAATGAAAAAACTTCTGACATTATTCATGCTGCTGGCAGTGTTTGGCGGCATGACGTTCGCACAGAACGCCAAGAAGACCGACCTCAGCGAGAAGGTGCCGGTCGACAAGAAAGTGCGCATTGGCAAATTGGCCAACGGCCTGACTTACTACATCCGTGCCAACAAGATGCCCGAGAACCGCATCCAGTTCCGCATGGTGACCAATGCTGGTTCTATCCTTGAGGACGAGGCCCAGCGCGGTCTGGCTCACTTCTGCGAGCACATGGCCTTCAACGGCATTGAGGGTTTCCCTGGTAACACCATGATCGACACCCTCCAGAAGAACGGTATCGAGTTCGGTCGCGGCATCAACGCCTACACCAGTTTCGATGAGACTGTTTATTATGTGGACATGCCTGCCGACAAGCCCGAGATGGTCAAGATGGGTCTTGATATCCTCTACGGTTGGTGTGGCGGCCTGCTGTTCCAGCCTGAAGAAATCGAGGCTGAGCGTGGCGTTATCCACGAGGAGTGGCGCGGCGGCCTGGGTGCCCAGGACCGTCTGCGTGACAAGACTTGGCCCATCATGCTGAAGGGTTCGCGCTATGCCGAGCGTCTGCCTATCGGACTTGAGAGCGTCATCATGGGCTTCAAACGCGATGATATTGTCCGCTTCTACAAGGATTGGTATCGTCCCGACATGCAGGCCATCATCATTGTTGGCGACCTCAACGTCGACGAGATGGAAGGCCGCGTGAAGGCTCTTTTCGGCCAGCGCCCCGCTCCCGTCAACCCCAAACAGCGCCCCACTTATGACATTCCCGACAACCAAGAGCCCCTCGTGGCCATCGCCACCGACAAGGAGGCCACTGGCAACAGCCTGATGCTCTTCTGGAAACATAAGAAAGCTCCCCAGGGTACTGTGGGCGACTATCGCGCCTCTATTGTCCGCAACATCGTGAGCAGCATGCTCGACGAGCGTTTCAACGAGTTGGCCGAGAAGGCTGACGCTCCTTTTCTGCAGGCCGGTGCCGGTTACGGCGGTTTCCTTGGCCGCGAGTGCGATGCCTTCATTGGCAGCGGCGTGCCCAAGGAGAACAAGATTGAAGCTACCACCGAGGTTATCCTCACTGAAATCTTCCGCGCTGTCCAGAACGGTTTCACCGAGACCGAGCTTGCCCGCGTGAAGGATGATATGCTTGACCACTATCGCAAGATTGCCAAGGAGGCCAACAAGACCCAGAGCAACAGCCTTGCATCGGAATACACCAACCATTATCTTGAAGGCGAAGTTATTCCCGGTGCCATGAGAGAGTTCAGCTATGCCAAGGAGTTTATCCCCGAAATCACCCTGCAGGAGTGTAACGACCTTATCAAGACTTGGGTCACCGAGAACAACTTCGTTTATTACCTCACAGCTCCCGAGCAGCCCGGCGTGAAAGTCCCCACCGAGGCCGAAATCCTGAAGATCTACAACCGCTGCAAGAGTGCCAAGTATGATGCTTGGGTGGACAGCTACAAGGAAGAGCCCCTCTGGGACAAGAAACTCGCCGTTGTCACCCCCAAAGTGACCAAGGTGAACACAGCCCTCGGCTACAACGAGTACACCTGCCCCAATGGCATCAAGTTCATTGTGAAGCAGACCGAATTCAAAGACGATGAAATCCAGATGAGTTCCTACGCTTGGGGCGGTATGTCTCTCTATGAGGACAAGGATGCCTACGCTGCCCAGATGGCCGCCAGCCTTATCGACGCCGCCGGTATTGGCAACTTCAGCAGCAACGAATTGCAGAAGAAACTGAAGGGCACCAACGTGAGCATCAGCCCCAATATCAGCACCGACCGCCAGGGCTTCAGCGGCAGCTGCTCGCCCAAGGACCTCGAACTGATGCTCCAACTGCTCAACCTCTACTATGAGGCTCCCCGCAAGGACATCAACGCCTTCAACCGCGACATCGACAACCTCCGCAACCAAATTAAGTTTGTGGCCAACAACCCGCAGGTGGCCTTCCTGAAGAAGTATCACGACGTGGCCTATCCTGGCGACAAGCGCACCGTGCTGCTCCCCACCGAGGAACAAATCAACAGCCTGAGCCTCGACCGTGAGTACGAGATTTTCCGCGAGCGTTTCTGCGATGCCAGCAACCAGACTTTCTTCTTTGTCGGCAACGTCAGCGCCAACGACATCAACATGATTGCCAAGTACCTCAACAACCTGCCCACCAACGGCAAGCAGGCCAAAGAGACTTGGAAGAACCGCGAGCCCCAGTTTGCCAAAGGCATTCAGCACGGCGAGGTGCGTAAGGGTACTGACAACCAGGGTATCATGATGATTTACGGTGAAACCCAAGGCTTCAAACCCACCAAGAAGAACAAGATGATCATCAACCAGATGAGCGATGCAATGGAAATCACCGCCCTGGAGGTCATCCGCGAGAAGATGGGCGGTACCTACAGCCCCAGTGTCAACATCAGCTATGAGATTCTCCCCGAAGGCGAAGTGAGCTGGATGTTCTACATCAATTGCAATCCCGAAATGACCCAGCAAATTGAGAAGGCTGCTATTGGCATCATCGAAGGCTATATCAACAATGGCCCCGACGCCACTACCCTCGGCAAGGTGCAGGAGCAGATGATTATCAACCGCGGCACCCAGCGCCAGAACAACGGCTTCTGGATGGGTCAGATTATGGGCAGCTACATGTACGACGAGAACCGCGACGACATCGACAAGTATGACCAACTGGTCAAGTCTGTCTCCGTCAAGGACATCAAGAAGATGGCCAAGAAGTATCTCAACCTGAAGAACTATGTGGTTGTGACCCTCAAACCCGAGGCCGAAGCAGCCGAATAAGACTTCGGACACATACAACACTCATCGGGGCGGGAAACGCAGTTTCCGCCCCGATGTTTTTTATTACACTCTCCATGCTGAATGTCTATGTGCAGACACAGGTCAAGTGCAGCACAGGCAGGGTGGACATGATTGTCTATTGTGCCAAAACAATCTATATCTTTGAATTCAAGGTGAAAGGCAGTGCCGTCCAAGCCCTTGCCCAGATAGAGGCAAAGGACTATGCCGCCCAGTTTGCCACCGAAAGCCGCCCCAAAGTGAAAGTGGGCGTGAACTTCGACATCCAAACCTGGACCATCGAAGACTGGCAAGTGGCTTGAAGAGAACCTGCCTCCACGTTCTTAGTCGTGTAGGCGGAAGTGGGTAGTTGGTACGGTCATGTAATAAGTCCTAGTCCCCCCCCCTTTTTACTGTTCAGTTTATACACTGTTGGGTGCCGTAGGCATAGCCTGCGGCACCCGATAATGAATGTCAGTAAAGGTCTTGGATGCTTTACTTCGATGTCGTAGGTCTGACCCAGGTGAACGTCACTCCGCTGGTCGGCAGACCTGATATGTAGTAGTACTGATGATCTGGATTGGATGGATTATAGTCATTGTCCACCTCCTTGATGGCATTCTCTACATCTGAGGGACAGGTAATGGTGCAGGTTCCGGAAAAATCAGAAAGCCACTCACACATACATTCTTTCCCATAATAGGTGATATCGTTTTCTGTAGTGCCCAAGCCATTCAGATCAAAGTTGGACAAATCAAGGTTCGTCAAATGTCTGCATGCATAGAACATCTTTCTCATATCTGTCACGATAGAAGTATTGAAATTTGAAAGATCAAGTCTTGTCAGTCCCGTGCATCCCAAAAACATACCATACATATTTGTTACCCTTGAAGTGTTGAAATGAGTGATATCAAGGCTGGTTAAACTGGCACAACCAGCAAAAATGCTACCTATATCCGTTACTTTTTCAGTGTTAAAGTTGGTGACATCAAGGCTGGATAAACTGCCACATCCACTAAACATCCCTTCCATATTCGTCACATTCTCAGTATTGAAGTTGGCAATATTAAGCTGTGTCAAATCCCAGCATGATTGAAACATCCTTTGCATATCAGTCACATTCTCGGTATTGAAGTTTGATAAATCAAGACTTGTCAGATGTATACAAGCATCAAACATCCAACTCATTCTTGTTACACTTGATGTGTTAAAATGGGATACATCAAGACTAGTTAACCCTCTACAACCACTAAACATCTCATACATATCCGTCACATTAGAGGTGTTGAAATTAGATACGTCAAGGCTTGTTAAGCCACTGCAATAATGAAACATACATCCCATATTTGTCACATTTGAGGTATTAAAGTGGGAAACATCAAGACTTGACAAAGCGGAGCAACTATAAAACATTCTATACATATCCGTCACATTCGAAGTGTTGAAATGGGATACATCAAGGCTTGTCAGGCTGCTACACTCGTTAAACATTCCAGCCATATCTCTTACATTAGCGGTGTTAAAATTAGACACATCCAGGCTTGTCAAACTACTACAATTATCAAACATCAAACTCATATATATTGTATTTTCAGTGTTGAAATGGGATACGTCAAGATTTGTCAAGTCTTCGCAACCATCAAACATAGTACGCATACTCGTCACATTCGATGTATTGAAACCTTCACCGAAATCTATAGACTCAAGATGCAGAAGATGTTCTTCGCTACCCCAAAGTCTACTGTAGAACATACTATTACAATTCGGATTTGCATTCATTATATCTGCGGCGGTGGAAACACGCCAGGTGGTGCCGACGAGGTTGCCGTAGATGGGGGTGGGGGAGTCGGTGGTGGAGAGCAGGGTGCCGGAGGTGACTGAGGGGTTGTTGTATTCGAACACCACTGCCGTGGCATTGTCAGGGATGGCGGCGTTGAAAGTCGGGCCGTCCACCAGTTCGGCGGTGACTATCTGGGTCAGGCTGGTGACGTTCATAGTGACGGTGGTGATGGTGTTATGTGCCAAGGCTTTGTTTGTCTTGGTCATTTCGGAATAGTAGCCGTCGGTGGTGTAGAGGGTGAAGGTTATGTTGTCTGTAGCGAAGGCTGGCACCACGATGTCGAATGTCTTCGAGCCGAGAGCCTGTATTGTCATGGAGCCGTCTTCAGCAAAGCCCAGACAGACGGAGTGGCTTGCCGTGGTGGACATTTCGATGCGGTCGGAAAGCTGGCCGCTGACTGTGGCGGTGCCGACTCCGCTGAGCATGGCCGCGTCAGTCCGCAGGGCGAGGTGCCGCAGCGGCAACTCTTGGTTCAGTGAGTTACTTACTGTCACACGCACGATGGAGCAGAGGTTGTGGAACTGCAACGTGCTTCCGCCTGTAAGGAATGCCCCCATCGGTACGTCCACCCGCTGGTGGCCGCCCACCAGCTCATAACGCTGCACGGCGGGCAGCATGACAGGAATGCTGCTGTTAACACTGATGTCGGTGCCCGGGGTCACGATTGCCGCGGGGAAGACGGCGCGATAAGAACTGCTCGCCGTCACGTTCTCAATCTGCGCCGAGGCACCCGAGGCTGCCACGACGGCATAGGCCGCATCGTTAATGTAAACCCTGTCGCCGTTGTGCCAACAGGGCGTGTATCCGTCGATATAGGCCTTGCCGCCATCGCCGACGGGTTCTTGCATCTTGGCACCCAGCGTAACGGTGCCCATTACAGTCTCCTCTTTCTGGCAACTAACCGCCAAAAAGGATATGGATAAGATAGATGCTAAAGCAAAAGAAAAGATAGAATGCTGTTTCATAATGGTTAAGAATTTCATTTTTCTATTGTTTTTTTTAACGATCATCCGCAAAGGTCCGAAATGTTGAGAGCGCGTGCCTCCGGCACGCTGAATTACAGGGACTTGTTGGCCCCACACTGCGCCTATCGGCTTGTGCGGGGTTATTGAGAGTAAGCCCCGCTGGGGCTTCTTCGGAATGATGCGGATAGTCATTTTTTTATTCGTTTACTTTGATGTTGAGGGTCTCACCCATGTGAACGTCACCCCGCTAGTGGGGAGACCTGTATAATAGTAGGGGTAGTTGTCCACGTCATTTGGGTCATAGTCAGGGTTCAGTTCTTTGATAGCATTCTCTACAGCCAATGGACAGGTGATTGTGCAGTGTCCAGAACTGGAAGAACAGTCATAAAACATTCCTTCCTTGCCGCTCCCCCACGTGCCTAAATGACTCATGTCAAAATTGAATAAATTAATGATTGTCAATTCTGTACAGCTCGAAAACATAGAATCCATACTTATTACATTAGATGTGTTGAAATTCGATAAATCAAGGCTTGTCAAGGTCTGGCAACCTTTAAACATAGAAGTCATAGAACTCACATTCTCAGTGTTGAAGTAGGACACATCAATGCTTGTCAAGTTTTGACAACCTTCAAACATAGAAGACATACCTCTTACATTCTCAGTGTTGAAAAAGGAGACATCAAGGTGTCTCAAACTTCTGCAATGGGCAAAAAAACTAAACATGTTTGTTACATTTGAAGTGTTGAAACTGGAGAGGTCAAGGCCTGTCAAGTTACTACAGTAAGCAAACATTTCTCCCATATTTGTCACATTTGAAGTGTTGAAGTTGGAGAGGTCAAGGCTTGACAAAATACTGCAACGAGAAAACATGTAAGACATAGATGTTACACTAGATGTGTTGAAATTGGAAACATCAAGGCTTGTCAATCCGAGGCAACTAGAAAACATGCCAGACA
>DFDY01000151.1 GCA_002368955.1 Bacteroidales bacterium UBA3816
ACCCGAAGACTTTCCGTATGGCTCCTATGTGTCTTGTTCCGATGTGCCGAAAGGAACATTTTGGTGGTTATGGAGGGAGTGTCCACCTCTTCCCATTCCGAACAGAGAAGTTAAGCCTCCCATCGCCGATGATACTGCGCATGTTCGTGGAAAAGTAGGTCGCCGCCAATCTCTTACAGGGGAGCCGTGTGAACGGTTTCCCTTTTTTTTTGTTTTTGTGTGAGGGGGGGGCTGTCAGGGGGGATAGATTCGATAGATTTGATAGATCCGATAGATTCGATAGAGGGGATAGATTTGATAGAGGGATAGATTTGATAGGTGAGGGGAATGGTTTTTTCCTTTTGAGTTCTTAGGAAGGGGGGGGATCGGTGGTTTTGGCTACCTTTTTTGTTGATTATATTGTTTCGATAGTTTTGATTGATGCTTCTTGCATGGCTTTTCTCTTATATTGAGTTTGCTTTTTTCTTTATTTTATTTTCAGTATCGCCAGTGGTGTTGGATTGTTCTATTCTATCACCGATGATTACGTTGTAATCTTACGGCTAATTTTGTATGTCGATGCGTCTTGTTGGTCTCTGAAATGTAGAAGGTGCATTTTGTAGTTAAAGAGTGTTAAATGTGATGTTGGGTTGATTGAATTTGATTATTATTTGCGCCTAATGAGAAAAATGATGGAAATCGACAGAGAAAAGGCATTCGAGGAACTGGTGTTGCGACACCGCGACATGATATGGCATATCTGCACCGATTACAGCTTAAGTGCTGCGTGGGAGGTGCAGGATGCCGTGCAGGAGGTGTTGTATGTGTTGTGGCGTGACTTTGGCAAGTTCGAAGGACGTAGCAGTGAAAAGACGTGGGTTTACCGAGTTGTCACCAATACAATGCTGTCCCTTAAACGTAAGGCTTCGAATCTGCCCCATCTGAATCAGGAGGAGATACCCGACACTGCTGAAGAGGATTCGGATAATTACCAACTTCTGCTACAATTAATTGATAATCTTAACGATGAAGATAAGAAGATTATTCGAGCACAGCTTGACGGCTTCAAAATACATGAGATAGCATCAATGACTGGACTTTCTGTTGCTACAATTGGGCGCCGTCTGCAGTCTATTCGAAAGTACATTCATGAGGAATATTTACGCCAAAAATAATTTAGTAAATAACAAAAAGCAATTAAGTATTAGTAATCGTAAAAATAGTAGAACTCTAATTATACCGCCATGCAAAACGAACTAGATGATTTTGACATACAGTGGGAGCGACGGTCCCAGTCGCTGAATTGCAGTCACAGTCCGTTGAGTCCAGAACAATGGAAAGAGATGGCACGTAATGCCCAAGCCAGCTCCATTTCTGCAAAGCATACTCATCATCACCCAATGATATGGGGTATAGGCAGCATGGCGGCATGTGTGGCATTGGCAATTGGTATATTTGGCCATTTTTCTGCTGCGGCACAGCCCACAAGTGTTATTTATGGCAACCAGTCGATACGTTTTATTTGTAACAATCAGTGCAATGCGCAGAGTACTATCGAGTATTTTGATAGCTATATTAGGAAGGTGGAAATGATATGAAACGATACACCATCATAATGATATTTGCATTGCTTTTTTGCTGCTCATGCGACCGGCGAGGTTCTTCGGTTGAATCGGCTGCAATGGAGCTATATCAACATTATGCCCATAACCAACATGGGGTGACAGTGGCGTATATAGGAGATTTCCATGCCTATAATCAGGTGTTCAACGCTGTTATGTTTCGAGCTGACGATAGTGTTCAGTGGGAGTGGATAAAGCAGGAATTTGGCGTCATTGAGCCCAACGAACTTGTTCCAGAAGTGGAGGCTCAGGAGAATGTGACAATGGTATCGCTCCATGTGGACACAAGTCTTCATTTTGACACCCCTGAAAAATATCAGTCGTATATTGATAGTTTGGTGCGACAAGTTATAAATGAAACACTTGGCGACTATGATGTCACCGACACCACTGTGTTTGTTGGAACCGTAAATGCGAGCGACACCGCTCTTTCCTCACAGCTACAGTCGCAGTTGTCGAGACATATTGCACTTGACGAGAATCGTAAACGCGGTGGCAGTGCCGAGTATATTGTCAGTGTTGATTTGGAAAATCGAACTCTTCTATGCTTCTTCTGCAACTCGACGGAAGAGGCCAATCTATTGGTTCGCTGGCTACATCACAATGAATCATAAACTATTGTTATATGCATAAATTATTATTTTCTATCTTGTTGGCTTGTGCAGTGTCAGGGACAGTGACCGCCCAGACGACAGTGGTGCGTACATCAGTACTTGAGGAATTTTCTACTGCTTTATGCCAATATTGCCCAGACGGTTACCAAATTATCAAAAAAGCGATTGACAGTCATCCAGGAACCCTATGGATAGTTCATCATGCTGGGTTTATGACCGATGATATCACCATAGCGGCTTCCGAGAGGCTTACGTTCCTTTATGCCTCCACCGCCTTTGCTCCAGCTTATATGGTGGATCGCACGATTCCAGAGGAAACCTATCACGATTATAGTCCTGTGTGGGGTGTTGACGATAGTGCCCGTGTGGCAGGACATCTTGACGAAATGGCTGCAAAACCCTGCTTCACCACAGTGGAAATCAGCGGAGTTAACTATGATGCAGCCACACATGCCGTCTCGGCTACAGTCAGCGGACGCATTATGCATCAGTTCGACACGGTCATTACCCGTCTCAGTCTCTATCTGGTTGAGGACAGCATAGTCATGCCGCAGGCTTCCACTACAGGAACGATCAACGACTATATTCATATGCATGCCGTGCGTGGAAGTGCCACCGATGTGTTTGGCGTGCCCCTAACCTTTGCCCCAGATGGTTCGTATAGTTATACCATCAACTATACATTGCCTTCCGTGGCTGTTGCTTCTCACTGCCGTCTGGTGGCATTGATTCATTATTTCAAGTCAAATAATTTGACAAAAAACAATGTACTCAACGCTGCCGCTACCGAAGGCTATCTCAGTAACCACACTGCTGTTATTGACGAAGATCCAAATCTTGGTTCTCAATTCACTGTTTCGCCCAACCCTGCCAGCAGCCGTGTTATTGTGAATGCTGACCGCCCAATCCGCTGTATTACTGTAATTGACACGTATGGGAGCTGCCAATTGCGCGACACACAGTGTGGCAGTCCCGTATACAGCATCGACTGCAGCAGTTGGCCTGCAGGTATCTACCTTATCCGTCTGACTACGGAACAGGGAACCACCACTCGTAAAATGATTGTAAACAAATAAACATACAAACACCCATGAAAAAATTAACTTACATTGCAACTGTAGCACTACTGGCAGCCATGATGCTGGTTTCCTGTGGGAAAGAACCCGCTAATGAAAATCCCACTGACGAGCACCCTTTCGATTTTACCTATGAGACTATCGACAACACTTCCTGGCAAGGAACTTACAACACCTATATCAATTCGCCCTATGGCGGCAGCTATCCGCTTGTGATGGAATGGACTGTCGATTTCAATGGCAATAACAAGGGCTTGGTGTATCTTCACATTGAAAGCCCAGCCATCAGCCCTATAGACGAAGAAATGGTAATGACTCACTACGACTATCATGGCGACAACACAGGCACATTCGACTACAACACATATCACCTTTCTTTTGTCATAGATGGACTTAACCGTACAATGGTGGCAGACTCGCTGCGTCTGGGATTGGAACTTGACGATAGCGGTAGGCTTACTTACTTTGGTGGCAAGACAACCCTTAGACAGACTCGCTAAACCGAAAGAGAACCATGAAAAATTTTTTTCGCATTACTGCACTGCTGTTATGTGGACTGATGGCAGCGGCTTGCACCGAAAAAGGATCTGGAACCACAGACCCTCCACATCATTTCGACTATGAAATGGCCAACACCACATGGGAGGGATATTACGACTCACCCGTTATGGCTCCTGACAGCAGCACCATTACCTTCAGGCTGACCTGGACTATGGATTTCTTGACTGACACCACCGGGAGTCTGCTGTGTGAAATTACCAGTGCTTTGAGTCAACCCCAGTACAAAGATATTACATTCTCTTATAGTGTGGATGGCAGTACGGGGCACTTTTTTGTCGACGGGCAAGAGGATACCTTTGCTATCGACTGGAGCAACAACGTTATAAGTATGGACTTGCAGATGCCTATCGACATAGGCACTGGTCGCCAACTTGTAGGTGGCATGACCAACCTTCATAGAATCAGATAACTCATTAATCAATAACAAACACAAAAAAAGATGAAAAATGTTTTAAAAAGCCTCGCCATGGTGCTGTTTACCAGTATGCTCATGGTGGGATGCAACGAAAAAGCAGAGAAGTACACCATTACAGTGAAATCCAATAACGATGACTGGGGCGTCGTGTTGGGAGGCGGCGAGTATGAGATGGGTATGGCCGCCGAGATTGCCGCCCGTCCTAATGTGGGCTATGTTTTCAAGCAATGGGATGATGGCAACACCGAGAATCCCCGTGTTATTGCGGTGAAAGGGGACGCCACTTACACTGCCATGTTTGGTGAACCGGAGCAAGACACTACCGGAGGCGGTGGAGATATCATCCTCGATACCAACGCTGTCCTCACGATCACATTTGGAGATACCACTTTCGATGCTGGCGTTCTGTTGCGTACACAAGTCAGCATGGGTGGCGGCTCCATCATGTATATGCTTACCGCTACTAACGACCCGAGCGGCAACGACATCATTGTGCAATGGCTGTGGGACGGAGAAGAGGGTTCGATAAATCAAGGACAATTCGAGCCCAGCATCTGCTATGTGATGAATAATATTAGCGACCTAGTGAATGTCGGTGGGCAGCAATATCCTCATTATATGTCGGTGGACAACCTGACTGTCAACGTAACCCGTTTCGATGTCGCCAACAACACCATTGACTGTCAGGTGACGGGTCGAGTGCTGGACATGACTGCCGAGGCCGATGGTACGGGTCCCAAGTATGTCAATATCAGCATTAATGTTGAATCTTTCCGCATGACGGACTACAATCATTAATTCCAATCATGAAACTGAAACGTTCACTAACAATCTTAACGGCCATGGCCTTTGCCATGGCCGTTTTGGCAACCCCTGTTGACCGACAAACTGCCGCTCGTGCCGCAATGAGTTTTTGGAAAAACACGCTTCACCAACAAGGAATTGCACAGCTAAAAGACCTTAGTGATGACCTGAGCTATGGTCATCTCTACCTTTTCGCCATAGATAAGGGCGGCTTTATCCTAATGTCTGCCGATGATGTGGCACGTCCGGTGCTGGCCTATTCCACATCAGGCACCTTCAATCCGGCCAATCCACCGTTGGCCATACAGCCTATCCTGGAACAATACGCTTTGGAGATAGCCTCTGCCAGTCAAGAGCCTTCCACCGACCCCGATTGGCAGCGGCTGCTGGACGAAATGCCTATGTTGGGTTCATCCAAGGAAGATGTTGACTCGTTGGGCCCACTGGTGCAGACACAATGGTATCAGTTGACGCCGTACAACGACCTTTGCCCGTCGGGCTGTCCCACGGGGTGCGTGGCCACAGCAGCGGCACAGGTGATGCGCTATTGGAGCTACCCAGCCTTTGGTAAGGGAAGCCACAGCTACACCAGCGATGGTGGCTACGGTGTGCTTTCGGCTGATTTTGCTCATACGCTATATGATTGGGAGAATATGCCCGCCAGGGTTACATATGCTTCGCCTGCGGATCAACGCACAGCTGTGGCCACGCTGATGTATCACATTGGAGTTAGTGTGCACATGGGCTACAATCCCATGCAGAGCGGTGCTGCCGCAGGCAACTACAACAATGATTCTAACACCTACTGCGCCCAAAACTCTTTTTGGCGCTATTTCCACTACAACCGCCAGAGTCTGCAATATGTCGTAAAGGGCAATATGTCCAACGACGATTGGACAGAAATCCTCATTGCCGAGTTGCGACAGTTGCGCCCCATCATGTATGATGGCACAGGCTCAGCCGGTGGACATTCTTTTATTTGCGATGGTTTCGATAGCCGTCGATACATGCATTTCAACCTTGGCGAAGACGGAGAGGGCGACGGATTCTATGCCATCGGTGCCATCAGCCATGGCTCCTATTCCTTCAACATGAACAATAACGTCGTTATCGGCATTCAACCCGAATATGGCCTTTATCTCAGTGACTCCGCTCTTAATTTCGACCGCAACGGAGGCACGCAGCAGGTGTGGCTCACTACTTGTGACACTATTGATGTCCCTTGGTCGGCATCTTGCACGGCTTCGTGGGTGACACTTTCCGACACTGCTTTTCAACACCTTGGGCAGGTCTCCGTCACTGTGGAGGACAATGTTTCTGGCACTGAACGTACTGCCACAGTCATTTTCCAACAACAAGGACGAACCGCCCGGCTTACGATCACCCAAGCCGCCTACAGCGATGAAGAATACTGTCCTCTGAATGTGGTGATGGAGTGCACCCGCACAGGAAGCTCATGGGCCAATGACGCCCATCTTTCGTTTGAATCGCCTACTGGTCACGTGTATGGCACTGCCAGCCATACCACAACTAACCGTATTTCGTCCGCTACAGTCCGTGTGTCTCCGGGGCAGCTTATCATCAAGTACCACCGAGGCGGCCCTCAGGACCGCTACTACAACTACTGGGTGACCAACCAGCATGGCGACACTCTTGCCGCAGTGGTCAATGCTTACTATAACGCCTCCGACATAACTGTTGATCGGCCTTGCTCCTCATTGGCAATCGACCCTGTTTCGCAGGGCAGTCATGCCATTACTCTTTACCCCAATCCAGCCAGTTCTCAGCTCTCAGTTGCTGCCGATACACCTATTTCCTGCCTTATAATCAGTGATATATACGGCCGTTCAGTGCTCCAAGTGGATGCCATGCATCGACAGCAGCTCACTGTGGACACATCGGTGTTGCCCAAAGGTACTTATTTAGTAGGTCTTGTCACCGAAAGTGGCATTTATTACAACAAGGTTTTAATCACAAATACATTATGAAGAGGATTGTCTTTATCTTGACTTGTCTGTCGGTAGGGCTGGCTATTAGAGGTAACCCCGTGTCGCCAGAGCGGGCAGCACTGGTGGCAAAAAATCTGTTATCCAACCAGAGTAAGGGATTACCTGTCACAAGGGTGACGGAGGGTTGGACCTATAGTGGCATCTATCTTTTTGAAGGTGTGGAGCAAGGGTTCGTGCTGGTATCTGCCGACGATGCCGCATGTCCTGTACTTGGCTATAGTCTAGACGGCACTATGCCGGTCGGGCAAATGCCCTTGCAGCTTGCAGAACTTTTAGATGTCTATCAGGCACAGATAGAGTGGGCTGCCGTCCATTGTCCCGAACCCGGTGGCGAAATTGCTGCTTTGTGGCATCAATTCGAAATAGGACAACCATCGTTGGCAGCGAAGGAAAACGTGGTTGAGCCACTACTTACCACCCGCTGGAACCAGGCAGAGCCATACAACAACCTCTGCCCGAGGGGATGCGTAACAGGTTGTGCCGCCACTTCTCAGGCACAGATGATGAAGTACTGGAACTATCCGCCCTTTGGCTTCGGCAGCTATGCCTATGCCCACACCACATATGGGGTTCAGTCGGCCGACTACGGACACACCCTCTACGACTGGAACCACATGCCAGACACCGTTACGCCCAGCAGTGCTGCTCGTGAGCAACAGGCTATCGCCACTTTAATGTATCATGTAGGCGTGAGCCTTGAGATGGCATACAACACCCCCCTTGGAGGTGGTAGCGCCGCCATCGGTCTAGTGGGCGAACCGGGCTACCGCAGCATAGACAATTCACTCAAAGACTTTTTCTACTACAGCCCCTCTATGCGGGTCATCAATAAGGACCAAGGCTTCACTGATGAAACATGGAGCGAAACCCTCAAAGCCGAGTTGCGCCAAAGACGCCCCATCATCTATTCCGGCATCTCCGACCAAGGAGGCCACGGTTTTGTCTGCGACGGCTATGATGCCAACGGCCTCTTCCATTTCAATTTCGGCTGGAGTGGCGATGGCGACGGCTATTATGCCATCGGTGCTATCGTTGTTCCGCGAGGCCCCAACGGGGAATTTGGCTCCTACGACTTCAGCAGTAATAACCAAGCCCTCATTGGTGCCATGCCTCTCTATGCACTACGGCTCAACGATACCGTCAAGGCCTTTACCCGTCAGGGCGGTATAGATACGGTGTTCCTCGCGTTGAATCCACAGAACAGCGCTTTGCTAGATATCCAATATCATGTCGACTGGCTCTCTGTTGACACACTCGACAGCATGGGTGTTGTAGTCCTTACTCTTGAGGCCGAATTCAACAGGAGCGGCCTTCAGCGTGAGGCGTTTGTTACCTTCACCCAGGGCACAGAATCAGTCATCTTGCGTGTTATTCAGGATTGTTATGACGAAGAGGACTACTGTCCGGTAACTGTCGTTATGTCCAGCCGTCGCAGTGGCGGTTGGCCCAATAACTCCCATCTCACACTCGAATCGGAGGGAGGGATGGTATATGGCAAAGCGGCTCTGACTGCAAGCACTCTCGACTCGGTAACCATCAATGTCTCACCTCAAAAACTCTATGTAGTGTGGCACAGCGGGGGCGGAACCGACCGCTATGTGGGTTACACCATCAAGGATGCCTATGGGCATATCCGTGCTTCGGTCGAAAATGCTTTCCACGACACTACCAACTTTGTGATCGAGTCGCCCTGCCACAACCTAGCTGTCGAACAGGCTCCCTCACCCCGGTTCGCACTTTATCCCAACCCCACGAATAATATTGTGTATATCCGTTGGGACACAGATGAGGATTTCACTTTGGAGCTTTTAAATGAACAGGGACGGACCCTGTTGGTTACCCAGTCGCCCACTAGTCTCGACCTGAGCCATTATCCATCAGGTGTCTATTTGGTTCGTATAGTGAGTCATTCGGCAACCTATTACTCAAAGGCGGTTAGGCAATAATGACCATGTTTTTTCATCCTCGCGGGGCGACATAGTTCTACTTTTTTCTCTATATTGCGATCTTTCGCTACGACATCTCCTTGCTATAGCTTTCTGATAGTGCTGCCCCTCAGCTTCTGGCGCAAAGGCCGCATTCTGGTTGTCTTTTTTTTTCTGCAGGCAACGAAAAAAGCGTTAGCCTTGCAGAAAAACACCTTCTTTCCCGCCCAATAACAATCTGACAGCATAGCATTCACTTTCAACAAAGGAATGGCTGACAGATAGTAGGCTGACTGTGCGCCTTTTCAACTGTTTCTGATCTTCCCTTTTTGAAATGGACTTATAGTTTTCGATAAAATGGGGAGGAGTAGATTCATGGTTTACATTGCTGCTTTATGAGAATGATGATGGGATAGCACCATTTTTTTATTCTGTTTGATGTCACTTTTTGGGGCAGTTTTTCGTTTAATAGGAGAATCGATTCGATAATTAATGGTTTTTATTAACTCTAAAAATGTATTTTGTTATGAATGAATTGACATCAGATGTTTTAACCCAATTGATTTGGAGCCTCCCTTCTTTAGGTCTGATTGCTGTGGCTATTATTGTCATAGTGGCTTATTCCAGATATAGAAAGAATGAACTAGAAAAGCGCAGCCAGATAGTTCTCACTGCTATCGAGAAGGGGTCTGGCAATGTGCCGGAAGAACTGCAGAAAGCTCTCAACAAGCCACAGAAATCTCTTAAAGAGCGTTTGCTGGGTAAATTTCTCATGGGTATTCTCTGCGGGCTGAGTGGAGTTGGTTTAATAATTGCGGAGTTTTTCATGTATGACAGCGACCGCAGGGAATTTGAGGATGACGGATTATTTCTTGTGTTGGGCGTAGTGCTATTGGCAGTGGGTGTGGCATTTCTAATCTATTATTATGTTGGAAAACGTGAGCTTAGCAGCGAGATAGAACGTGAGGAAGGGCAGTTGAAGGCTTGATTTATTGATTGGATTAATTAGTTCAGGGCAGTGACACGAGAACGCTTTGTTGAGCTTGTTCAAGTCGAGCAGGAGTCTCTCCGGAGATTCTTGCTTGCCCTGTGTGAAGGAGATCAGGCGTTGGCTGACGACTTGGCGCAGGAAACACTAATCAAGGCTTGGCTGGCATCAGATAGATTTGTCGAGCGGTTCAAATTCTCCACTTGGTTATTCAAAATTGCCCGCAACACCTTTCTGGATTATCAGAAGAGGGCTGACCATAATACAGAACCTATTGACGAGACGTTGCCCTCACCGGACAGGCCTGACGACGTTTTTAAATATGATGACCTTTACCGTGCACTGTCACAACTGGCCGAGAGGCAGCGTACAGTAATCCTATTGTATTATATGCAAGGTTACTCCATCAATGAAATAGCGCAGATAATTGGTAGCAACCCGGTAGCTGTCCGTCAATATCTTTCGCGTGGCAGAAAACAACTTAAAAACCTTTTGGAAGATGAAAAAAGATGATATTTTGGGTAAAATATTTGCCGATTATTGTCCCGAGTTGGGCAGTGGCGAAGAGTTTATGTCACGACTGGCCGACCAGTTGGACAAGGTAGAGATGGCTAGGCAATATTACCAGTCTGAGCGAAAGCTTATGCGAAAGAAATATCTAATTGCTTTCATCGCTGGATTGGTATCAGGCGGGGCGATGGCTTTGGTGCTTCTGCTGCACCCTATTTCGGTGACATATATCTTACACTGTCTACCTCAATTTATGCTAGATTCTGCTGCTAAGAGCATCGCCCCGTTGCTTTCAGTCGTAATTGTCATTGCGGTGGGAGCAGCTTTTGCCTCTATTTGTGTCGAGTTTTACACACTCCTAACCCACAAGTCTCATCCGTGGGATTATTAAGAGACGATACAATTTTTTCTTTATTGTTTCGTTTATTGTGATAGTTTTACTTTATTACACGCGCTATGTTACATTTGGTTAAGTTGAACCTGAAGAAGAATTGCCTTTTTACCATCCTTTTGTTGGCGTTTGCAGTGCCATGTCCCATTGCGGCGCAACATTCTTTAGTCGGCACCTACTGGCATAATGGTTCTGAGTACATTCCTATTTTGTCCGAAACCGACAGCACGTTGGCTACTGTTACCATGACTCTGCACGAAGGGAGTTCCGTT
>DFDY01000191.1:0-3567 GCA_002368955.1 Bacteroidales bacterium UBA3816
GCACATCGGGGCAGTTCTCCTTGAAAGTGAAGCCCATGATGATGATCTTGGAGCCGAGAACCTGAATGCCCTTTTTGAGCATCAGTTTTATGGTCTGGTCGGCCACATAGGCCCCCATACCGTCGTTCATGCGACGGCCGGCGAGGATGATTTCGGGATTGTACCCAAGCCGCTGGGCGCATTGTGCCAGGTAGTATGGGTCAACCGAAATGCAGTGGCCGCCCACCAAACCGGGATTCATCTTAATGAAATTCCATTTGGTACCGGCGGCTTCGAGCACGTCATTCGTGTCTATGCCCATGAGGGTGAAAATCTTGGAAAGCTCGTTGACGAAGGCAATATTAATGTCGCGTTGGCTGTTCTCTATCACTTTGGCCGCTTCTGCCACCTTAATGCTGGGGGCCTTGTGGGTGCCGTTCTGAAGCACGGAGCCGTACACGTCGTCGATAATGTCGGCCACTTCAGGGGTGGAGCCGGAAGTGATTTTCTTGATTTTTTCAACCGTGTGGACCTTGTCGCCGGGATTGATACGTTCGGGGCTGTAGCCAGCAAAGAAGTCAACGTTGAACCTAAGTCCCGAAACCTGTTCGACCACGGGGAGACACTCATCCTCGGTCACACCCGGATAAACGGTCGATTCGTAAACCACGATGTCGCCTTTAGAAATCACCTGGCCAACGGCGCGGCTGGCACCGTAGAGCGGAGCCAGGTCGGGATTATTGTTGCGGTCAACCGGAGTGGGGACAGCCACAACATAAAAATTGCATTGGTGAATATCGTCAAGATTGGCCGTGCATCGGAAATTGTGGTCGCGGATGGCCTCCTGAAGCAGCTGGTCGGGCACCTCGAGGGTGGCGTCGTGGCCAGCCATAAGGTCCTTGACACGTGCCTCGTTCATGTCGTAACCAATAGTGGGAAACTTGGTGGAGAAAAGCCGGGCCAAAGGCAGACCCACATAGCCCAACCCGATGACTGCAATCTTAATATCTTTCATAAATAATAATTATTTTACACTATAACAAGTCAATACAACAAAAGCACTCGCCCCTGTGGCGATAAATTCCAAACTGCAAAAATACTATTTTTTTTTAAATGATAAAGAAAAAATGCCCTAAGTGGTTAGAGATTAATCTTTAGTGGGTAGATAATAGTGGCCGAAAGTAAGGAAAAATCCGTACCACCAGCAGATGAAAAGAAGCCCCATTTGACGAGAAAAAGCCTCCTCGAAGAAAATCCAAAGAGCATAGGCAAGGGTAAAGAGGACCATGATGGGGTTCCAGTTCCGGCGGGTGACAGAGAGCAGCGCAGGAAGGCCAACCATAAAGAGCAGAACTATAAGTCCGACAGCGCCTGTGGCCACAAAGGTTTCGAGGTATTGGTTGTGTATGTTGAGTTTGTCTTTTTTGTAGCAATTCTGGAGGTCATGTTTGACATATTGTCTATAGAGTTCCATCCAATAGCCGTCGTTGCCATAGCCGATGGTTTGGTGGTCGTCTACTAGTTCCCACGCACACTCCCATATGTCTTGGCGCACGTCGCCGTCTTCTCCTGCCTCCATCTCTTCTATCGTGTCCTGTGCCCGAGAGAATAATCTGGGCATGGTAATATAGTTGAGCCCGAGGAAGAGGATAAAGGCAATGGGAACGATGATGGCGGGACGGTATTTTTTAAGCAGGATAAGGTAGCCTGTGGTTGCAGCTGCAATCATCAGAAGAGTAAGCAGTCCCGAGCGGGAGCAGACCATGAGGATATATTCAATCAGCATCATAATGTCTACCACAAGCGTCCAGCGCCATATCCTCCAGCGGGGAGAATCCCAATGTCGGATGGCTTCAAAAGATAGGATAATGATGGCGGTGAGTATGTAGAGGGCAAGGTAGTTGTAGTGCATCGGGTCGAAATGGAAGTGTATGACTTGCGCAAAAGGAGTGCCGGAGACATAGTTGAGTACGGCTTGGGCCATCATGATGCAAAAACGAATGGTCAGCACAAGAGCTAAAAGGAGTCCCATGGTGAAGACATTTTTGCGTCGAATATAGCTAAGGTCGCTTAGGAGGAAGAATAGAGGAAGAACTAGAAGGGGGATTTTTTTGCCTGAGGCGGTAATTCCACCGAGAGGACTGCTGCTATAGTGGATGCTGATGAAATAGACGAGGAAGTAGAGCACCATGGAAAGCAGACATATGCGGGATGCCTTGGTTAGGATTGGGTTGCCCACTTTGTGGGATGTAACCATCTTGACAATGGCGACCAGTATCAAGAGAGCTAATGCCCATATTCCTAATCGCCAATGAATGGCAACAGATATAATATAAAGAGCCATCGAAACAAGTTCGAGGGTCTCATACCATTTGAGGTTTGCGGGCGATTGGGCCTTTTTTTGCTGCACTGCCATTCTTCAATCGGGGAAATAGTTCTAATAAATGATAAGTGCAGTGTCTTGGGAGAGAATCCAGCTTTTGAGGGAGTTTGGTTAAAGCTCATTTCTCTGTAATTGCTCTAGAATAAGTCTCAGATTTTCTGCTCCTTGAAAAACAATGCCTCTGAACCCCATTTGGCAAGCACTGGCCACGTTGGCGGCGTTGTCGTCGATAAAGATACACTCTTCGGCTTTGAGACAGAATCGGTCTAACAAAATCTGAAAGAGCCTATGGTCGGGCTTCACCAAATGTTCGGCCCCCGACACCACGTAGTCATCTATCAATTGCAAGATGGGAAAGCGATTTCGGGCAATAGGGTAGGTCTCCATAGACCAATTGGTTAGTCCGTAGAGGTGATTGCCGGGGGTCTCTTTGAGTTTCTTTACCAATGAGAACATCCCGGGCATCTCGCCTGGGAGTGATTGTTCCCAATGGGTCCAGTACATGGCGATTAGGTTAGCATATTCTGGGTATCTTGATTGGTATTCTTTAATCACTTCTGACTGTTTCTCCCCCGCATCAATGCGATTGCGGAAATCGCTGTCGCAGATGTTCGCCCAGAAGTAGTCATATCTCTCCTCGTCATTATCGAAGTAGGGCAGAAACACCTTCTTGGGCTCCCATCGAACCAATACGTTGCCAAAATCAAAGACGATATTCATTATTATTTCTGTATTTGATGATGTGGGTAAGGAACAGCTATTTAAGCTGGGGGCAAATGTCTATATTTCTTTCTCCTGGCCCATTATCTGTTGGCGTACATTTCTTGATAATATTTCATATAGTCGCCGCTGGTGACGTTGTCCATCCATTCCTGGTTGTCCAGGTACCACTTGACGGTCAGTTCTATGCCCTCTTCAAACTGCAGGCTTGGCTCCCAACCCAGCTCTTTCTGCAGTTTGGTGCTGTCGATAGCATAGCGCATGTCGTGGCCGGCACGGTCGGTAACGTAGGTGATGAGGTCCATGTCCTCGCCCTCTTTGCGGCCCAAAAGACGGTCAACGGTATTGATGAGGACTTTGATGATGTCGATATTCTTCCACTCATTGAAACCACCGATATTGTAAGTTTCTGCCACTTTGCCGTCGTGGAAGATGGTGTCGATGGCGCGGGCGTGGTCCACCACATACAGCCAGTCGCGCACATT
>DFDY01000191.1:3643-4115 GCA_002368955.1 Bacteroidales bacterium UBA3816
CCCTTGCCGTAGACGGGCAGCGGCTTGTGATGGCGGATGTTGTTGATGAACAAGGGTATCAACTTCTCGGGGAACTGGAAAGGACCGTAGTTGTTAGAGCAATTCGTCACAATGGTGGGCATTCCATAGGTGTCGTGGAAAGCCCGCACAAAGTGGTCGCTTGAAGCCTTGGCAGCACTATAGGGACTGTGGGGCTGATATTTCAGGTCCTCGGTAAAAAACTTATCTCCGTAGGCCAAATGGTGTTTGCCGCTGGAGGCTTTGGTGCTGAACGGCGGCTCTATGCCTTGGGGGTGGGTCATTTCCAGGGCCCCATATACCTCGTCGGTGCTTATATGGTAGAAACGTTTGCCCTCCCATTTTTCGGGTAGCGACTCCCAGTAGAGCTTGGCGGCCTGTAGCATCGACAGGGTGCCCATTACGTTGGTTTGGGCAAAAGTGAAGGGATCTTTGATGCTGCGGTCCACATGGC
>DFDY01000023.1:0-693 GCA_002368955.1 Bacteroidales bacterium UBA3816
GTGCAGAGTATCAACGTTGGTGCAGGTCGTACCACTGACTGTATAGTCGTATGTGTATGTCCCACTTGTATCGTAATCCTGCCCATGCCAACTATAGCTATCGCAAGCCGTAATCCAGAAGGCGGTGTCTTCATGCTGGCTGACTGTCAGATGTAGGGTGTCTGTACTGGGGCAGCCTACCGGATTGACATAACCATACTGGTATACCCCGCTGGTCGTATACGTGCTGTCATGCCATACAAAATTGTCGCAGGCATCCTCATAGTAACTGTTATGACTGCTGTTGTTGATGGTCAGGTGAAGGGTGACGGTGCTGTCGCAACCCTCTCCATTCTGTGTATTAAATACCGCCTCACTAGTGCTGGCCGTATAAAGACTGTCGTGCCAGTCATAACTATCGCAAGCAGTCACTTCCTCAATACCTGAGTTGCTGTGGTTGATGGTCAGGTGCAGGGTGACAATGCTGTCGCAGCCCGCCGCATTCTGTGTAGTAAACACGGCCTCATTGGTGCTGGCAGTATAGATGCTGTCGTGCCAGTCATAACTATTGCAAGCAGTCTCCTCCTCAATACCTGTGTTGCTATGATTGATGGTCAGGTGCAGGGTGACAATGCTGTCGCAGCCCGTCGCATTCTGTGTAGTATATATCGCCTCACTGGTGCTGGCATTATAGATGCTGTCATGCCAGTCATA
>DFDY01000023.1:771-1403 GCA_002368955.1 Bacteroidales bacterium UBA3816
TAACTGTCGCAAGCGGTCACCTCCTCAATACCTGTGTTGCTGTGGTTGATAGTCAAGTGCAGCGTATCAACGTTGGTGCAGGTCGTACCACTGACTGTATAGTCGTATGTGTATGTCCCACTTGTATCGTAATCCTGCCCATGCCAACTATAGCTATCGCAAGCCGTAATCCAGAAGGCGGTGTCTTCATGCTGGCTGACTGTCAGATGTAGGGTATCTGTACTGGGGCAGCCTACAGAATTGACATAATTATACTGATACATCCCGCTGACCGTATACGTACTGTCATGCCATACAAAATTGTCGCAGGCGTCCTCATAGTAACTGTTATGACTGCTGTTGTTGATAGTCAGGTGCAGGGTAATGGTACTATCGCAGCCCGCAGCATTCTGTGTAGTATATATCGCCTCACTGGTGCTGGCAGTATAGATGCTGTCTTGCCAGTCATAACTATCGCATGCAGTCACCTCTTCAATACTCGTGTTGCTGTGGTTGATGGTCAGGTGCAGAGTGACTGTACTGTCACAACCCGCAGCATTCTGTGTAGTAAATACCGCCTCATTGGTGCTGGCAGTATAAAGGCTGTCGTGCCAGTCATAACTGTCGCAAGCTGTCACCTCCTGAACGCCCAC
>DFDY01000023.1:1476-1618 GCA_002368955.1 Bacteroidales bacterium UBA3816
TGTTGATAGTCAGGTGCAGAGTGACAGTGCTGTCGCAGCCCGCCGCGTTCTGTGTAGCAAATACTGCCTCATTGGTGCTAGCCGTATAAAGGCTGTCGTGCCAAAAGAGACTGTCGCAAGTTGTCACCTCCTGAACGCCCAC
>DFDY01000023.1:1686-4270 GCA_002368955.1 Bacteroidales bacterium UBA3816
TGTTGATAGTCAGGTGCAGAGTGACTGTACTGTCACAACCCGCAGCATTCTGTGTAGTAAATACTGCCTCACTGGTGCTGGCAGTATAGATGCTGTCATGCCAGTCATAACTGTCGCAAGTTGTCACCTCCTGAACGCCCACACTGCTGTGGTTGATGGTCAAGAGCAGGGTGACAGTGCTGTCGCAACCCGCAGCATTCTGTGTAGTAAATACCGCCTCACTAGTGCTGGCCGTATAAAGGCTGTCGTGCCAGTCATAGCTGTCGCATGCTGTCACCTCCTGAACGCCCACACTGCTGTGGTTGATGGTCAAATGCAGGGTGACAGTACTGTCGCAGCCTGCCGCATTCTGTGTAGTAAATACCGCCTCACTAGTGCTAGCCGTATAAAGGCTGTCGTGCCAGAAGAGACTGTCGCAGGCAGTCTGATAATCTATGCCCGAATAACTACTATTGATAGTCACGTGCAGCGTAGCCACGCTATCACAACCCCACCGGTCCCAAGTGACATAGGTGGCCGTGTCCGTGCTGGCCGTATAGACACTGTCGTTCCACATATAGCTGTCGCAAGCCGTGGCATAAACATCCGTCGCATCGAACTCACGGAAAGCCACAGTCAGCTTCGCGACTGCCTGAATGTCATTCAGCGTATCGTAGAAGTCCACCACATACGTGCCCTCCGTCGCAATGACGGTATCATAAAAAGCCCATACCGCCCCATCGCAAAGCAGCGTGTCTACCCTTAGCGTATCCGCTTCCGTGTCCAAGGACAACAACCTGCTGTCGGTCCCTGACCATACTCTCTTTTCAACCGCTTCGGCTTGGACAGAAAATGCAGTCAACCACACTAACAACAAACCGCACAATGTAATTATTCTCTTCATATAAAAAAATCTAATATATAGTTCAAATAAACAAACTGCACTGGCAATCTAGTTTCCAGCGCATTACAAATCCCTCTCCCCATTTTCAGTCATAGGGTAGAGACTACAAAAATACAAAAAAAAGCACAATAAAAGACTTTTTGCCTCACTCAGGCGTACAATCCTCACCGTTTGCATCCAGCAAACGTGCCAAATAGCAACCGGCTCCCGCCTCCCATACTTAATCCCCAATCGGTCATTAGGCCGACATTTCAATCTATTTCACTTTTTTAGGTCTGTTTAAGACATCTCAGCATTTCTTTCGGCATCTTGGCCACATCCCTGCCTCGTCGTAGCCCGCTACGCCTGTGACAGTGATGCCGCCCATCTGCTCGCAACAAATACTAATCTGACACAAATCCTAACGACCGAATTGGGTTAAAACATCAGGCTGGCGGCCAGGAACCATAGCCCAGACCCCTCCACCACCGAGAAACGGTTCATGTCTACATGATACCCCAACTCGATGGAAAAGGCCTTCAGCAAGTCCAGGCCGGCACCTGCCGTGAGCGTATAGTGGTCCTTCACAAAGGTGTAATTGCCATAGTCAATATCAAAGTCGAACCGCGGCCCCACAAATCCGCGCAACGCAAAATAGGATGCCGGAGCCCATCTCACCCCAGCATACACAGGCACCCACATATAGCTGGTTGTGCGATACTTAATGCTATACTCCAGCCGATTCCACAGTCCCGACCGTTTTTCCGTCTCTGCCCAGTTGGCGTGGATTCCGAACAGGGCCTCGCCTTGCAGATAGAACACCCGACCCAGCGGGATGCGAAGTGCAGGTCCCACAGTGGTGCGGCGAATCAGGTCCACCGATGTGGGCCGCACATCGGCACTCCCGGCCAAGTGCCCAATCTCTGGTAGCGAAGCATTATAGCTGAATTTCAAGCCGAAGCGCACATGCTCCTTTTCCTCAGGGGGCGTAGGATTTCTCTTGACCACCTTCGCCTCCTCGGTTACAACTACGGGCGGTGGCATGTCAACATCCTGGGCACCGACGGCCCCTGCCGTCGGCAGAAAGAATACAATCAAAAAAATAGTTCTAGTGTTCATAATCAGCTTTTTTTATTAATTAATATTTTCGGTTATATATTTTGTTAACGCAAATCCCCTAAATTTATTGCCCACCTCGGCAAAAAAAAAGCACCCGCACCCGCCATCCCCGTTTTCGGGTGCAAAAATACGACCCTTTACCCGCACCAAAGCCACACGGTTACGCACGGTCACGATAAGTCACAATAAGTCCCACACCGTCGCTCCCTTCTCTAACCGAAAAGCCCTATAAAAAACAACCATCCCTTCACCCAAACCTCCCCGATTCAATTTTTTTCCGTACCTTTGCAAAACCCTTGGCGTGCGGAGCGCCGCCCGCGCCCACGCCCACCCCATTGAAAATCAAACAACACCGACAATACAAATGGACAAACTCAGTTATGCACTTGGCCTCAACATAGGCCACCAACTCAAAGAGATGGGCCTTCAGGACCGCCTTTCGGCACAGGATTTTGCCGCCGCTGTCGACGACGTGCTCAACCACCGCCCCATGCAACTCTCCGACAACGAGGCCGCCCAGCTCCTCAACACCTTCTTTGCCCAGGTCCAGCAGCAGCAGCAAGCCGCTGCCGCCGAGGCCGGCAAGGCCGCCAAAGCCGAGGG
>DFDY01000023.1:4337-19818 GCA_002368955.1 Bacteroidales bacterium UBA3816
GCCTTCCTCCGCCAGAACGCCCAGCGCCCCGGCGTGGTCACCCTCCCCAGCGGCCTACAGTACGAGGTGCTCAACCCCGGCAACGGCCGCAGCCCCAAGGCCACCGACGTGGTCCGCTGCCACTACCACGGCACCCTCATCGACGGCACCGTCTTCGACAGCTCCTACCAGCGCAACCAACCTGCCGACTTCGGCCTCAACCAGGTCATAGCTGGCTGGACAGAAGGGGTGCAGCTCATGAAGGAAGGGGCCAAATACCGCTTCTATATCCCCTATCACCTCGCCTATGGCGAACAGGGTGCCGGCGGCGCCATCCCACCCTATGCAGCCCTCATCTTCGACGTCGAACTCCTCGCCGTACTCTGATGCACTACCCCTACTTCGACTTCCGCCACACCCTCTCCGACTCCGACCGTGAGGGTCTGCTTCACGATGCCTATGAGCACCTCCTGCCCCGCGCCGCCGAAGGCGCGGGGCGCAGCGTCAACCGCGTGCTCAAATACCTGCGCGAGTCCGACTTTTACAGCGTCCCCTGCCGCCACCACCCCTTCCCCGGCGGCAACGCCTGGCACCAGCTCGAAACCCTCCACTATGCCTACCACATGCCTGCCGCCCTGCCCCAGGCCCAGGACTTCGACCTCCCATCCCTCTACCGCCAGTGGCAGCCCCAGTGGCTGCAGCTCAGCCCCCTCAGCCTGGCCCTCACCGCCCTCCTCCACGACCTCTGCAACAGCCGCCATCACAAACTCCGCTACCCCGACCGCATCCTGCGCCGCCATGGGCGCAAATCCACCTACATCCTCAAAGACTTCCTCCGCTTTGAGCTCATGTTCGACGAAAACATGGCCATCATCCACCACCAGCACAAAACCCCTGCCGACCTGCGTGCCCAAACCCCTACTGAGCAGGACTACCAGCTCATCGCCGACATGCCCCTCTACCACATGATACAATGCTGCGACACCCTCAGCTGCCTCTGCCCCCTCACCGAATCCGACCTCACCGCAGCCGTTGCAGTTCTGATTTCTGAATTCTGAGTGGCTGCCGCCAGTTGAATTTTTGTGTTTTGAATGGCTGTCGCCCAGCCTCGGAGAGGCTGAATCTTATTAACCCCGCACAAGCCGTCAGGCGCAGTGTGGGGCCTATCGAGCCGTCACCCTACTGCGTGTCGAAGACACGCAACAATAGAGACCTTCTGTGCGGCAGCCGATGACAATTCTGATTTCTGAGTGGCTACCGCCCCATTGTACACTATACACTGTACACTATACACTGTACCCGGTGTGGCATGTTGCCAGCGCGATCGCAAGTGGTTGATTTCTCCGTCCGTTAGGTCATTTTCTTCGTTGCGACATAGTGGAAAGGCCTGAAAATCAGTGATTCCTCGTCGAAGGGAGCGAACCCACGGCGAACCTTCGGCGAAGTATCTACATTTGTTCGCTGAGAAGGGCGGCTGGCGACGGCGGCGCGACCGGGGATGGGGTGCGGCTGACGGGCCCGGGGCCGTGGGGGACGGTGGGGACGAAGGAGGGGGCGGGCGTGAGGAGGATGCCACGGCAGCTAGGGCAACGCCATGCAGAAATAGGGGCTCGGCAATGCAGATTAGCTACACTTTCCGCAGCAAAGAAACCGCGCAGTGGATTTCAAATTCTGCAATTAGAATTGTCGAAACAGAAATATTGACATACAACGACATAAGCATGTATAATCACCCTCTAAAATAGGGCAATTATTCAAATCGACCAAGCCATTCGGCACCCTAAAATGACTTCAAGAAACCGATATTTTCAAATATTATATGCAGACAATAAATGAATTAAAAATACAGACGAATTTTTTTTTCTTGTATGAGAAAAATATTGTATTTTTGCAATAGAAACAAGGCACAAAAAAGAGGCCCCAAATGGGCATTCTTGGGAAAACAGAGGTTTCAAAATTTGAAAGAAAGTATCAATAGTTTCAAAATATAAAAGAAATGAAAAGCAAACAGTACATGACCCCCGTCATCAAGGTGGTCAAATTTCAAGTGGAACAAGGCTTCGCAGGAAGTCCAGAAATCAAATACGATAATAACCAATCTCAAATTCAGCCTCTCTCTGAACGCCAATGGGGATTCAGCAGAGATTTACAGGAACAATAAACACATTAAGACTACGAAAAATGAAAAAGGTTACAGTATTATTTTTGGCCACAATAGCTACAATGATTTTTGTTGGCTGCAAAAAGGATACACAAGTTGTCAAGTTAGGTGTTAAGGTAGAACGTCCTTCATATGATGGTAAGGTCTATTTGAACGGCAACATCCCATTCTTTGAGGCCGGCGATCAAATTAATGTTAATGGAACGGATTATCCTGTGAAAATTAATGGCACAAGAACCTATGTTGAGGCTGATGCCGATGAGAGCCATAATTATTACGCCCTCTTCCCCGCCAGCCTCGGAAGTTGTTCCTCAACAAGTTATACCATTCATCTCCCCCACTGGCAGGAATACAAAACCACAACAGTGAACGGCGAAATCGTTCAGAAAATTGACCTACCCGTTGCCGCAAAGTTAAACACTAGCGACGGCAATGTCCTTCAATTCTACAACCTTTGCTCCTTATTGAAGGTTGAGTGGACTAACACCAGCAATACAAATTATACCATTACTGGCATTGATGTTACTGCCACCAATGGCACAGAGGGCGTCACCCTTTACGGCACTGGTGCAGTTGACTTTAGCGGTAACACTCCTTCGTTGACCATGAGTGCTAATGAAAAGCACAATAACCGAGTGATTTTAGACATCCCCGAAGGCAACCAAAACGTGGTAGTGCATGGAGCAACCAGTAATCCTTACTATATTGTACTGCCTCCGTTCACTTCCGCAAAAGTGTCAGTAAATATTCATGTGAAGAATGCCGACAACCAAAAGGTTGAATCAATTCGTTTGAACACCAATAGCAATGTATATTTAAACAGTGCTGAGATTATCCCTATGTCTTATAGCGGAGTTCCTAAGCAAGATAACGAACTCACTGGCTACTTCTCAGTGAGCAATAATCTGAAGGTTGTCTTCTCCAGAGGCAATCTGCAACACTGGGGTGGGACCGATTATACTACTGGCACTTGGAAATTTGCCGACCGTCAATATGATTTCTTTGGGGACTTCAATTTAAGTAATGGTGGCTATTATAGAACCGATTACACCGATTTGTTCACATGGAGCAATTCTAGAAGCAATGATTATGGTATACACTCATATGATGCATGGGACGATAATGTAACCTGGCTTTCAGGAGGAAATTGGAGAGAATGGGGTAATATGCCCATACAAACAAATGCAAGCTCTACATCTACAACAGGAGAATCCAATGTTTGGTTTACCTTAACTGCTGCAGAATGGAATTATCTAATTAATCTGAGGGTCCCAGTCAATGAAACACCCAAAGCACCTCAACTCCGTGGCAGAGCGCACATTTATGGAATAATCAACCACCCGAGCGGCAATAACGTTACAGAAGTTGATGGGTTCATTCTTTTGCCAGACGACTGGGAGACCGAAGACCTCCCCAGTGGATTATCATTCGATCCCGATGATATTAATGAATATGACCAAGCAGAATGGGCACGTATGGAAGCTGCTGGTGCCATGTTCCTGCCTGCTGCTGGTTGGACCGAACCATGGGGTGACGATGGTTATGCAGTAGTGAATATGTATGAGGATGGAGCATATTGGTCAAGTACTAGACTAGGAAGTGGAAATACAACTATTGAATCTCAATATCTGTCATTTAACTATCCTCGCGACCAATTCTTATTTATCGATGAGTCCGGATACAGTAGTCAATGGTATTGCTCCAGATCAGTTCGTTTAGTGAAAGCGGCACCTGGATACACTGTCACTGGTCGTTGGCAGTAAGATTTTACCATCACATAAAAACATACAACCTAACAGGGTGGCTTTTGAGCCACTCTGTTTTGTTATTTGAAGCATGATTGCACCCACACTGCCACCTGGTTTCTTTACGACAGATACGGAACTCACTAACAGCACGCACAAACAGGCAGCATGACAAGTAAGTAGTCAAAATTAATGTGCATATTTATAAACACGAATTACCATTAATTATCCATTAATTATTGTCAATCAAATGGCAATTAACTACTCAGCCTGACTAGAGCTCCGAAGGAGCTCACTCTCAATAACGTTGCAAAGTCGAGAGCAAAGGAAGCTCGCTTCTTTTGCCGAGATCAAGCAACGTCTCGAAGAAACCCCGCACAAGCCCGTCAGGGCGCAGTGTGGGGTATGAGGCAAGCGTCCCAGTCTGAGGTTTTTCTACCCCCAGACTGCGAAAATCAGAGATTTTCTAGTCAGGGGTTATTGAGAGCGCGTGCCTCCGGCACGCCAGCATCAGATAAGCTGGGTAGTCATGATGGTAATTATATGTAAGGTATATTTGAGCAATTACTTAAAAAAAAGTGTGCTGGTATTTCGGATATAATAGGCCATCGGATATTCCTCCTTGTAGCGTGTCTTCGACACGCATGACAGTGATTGCCCCGTACCCCACACTGCGCCTACGTCTTAGTGTGGGGTTAATAGGAGTCAACCACTTCGAGGTTGTCAAAAAACAGCCATATATCAAGCTAGGACTAATGCTCTTTTGAGGGCGCGTGCCACCGGCACGCCAGCGGCGGGCAGGCTGAGTGGCTGCAAAAAAAAGACCGAGCCCCTTGCAGGGGCTCGGCTTTGTGATTATTCAAACTATAAAGGTGGGTACCTTTCGGTGAAGGGTGCGAGAGGGGACTTATTTGTCCTTCTCGGTGTCGGCGTTGGCACGCTCGTTGAACTCCTTGGCGGTGACTTTCTCCACCTCGGGGTTGAGCTGCTCTTTGAACAGGGCAAAGGTGTTCTCGACATAGAGTTTATCGACTATCTGCTGGACGTTCTTGCGGTCCTGGGCAATGGAGCGGGCGGTCTGTTCGAGACGCTCATCGGCCTGCTTCTCGTCTTCGTCATCCTTGGGGGTGTCGTTCTTGCGGAGGATGTCCTTGACGTAGTCCACTATGTCGTTCTGGGTGGGTTCGATGTTCTTAATCTTGTTGAGGGCAGCATCGAGGAATTCCCACTTGAGGGAGGGCAGGTATTTGTCGGCCCACTCGTTCTCGATAGCTTCAGCGGTGAGGTCCTTATCGCCACGAGATAGTATCCAACGTTTGAGGAATGCCTCGGGGATGGGGGCGTCGAAGTGGTCGAGGAGCTGCTTGCGCACCTGGCTGACATAAAGGAGGCGGCACTGCTCGTCGTTGGCCTGCTCAATCTGGGCGGTGAGGGCTTTGCGGAACTTGTCAACGTCCTTGATGTCCTGACCGGGGAAGACTTTCTCGAAGAGTTCTCCGTTGAGTTCGGCAGGAGTGATGTGGGAGCTGCCACTGATGGTGACTTCGATGTCGGACTTGAACTTCTTGGCGGTGGCATTGTCCATGCGGAAGTTCTTCTCTATCTGCGAGGGAGTGAAGGCCTTGGCGGCATTGAAGACGACTTTTTCATCGGCTTTCTTGCCATAGAACTGGGCAGCGATTTCGGGGTCTTTCATGTCGGCCAGGGGGAAGGAGACGAAGGTGGACCAGCCGCCCTCTTTTTCGTGGCCTTCCTTGTCGAGCTCGACAGCTTTGCCGTAGACGTAGTCGCCCTCACCGATTACCTCGGGGGTGTCGAACTTGCCAAAGCGGTTCTGAAGTTCCTCAACCTGGGTGTCGACATCCTTGGCAGAGACCTTGAGGGAGCAGAGCTTGGCATCGACCTTGGACCAGTCGATGTTGACCTGCGGCATGAGGGCTGCATCGAAGTAGAAGGTGAAGTCGGTGTTCTTGGCAAAGTCAATTGCGCCAGTTTTCTCGTCATTGGAGAGGGGGGAGCCGACGATTTCGAGTTTCTCATCCTCGATGTATTTGTAGAGAGACTCACTCAGAAGATCCTGGACGGCCTCGCCAACGATGGCGGGTTTGTACATGCGCTGAATGAGCCCCATGGGAGCCATGCCTTTGCGGAAGCCAGGGATGGTGGCTTTGTGCTGGTATTCTTTCAGTTGTTTGGTCACCTTCTCGGCATAGTCGTTTTCGGCAATCTCAATCTTAATACTCAGGTCCAAATCTCCTAAATTTTCTCTAGAAATATTCATTTTTTTAGTCTAGTTTGTTGATTTATTGTTAGTTTATAATTTCAAATTGATTTGCAAAATTACAAATATTTTTTGATATATATATATTTAGCAAGAAGATTTTTTGCCCAATGGATGTTACACACTCTCTAACAGTGATTTAAATTAACTGCGCTCTAGTATATAGTTATGACTGACTTTTTGCATATAGACTCAATGTCGCGTGTCTCCGACACGCAGTCGGGGCCGCTTGTCACATACCCCACACTGCGCCCTGTCGGGCTTATACGGGGTTTCTTCGAGACGTTGCTTGGTCTCGGCAAAGAAAGCGAGCTTCCTTTGCTCTCAACTTTGCAACGTTATTGAGAGCGCGTGTCTCCGACACGCAGTCTGGACCGCTTGTCACATACCCCACACTGCGGTGTGGGGAATCAATTGAATACGAAACTGGAGCCATTAGCTATTCGGAGAAAACGCCGTAGAAGCCGACACCAAGGCGCTTGAGCTGGTCGGGCAGATAGTCGGGGCGGCCGTTGGAGTCGCAGGGGACGTTGACCTCGATATGTGTGCGGCGGGAGCCAAAGATGCCCACTCCGCCGTTGACGTTGCTATAGGTTTGGTATTCCTGCCCGCCCACGACATTGGTGTTCTGCGAGGTGATGTAGGCGTTCAGGTCTTCGTTGCAGACATAAATGATGATGTCGACGTTGTTGACAGTGAAGAGGGAGTCGGTGTTGTCGGCCAGGGCCTTTTTGATGGTGGAGAGGAAGAGGTTTTGTGTGATGGACTTAGAGGAGAGGTTGTTGGCGTTATACTCGTTGGTCTTGAAGTCGCCGGGGATTAGAAGGCTGAGGGTGTCGCCATTTTTGCGATAGTAGAACCGGACGGCGGTTTGGTAGCGGCGGCCACGGGGGAGGGTGTTCCAGTGGATTTCGTTTTGGGTGGTGACGGGAATGAAGCCAAAATGGCGACCACGAGCCGTATTGGGCAGGGTGACTACGTTTTCGACCTTGACGTGGTTGACCTCATTGAGGGGGAGGATGCCCACCAGAGTGGTGCGGGCCGAGGCCAGAGTGTCGCCTGTGGCATTGCTGATGACCAGCAACTCAAAAACACAGGCCGAGTCGGCCAGTAGGCGGCTGGTCCCAGGGACACAATAGTACATGGGCTGCAGGCCAGAGGGGAACTGGCCTTCGGGTTTGCCCGGCACTTCGGTGTAGGTGAACTGCCAGCGGTCGACCAGCTGGTTGGTGGCAGTGATGCTGTGGTTGACCTCGTTGGTGACTCCGCGCCAGGCAAGCAGGTGCACCTGGATGTCGTCTTGCTGATAGTAGTTAGAATCGGCTATGGAGGAGTTGGAGACGTTGCCCTGATAGCAACGCTGGACTCGGGCCCAGACGGTGTCTTCCTGGATGTCGAGGACACAGTAGACACTGGGGACGTCCTTCCAGGGGGCATTGGGACTGAACTCTACCTTGCAGGAGGCGAAGGCCACTAGGGCTAACATCAAAAGGGGAAGTAGGCGCGGTTTCATTTATTTGACTATTATTTCGTTGATTTCTATCTCGTCCATCATAATCCAGGGTTTGAGGCCCTTGGCACGGTGCCACTGGGGGATGCGGGCGAGGGGTTGGGCCAGGATGCGCACAAAGCGCACTTGGTCGCGATTGACGGGGACGGTGATGACCTGGAGCTGGGTGGTGTTCATCTCTTCGAGGGAGGCATCATAGGTGATGGTGGCAGGGATGAAGTCGGTGTATTCCTTGCCGTCGGCAGAGACGGCCACCATGACGGCGGCAGGGGCAAAGACCCACGCATCGGGCACGTGGGCAAAACGGAGGGTGACACTGTTGATGTCGATGACTTTGCCCAGTTCGAGGTCGACCTGTACGTCATGGCCAGAAAAGCCCAGCCAGCCGCGGCTGAGGTCGTTGACGTCGCCCAACTCATCGTCGATGAGGGCACGGGAGGCATTTTTGTTATAAGGAGTGTTGGGCTTGTGGGAGAAGGTGCAGGCGACGACATAGTCGAAGGAGTACTGTTCTGTGGCCACGAAGGAGGGGGAGTCGCCTTTCTTATAGGCGCGGGCCTTGATTACCACGCTGTTCTGTACGGTGAAGGGCTTGGTGTAGAGGGGGGATTTCTCTGTGGGTACGGTGCCGTCGAGGGTGTAGCGGATTTCGGTCTTGGGAGTGGGACAGGTGATGGTAATCTGCATGGGGCCGTCAAAACGGTCGCGGCTCTTGCTGATGACAGGCAGTTCGACTATGTTGGAGATGGCCTTGGGGTAGACGATGCGGCGGAAGTCTTGGGCATTGTATTCCATGCAGTCGAAGGGCCGCAGATGGAGGGTGAACTGATATTTATGGTCCTTGACAAGGTCGCGGTCGGTGAGGTTGAGGCCTGCCATGGCACTGCCCACACCGGCCATGCGGTAGTCAACATGGAGGTTCCAGTAGTCAAGTGGTTTGGCTTCGGCCCTCTGGGACTGGCCATAAAGCTCCTCTTCATCAAAAGCAGATATGGAGAAATTGAAGAGGGTATCGATAAGGTCGACATAAAGTCCCACCTGCTCGTTGCGGAAAGCGGCCCAGCGGGTTTCGGCGTAGTTGCCGTGGTGCTGCGGAGGCTGGTAGGCGGTGTGGCTCAATTCGCCAATGGGGAGTGTCTGCTGGGCTATCATGCCGGCAGCATGGCGGTCGACATAGCTTTCTATGTTGCGGCCGAGCCACTCAGCTGTGGTGAAAGCCGAAGTGAGTCCCAACTGCACGCCTACTTTGGCCACTGCCTTGATTTGCTCAGAGACGGTGATGTCGTTGTTGATAAGCACATCGCCAGAGGCAAGAATGAGATAGGCCTGACGGACGTCGAAAAGGACACCGAAACGGGGTGAGCTATAGCGGAACATCACGTCGAGTCCGACAGTGTGGGGGTCTATCTGACGGCAATTGGTGGCCACGACTTCGCGCTCCATCTGCCCAAATCCATAGCGGAGCCACTGTTTGACCCCATTGGGGTCTTGGCTGTCGTTGGGTGAAGGGGCACGCATGAAACTGAGTTGCGGAGGCTGGCGCAGGAGCTGGTTGCCACGGTAGCTGAGCGAGCTGAGGAGGCCTGTGCTGTCGTTAAATATCAATGAAACGTTATTGTTATATATCTTAACCTGATGGACAGTGTCTTTTTCTATCTGGAAGGGAGAGCCGTCGGGGCAGGCATAGGGCTGCCGAGGCATGTTGTCGGAGAGCAGCGGGAACTGGGCGACATATAGCACTGTGTTCTTGGGCACAGAGGCGGTATTGCCTCGCTGGCGAAGGGTGAACTTGATGAAAAGTTCCTCACCGGCATAGAGCAAGAGTTTGGGCACCTTGAGTTTGAAGTCTTTGCTCTCGCCCGGCTTGAGGGCCAAGGACACATCGCCTGAGACTATGTCGGTCTTGAGGTTGGAGCAGATGACGTACTCAAGGCTGAAGTCGGAGAGTGGTCGGAAATCGGAAAGGTTGGTGAGGACGAATTCGGCAGCATCGGGACTGGTCGAGGTAAGCTGCACGTTGAAAGGACGGTAGAGCTGTTTGAGCTCGGCCAGATAAGGTTTGGCGGCAAGGGCATGCCAGTCCTGCACCTGATAGAAACCGCCTTGGACTTGGGCATGGTCGAGCACGCGCTGCCAAAGGGGCTGGATGCCACCAAAATTGTTTCCCACGGCACTGCCATAGGAAGCCATTACTAAAGCACGGACCTGATTCTTGGAGAGGTACTGACTGACGAGGTCGGTGGTGCTGTTGAGGGGAAAGATGAGGTCGGTGTTGTCGCCATACTGCGCACCGGCATAGAGGATGGGACGTTGGCTGTCTAACTGCTTGAGGGTATGATAGGCAGCCTGCATACAGATGCCGTTGTCGGGGCTTTCGCCCAAGGACCAGGCAATGATGCTGGGGTGATTTTTCAACTGCCCATAGAGGGCACGCATACGGTCGGAGAAAAGGTCGCTGTACTCGTTGTCGGCTGCCACGGCCTGTCCCATGGAGGAGGCAGGGAAGAGGGGCGCATCGCACACGACATAGAAACCTAGTTCGTCGCAAAGCTCATAGAATTTTTCGGGGGCGGGACTGTTGCCCACTGTGCGGATGGCGTTGATGTTGTTAAACTTCATCTGCACCATCTGATTGCGCAGCACTTTGAGCTGTTCTGGGGAGTCGAGCCGACCCACATTGAGCGTGATGCCTTTAAGGGTGATTTGTCGGCCATTGAGCACCAAGGCGTTGCGCTCATTGAGAGAACGAAAGCCAAAGCGGGTGCCGACAATGTCCTGCAACTCCATATCGTCGTCATAAAGGCGGATGACGGCGGTGTATAGTCTTGGCACCTCGGCATTCCAGGGCAGGACATCGGGAATGGTGGAGGTGATGGTTTGAGCGGTTTCACTGCGTTTGTCGAAGAAACACCATTTGCCCAGTTTGTCAACCTGATGGCCGCGGGAATCCCATATTTCCACTTCGAGGTAGCACTTGCCTTTCTTGCGTTGATTGAAAAGGTCGGCCTCAATAATATAGGTTCCCTGCTGGGTCTGCGGGTCGAAATCGGTGAGGATGGTGTAATCTTGGACGTTCTGCAAGGGCTTGAGCAACAAGGCACAGCTCATGACAGGGGTATCGATTCGACGTTCCAATAAAGCGCCGTCGTCGTCTCCCACGTAGCGCACTGAGAGTTGGGAGCTACGCCCGTAACGAATTTGCTCGCTGATGTCGAACTCTGTTACTGCTGAACTGTTATGACTGATTCCTATCAACTGCTGGCCGATATAGAGTCCATAGCCAGCAGGCACCTGCATGCGGAAGAAGACTCGATAAGATTTCCACTCTTTAGGGAAATCATAGTCCTGGGTCAAAAGGACAGCACCATCAGCCTCGCTGCGCTGCCAATCCTGGTCGAGCGGGAGAATGTAGGGGGAGTCGTCATAGCGGAGGTGCTCAATGTCGTTCTCGTTGTCATAGGACACCACGTTGGCACGTGGGGCCATGCGTATGTTATCAATGCCCTCCTGCTGCTGGGCTTGCAAGGTATGGAAGCACAGCAGCAGGAACAGGGGCAGTGAAAGTCTCTTCATAAGTACTAGAAGTTGAAGCCTACGCCAACCTTGAAGTCATGCATAGTAAAGGGCTGGGTGGTGTTGAGTTTACCGTCGGCATAGAGGCTCAGTTTGCGCAAAGCAATGAGCTGGTAGCCAATGAAGGCACTGACACCCATCTTGCGGTTGAAGGCATAGCGGGCGCCAATGTTCAGCCCAAAGGTGGGGCCACCGGCCTCAATCTTGGTGTAGGCGGCTCCCGTACCGTAGAAACCCAACGGGATGGAGTAGCCGACATAGGCCGATGTGAAGGGGGTGAGCTGGCTGCGGAGATAGTGGCTACGCACTTCCACAAAGACGGGCAGCTGGGTGAGGCCGCCGGCAAAGTCCTTCATGAATTCGACACCGAGGCCGATGCCGGACTCTTTGCGGATCTGCCATCCGCAGATGGCATAGATGCCGTGCATGGTGGCCTTGGTGCCATACTCCACGTTGGTGCCTTGGTCGAGGTCGAAATAAATCGAGTTGATGTTGGAAGAAAAATCGTAACCGGCTACACCGTACATACGATGCCACTTGAACTCGACATGCTGCTGGGCCTGGGCTGCCATGAGGCTGACAACTGCTACCAATAAAAAGACTATTTTTTTCATGTTGTTGTTGTTTGTGAGGTATGACTACTTCATTTCCTTGAGGTCAGGGTCGATGATGAGGGTGGCCTCAGTGGCTGCCTGCACCTGCTCGACGGTGAACTCGGGATTGATTTCCTTCAGGACAATGCCCTTGGGAGTGATTTCCATGACACCCATCTCGGTGATGATCATGTTCACCTGACCCTTGGCGGTGAGGGGAAGGGTGCATTTCTTCAGAATCTTGGGGTTGCCTTTGGCAGTATGCTCCATGGCCAGGATGACCTTCTTGGCACCCACCAGCAAATCCATGGCACCGCCCATGCCGGGGGTCTTCTTGCCAGGAATCATCCAGTTGGCCAGGTCGCCCTGCTCGTCCACCTGCATGGCACCGAGAACGGAGACATTGACATGGCCGCCGCGGATGATGCCAAAGGAGGTGGCACTGTCGAAAGTGCTGGAACCAGGAGTATAGGTGATGTAGCCGCCACCGGCGTTAATCAACCAAGGATCCTCTTTGCCCTCTTCGGGAGTGGGACCCATGCCCAGCATACCGTTCTCGGACTGGAGAATGACATGCACATCGGCAGGGAGGAAATTGGGAATCAACGTGGGCAGACCAATACCCAGATTGACAACATCACCGTCTTTGAGCTCTTTGGCAGCGCGACGGGCGATAAAGGGTTTAATTTCGCTTTTTTCCATAGTTAATATTTTTATAAAGTGTTACATTATTCTCAAACAATATGGCTGGACTAGAGACCGAAGTTCTGCACACCGCGCTTGACCATCTCCTCGGCGATATAGGAGGCCTCGTCGTCGGCATAGGTATTCATGCCGAAACCGGCATCATAGCCCAGTTCCTTAGCCAATTCATGGCTGATACGGGGACCGCCACAGATGAGGATGATTTTGTCGCGCAGACCTTCTGCCTCAAGCATCTCTACCAACTCGGTGAGGTTCTTGATGTGGACATCCTTCTGGGTGACCGTCTGGCTGACGATGAGGGCATCGGCGTGGAGTTCAATGCCTTTGGCAATGAAGTCCTCGTTGAGCACCTGGCTGCCGAGGTTATAGGCATCAATCATGTCGTAACGTTCCAAGCCATAGTGGCCGGCGTAGCCCTTCATGTTCATGATGGCATCAATACCCACCGTGTGGGCATCGGTGCCGGTGCTGGCCCCCACAATGACAATCTTGCGGCCGATATGCTCACGGATGTACTCATCGCACTCGTGCATGTCCATCTTGCTGGATTCCACCTTGGGCACATGGATAGAGGTGTAGTCCACCGTGTGGGTGAGGCTTCCATAGCAGTTGAAAAAGGTGAAGCCTTTGGTCAACTCGTGGGTGTACACAACCAAAGGATTTTCAAATCCCATTTTCTTCAGCAGCTGTTTGGCTGCCTCGGTGGCCTCATCGCCCTCAGGGACGGGCAGGGTGAAACTTAACTGGACTTTACCATCGTTCATGGTATCGCCATAGGGCTTTATTTTAGTAAGATCTAAGGTTTTGTCGAAATCCTTAGCCTCCATTGAATATAAACCTTCGCTCATTGTATTATGCTTTTTTATGTTGATGGAGCCCCTAGGAGGTTGCCTCTGTGGCTCCTGATGTTCTTAACTTATGATTATTTCTTGCCTTTCATGATTTCGACAAAGGGGTTGAAGTAGTTGTCGGCCTTGAGGGTGACACCGCTCAGACCCTTGCCTCCATTCTTGGGACGTTTCACGTCGCCGAAGATACCCTTCTCCAGTGCGCTGAAGAGGCCTTCGGTCTCCATCTTCTCAAGTAGGTCGGTGGCGTTGGAGAGCACCTCCTGGGCACGCTTGCGGATGATACCGTTCTCCTTGAACTCGACTTCCTCACCAATATCCTTCATGTTGTTGAAGATATACTTAGCGTTCTCGATAGAGAGGTAGCGGTCGCTCATGAAGGGAGTATGGATAGCCTCAGTGGGCATACCGAGCAACTGCAGGCCCTGGTGGGTCCACTGGCCGATGATGTTGAAGAGGGCATCCTGAATATGACCACGGAAGATATTGCCGGTCATGAACTTGGTGGGCGGCATATATTTCAGCGGGGCGTTGGGGAAGATTTCGCGCAGCATCTGAGCCTGTGCCAACTCGTAGAGGAAACCGTTGGTGAGCATGGGGTCCATCTCGAAGGCATGGCCGAGACCCATCTGCTCCTCAGGCAGGCCGGCAGCAAAAGCCAGCTGCTCGTTGATGAAGTCGGAAGCCAGCACGGTGTGTGCCTGTTCATAAGCGTCGGCAGTGGTGAGGTAGTTGTCCTCACCAGTGTTGATGATAACGCCTGCGAAGCCATTGATGATGCGGCTGAAATACTGGTCAATCAGCGTGCGCTGCATGTTGATGTCGCGGAAAAGAATGCCATAAAGAGCATCGTTGAGCATCACATCCAGACCCTCAAGGGCGCCCATGGCAGCAATCTCGGGCATGCAAAGGCCGGAGCAGTAGTTGCAGAGGCGGATGTAACGGCCTACCTCCTCGCCTACTTCGTCCAGAGCCTTACGCATAATGCGGAAATTCTCCTGAGTGGCAAAGGTACCGCCAAAGCCCTCGGTGGTGGCGCCGTAAGGCACATAGTCCAGAAGGCTCTGACCCGTGGTGCGGATAACAGCGATAATATCGGCACCCTGACGGGCACCTGCCTGCGCCTGCACCACATCTTCGTAAATGTTACCTGTGGCCACAATGATATAGAGGTAAGGCTTAGAGCCTTCGCCAATGGTTTCAATGTAATGCTCACGACGCTGACGACGGGTGCGTATGCGAGAGATACTGTCATCGATGAATGGCTGCAGGGCTTTCTTTATTTCTTCGGGCTGATGGACAGGCATCTGAGTGATGTCCATCTTGCCAGCAGTAATGGCTTCTGCAATCTGCTGTGGGGTCTTGCCTGTCTCCAGAATGGCATTGCCGATGAAGAAGCAGACACCCTGACCAAGCACACCCTTGCTTTTCAGTTCGTCAACAACCACATTGGGCAGGGGCACCTCGTTCTCATCAATTCCATCGATGCCCAGGAGGCGGCAAATGGTACGTTCGACAGCCACAGTTGTGTAGCCTTCAACAAAATCCTGCACTTGACCGGCAATTTTCTTTGCCACTCCACGTGCATGCTCAACTTTTTCAAAATCGAGACCTACTTTACTTTTTCGCATTTCTATCTTTTTATTATCAATAATTCATTTATATTTAAACAATTGCGCCCGTCCCGCCCTGCTAGCGAACTAGTCGGCCACACATTATTTAGAACTTGCAAAGATAATGATTTTTTTGCATATAATGAAGTTTTTGATAATAAATTTATAATAAACCTAATGATGCCCGAAGAATCTGACAGCTCCTAGAAAGTTCCATTCAACCCAAATCGGTCGTTAGGATTTGTGTCAGATTAGTATTTGTTTCGAGCAGATGGGGCAGCATCCCTGTCGCAGGCGTAGCGGGCTACGACGAGACAGGGATGTGGACAAGATGCCGATAGAAATGCTAATAGGGCATAAATAGAGCTTGAAATGAAGACATTATGAACTGTCGGCCTAATGACCGATTTGGGGTGGCTCTAGTTTGATAAAAGACTGATTTTTAGCAGCCTCGAAGAGGCTGAATCTCAATA
>DFDY01000199.1:0-946 GCA_002368955.1 Bacteroidales bacterium UBA3816
TAATAGGAGAGCTTGGCATTCTTGAATTTAGCCTGAGCGCCCAGCACGTCGTTCTTGTTGGCCTTCTCGACCTGCATATAAAGGAGGGAAGCATCCCACACCTCGCCAGCAAAGAGCAGAAGGTCGCCAAGGGCGAGCTTAGTTTCATCGCGTTCCTTGGATGGGAGCTTGGGGAGGTCGAGGATGTCGTAGAGGATGTCGGCGGCCGCCTGGACACTGTCGGCATAATAGGCCAGCAGGTCGGCATAGTTGCGCATCAGCGGCACCGTCCGGTAGTTCTTGCCCAGCTCGTCGAACGCCGCGCGGTAGTTGTCGAGCAGCTGCATCAGACGCTTGTTCTCGATGGGGAAAAGGCGGTTTATACGCGCGAAAGCCACGTCGAGCTCCCCTACCCTTGCGGCGAAATAATTCGGGCTCTGAGGGCCTTTTTTCACCACAGCGGCATAGCACTGCTGGGACACATCGTAGTCAGCGTTGGAGCGGGCAATGGAAGCCACCCGCATCAAGGGCTCGCCATCCAGGTCGGGGAAACGGGCATCGATGGCTTTGGCTTGCACCATCGCAAACTGGAAGTCCTTTTGCTGCAAGGAGAACCAGAGCATCATCTCGATGTACTGCTTGTTGTCGGGATGCTGCTGTACACGCTGGATGAGGGTGTTGCGAAGGCCGTCGACAAGTTTGGGGTTGGAGGTCTCGTTGAGCACACGCTGCAGGTTGATCTGGATGGAACCCATCATGTTGGGAGACTTGTCGAGAAGGTCGAAGTATTCCTGCATCATGGTTTCGTAATTGCCTGTGCGCTCGTAGAGTGTAGCCAACTCGCTGACGTAGACGAAGTCGTTCTTCATCTTGCTGCGGGCAGTGAGATAGACACGGATGGCATATTCGGGGTGTCCGGCGGTCTCGAAAGCTTGCGCCAGCTCGGCAATCTGCTTGGTATCATAGC
>DFDY01000199.1:1164-6110 GCA_002368955.1 Bacteroidales bacterium UBA3816
ATAGGAACGGAAGAGCATCTGATAATAGAATTTGTTGGGAGCGCGGTTATAGAGGGTTTCGTAGCATTCTGCAGCCTGTTCAAACTGCCCGCTGGAATAGTAGTGTGCGGCCAATTGTTCCTGCGTCTGCTGTGAATGGCACGATGGGATGAGACACAGGAGGAAGGCAAGCGACACCAACCACCGCTTATGGGACAGGAACCTTGTCATGGTGCATCTATCTTATAAAAAGCACCGGAAAGGGGATTCCCGGTGCAGCATTCGTGACTAAGCTGGGATTCGAACCCAGGACCCCATCCTTAAAAGGGATGTGCTCTACCTGCTGAGCTACTTAGTCGAACCATATCTGTGACTAAGCTGGGATTCGAACCCAGGACCCCATCCTTAAAAGGGATGTGCTCTACCTGCTGAGCTACTTAGTCATCCTCAAATTTGAGTTTGCAAAAGTACAACTTTTTTCTCTTTTAGCAAAAAGTTTTTCCCTTATTATTTTTAACATTTCAAGTAAACACCAGATTATCAACAAATAAAAATAGTCATAAGAATATATTTTCTGAAATAATTTGCCTAATTAAGAAATAAATTGTACCTTTGTTTCCTCAAAAAAATACAAAAATTGGGGTGAATGATGAAGCCCCAGGCAACTAAAATTAATGACATGAACAAAGAAATACACATCAAAAAAGGTTACGGCGATATCCAATTCGACATGCCCGTCGAAGATGTGGTCGCCCTACTGGGCCAAGCGGACGAAGTTGAGGCCATAGAGAACGCTGCCGACGAAACCACCACGGTCCTCCGCTACGGCGACCAATTCACCCTCTTCTTTGAAGGTGACAACCCCACCCTTTCCTGTATCGACATTACCGACGAGGACACCCTACTCTTCGGCAAGGAGATCTTCGACCTGGGCGAAAAAGAGATTGTTGCCCTCATGGTCGAGAACCACTTCTTCGAACAGGATGTAGACAACGAAGAATGGGGAGAAAGGCGCGTTTCGTTCAGCGAGGGAAACATTGATTTCTATCTCGAAGACGACGAACTGATGTCCATCAGTATTGGCAAATAGCACGCCCGTGACAGCCCTCTTTCCCACTGCCTACCTCCCCTCGGTCTACTACATGGCCTGCCTGTCGCAATACGAAAGCATCGCCATTGAGACAAAGGAGACATTTCCCAAGCAAACCCATCGCAACCGGGCAGTCATAGCCACAGGCAACGGCCTGCAGGTGCTCAGCGTGCCGGTCGTCCGCCCACAGGGCAACCACACCCGCACCGAGGAGATAGGCATCAGCTATCAAGAGCCCTGGCACATCCGTCATTGGCGAGCCATCGTCTCCGCCTACAGTGCCGCCCCCTATTTCCTCTATTACCGCGATGGCATTGAGAAAATCCTCTTGCAGCCCTACGAACGCCTTGTCGATCTCAACAACACCATGCTGGCGCACTTGCTCAAGAAGCTAAAAATCAATTGCGAAATAGCCTATACTGAGGACTACACCCCTGTCACAAACAATAATTTATCTGCCCTCCACGACTTCCGCACTACGCTTTGTGCCAAGCATGCGCAGCCCTCCGTAACATTCCCTCCCTACAGCCAAGTCTTCGACACCCGCTACGGCTTCCTACCCAACCTCTCCATCCTCGACCTTCTCTTCAACCTCGGACCCCAATCCCTCCAATACCTCAAAGGCTTGTGCAGCAGCACTCCCCAATAGCCCATTCGGCTATATCTAAATAAAGACTTATAGTCGTCCTGCAACAATCCACCCCATAGGCACCACGAAAAAACACCGCCAGTACCCTAGGAGCACAAGCAATAGGCTCATCAGCCCTAATTACTGATGATTTCTATGCGTTGACTTCTTCCCCCTCTATACAGTTCCATCAGGCAATGTAAAATCAAACCGCAGACCGCCGCCCTGACGGTTGCAAACGCTGATGGTGCCCCCATGGAAGAGCACCGCATGCTTGACGATGGAAAGGCCTAGGCCCGTGCCGCCCTTACTCCGCGAGCGCCCTTTGTCCACACGATAGAACCGCTCGAACAACCGAGACAACTTCTCTTCCTCCACACCACAACCGTCATCCTCAAAGCGCAGATGATAGAGTCCTTTCTCGTGCGACACCAGCGTCACATATATATTCTTTCCTCCCGAATAAGCCAATGCATTCTCGGTCAGATTTCTGAAGATTGAACTCAGCAACGACTGGTTACCATAAACAACTATCCTCTCCCCAATATCTAGCCGCAGCACCATTGGGTGCTCATCCGACAATGTCTCCAACTCGTCGGCAATCTCGTCCAGTATGTCGTTCACCACAACCTCTTCACGGTCTATCAACTGGCTGCCATCCTCCATACGGGTTATCAACGACACATCTGCCAACAACCGCCGCAGGCGGTCGGCATTGGCATAGCACCTCCCCAACAGTTCCTGTCGTTTTTCCTCACTCAGTTCGATACCCGACAGAAGGGTCTCAAGACATACCTGGATTGATGCCACCGGGGTCTTTAGCTCATGGTTAATGTTATTGGTCAGCTGACGTTTATGGGCATAAAGCTTGATGATATGGTCTGAGATGGAGCCCAACTCGTCATTTGGGAAAGGCTCGTTCTCGTCAAACGCCTCGCCCCGCTCTGCCTTGGCAGCAAATTGGTTCAGCCGCTCAATCGTCCTACCCAACCGCCGAGTGGCAAAATAGGCAAACACACTCATCAGGACACTGAAGAAAATGATGGCCCAAAGGAAGGCCCAGTCGGCCTTCAGCAGCTCCTGCAGCGAAGCAGTATAGGGCACCGCCGACCGCAATATCATCTGCTTGCCTTTGGTGGCTGAATAGAAGTAGGACCTGCCGTCGCTAGCCGAATGGCGGCTGATGCTATACCCTGACCCCTTTTTCATGGCGGCCGCAATCTCGGAACGGTTGATATGGTTGTCCAACATCTCGGGCGACAATGTATTGTCAAAAAATACCTCACCCTCAAAGTCTATCAGCGTGATGCGTTGCTCCTCAAAAGGCAGCTCGTGACTGGCCAAATAGGACAGATAGTCAGGTCTGTTTTCCAATACCTTCAGCAAATGCTGATTGTAAACCTGTAGCTGTGCATTGAGCACATCTGACTTACATTGTTTTTCGCGATAATACTGAAAGAGGACAAAACAGGCTATAATCGTCCATGAATACACCATCAGCAGCAAAAACAGCCGCTTGTGATACGATAATCTATGTTTTGCAGCCATAACTCTTTTCTTTCTTTTAAAAGCTGAGTACCACCCTACCAACGGGCTACTCTTACCCGACTCTTCTCCATGGAGACCTCTCTTTCACCCACTGAAACCATAGCCAAACCCCAGACGGGTGACGATATAGGCACCATAAGGGCCTATCTTGAACCGCAACCGAGTGATATTCACATCTATGGTACGTTCCAGCACAATCACGTTGCCCCACACGCGATGGACAATCTCGTCACGCGAATAAATCTTACCGCGGTGAGCCATCAGAAAAGCCAAGAGCTCATATTCCGTTTTCGTCAGCTTGACCTGTTTGCCGTCAACAGTGCACTCCTTCAAATCCATATCCAAATGGAGCCCCTCTACCTGCAAGAGGTGATCGCTAGCCGGCATCACAACATCCTGTTGACGAGCCGTGCGCCGCAGCACGCTGCGCACCCGGGCCATCACATTCCGCACCGTATATGGTTTCATAATGTAGTCGTCTGCACCCAAATCAAGGCCGCGAACCATATCGTCCTCCGAGTCCCGTGCCGTACAGAAAATAATCGGTATGGACGCCGTTGCCGGCTCCGACTTCAATATCTTGGCCATCTGTATGCCGCTAATCTCACCCATCATGATGTCCAGCAATATCAGCGCATAACTCCTTACATCGTATGTCAGCGCCTGTTCGGCACTGGTGGCAATATCCACCTCGTAGCCTTCGTTTTGGAGGTTCAGTTTCAGCACCTCGCAAAGCGTTTCCTCGTCGTCCACAACCAGTATCTTCTTAGGGTCCATATACCTATTTTGTTGTATTTCATGGCCATAATGCCAACACTCTTACTAATTCATACTGCAAAGTTACGTAAAAAAACACAATCAGTCAAAAAACTTCGTGCCTCCTCGCACAATATGACGCAGGCAACTCAGTATCTGCTCCGACTCCTGCACCATATTCAGGTAGACAATGGTTGACTCTATGTTTACCGACTTCTTCTGCATTGAGTCTATCACCTCCTTGCGGTATGCCGACAGCTCCTGCTGTATGTGTTTAGTCTGTTCGCGCACCATCTTGGCATCTCCTTCGTTCATCTCTGGGGCTGACAGCACGGCCTCCGTCTGGAGGAATAGGTCCTGCATCTTCTTTCGTATGCCTTCAAAGGCAGCGGCATATCCGGCTCCCACAGGTGAGAAATTGTTCCCCACATGCTCGCAGCAAGGGTCGTTGATGCGCTTTAGGCAGTAGAGCAACTGCTCCAACGAGCTGTTGGCAAGGAAGTACCAAGTGTTTTTCTCCATGGCCACCACAGGCTCTATCTTCCGCAACCCTATGATCTCACGCCGCCGTTGTCGCTTCAACTGCTTATGGGCAGTTTTTATTTCATGCACCGACTGGCGCAGCGGACCGTAGTCTTCCTTCAGGAAAGCCTCTGTCACTTTCTCGTAGCAGCTGCTGGCAAAACGCAGTTGCTTCAAGCTGCAATAGTTCACATGCTTCTTCAGAAGTTTCCAACGTGCAGTGGGGTCTTGCTCTCGGCTCATCTGCTTGAACAGTCGGTCTGCCTCATCCACCACCTGGTTTTCTTTATATTTCAAATGGCTGCGTATAAGTACTACTACAGCCAACACGGTGGCTATCACCATGCCCACGAAGGAGCCGAAAAAGATACCTGTGGCAACCAGATAGCACAGGATGAAGGCCGCTCCCGCCGTGATAAACCA
>DFDY01000158.1:0-2433 GCA_002368955.1 Bacteroidales bacterium UBA3816
AAAATGAAGTAAAACAATAAACACAGACAGACAATGAAGAGAATAATGATACTTTGGGCGGTGCTTTCCCTTGGTCTTGGTGCTTTTGCACAGCCGGCAGAGCTACCCTATCCAGATGACGGAGAACTCTTCCGGCAGCTCGGATTTCCTGAATTGCGAGAAAACCGTAAAGGGAACGAAAGTATTCTTTTACGTGATGATAGTACAGTTTTTTCCGATGTCGATGTGAACCCGCAATATCCTGGAGGTATAGATTCTGTCTATGAATGGATTTCCCGCAATTTCGATTACAGCGGAATGGGGGATTGTTGTGCAATTGGGCGTGTAATTGTTTCTTTTATTGTGGAAACCGATGGATCTATTACAGATGTAGTCAAACTACGCGACATTGGCTGCAGGATTGCAGATAGAGTTGTGAACGCCGTAAGCATTATGCCAAAATGGATTCCGGGCAAATTAAATGATAAAGCGGTGCGAGTACGATACGTTTTGGCCTATTCTTTTTTCATCAGATAGCACCCCCAAAACGGCTGCCGTCCTCGCGAGCTATGGCCACCGACCGTAGCAGTGGTAACGGCAATAAGCAACAGAAACAATAAACACAGACATAATGGAAACAATTGCTATAGTTTTCGGCGTGATATGGCTTGTCTCAGGGTGGTACATCAGTTATAAAGTGAACCATTACTACGACAAACTGTGGTACTCCCCATTTGATATTGTGAGATATTGGAAAATGTGCAGAATAAGGATAATATGCGCAACAATAATTGCCATTAGCGCTGTTAGTAGCTGCGATAGTATGAATACATCTAACTGTGCCAATGGCAGCAATAATGATTTCAGAGAAGCAAAGGTGATTAAAAGTGCCACTTTCGGGCCGGAAGATACTCCTGAAATCATAGATTCGGCATTGAAAGCTGCAGGTTTGCCTATGCATATCGAATGGGACAACGATGGCTCGCCGAGCCTTGCCTTAGACGGAATGAATTATTATATATCTGACAGCATTAGTTACATTTGCCAAGCAAAAGAAATCATTTTCAACGATGAACCATGGCTCTGTATCATATACACTGAGGATGTAACTGGGCAATATTGGCAGATGATGGGACCCAAAAGAGAGAGGTTCTTGTGGTACGAGACGGACCTCATCAGTCCTCCACAAGCCGAACCTTATCAGATGGCCGACCATGAAATCACCATTCATGGTAGCGATGTCGATTGCGATGCCATTGTGGTCCGATACCTCTATAGCGAGAGATTGGACACGATACGTTATACTCAGGTTATAGATTGAACATACCAATAGATGGCCATAGAACTACAATGAAAAACGGCTGCCGTCCTTGCGTGTTATGCCTTTGGCCATAAGGGAGGTGACTGCATCAGTTATGGCTAGAAGAAATGAAAACGAAAGATGGCCTTTTTCTTTTAGAAGATAGTAACAATTGGCCAGCCACTCTTTAGATATAAGCAGATAAGGAAACGTCCATGGGGACAGTCCTTGCCGCAGCTCTTCAAATACCCGGTCGAGAAGCTGCCTAAATTTGAAGAAATGATATGACAAAAAATAAAGGGTGCTTGACACACCCTTTATTTATTATTTGCGGAATTAACACATATCGCCTAGCGTGAGGCGAGATCTGTTTAGTACATACCGCCCATGCCGCCCATACCGGGGTTGCCAGCGGGCATCGGGGGTTCGGGTTCCTTGATGTCGCACATAACGCACTCGGTTGTCAGGAGCATACCGGCGATGCTGGCAGCATTCTGCAGGGCCACGCGGGTAACCTTGGCGGGGTCGATAACGCCGCTCTTGTAGAGATTTTCGTATTTCTCGGTGCGGGCGTTGTAGCCGTAGTCGCCCTTGCCGTTCTTCACCTCGTTGACCACAACGGAGCCTTCCAGGCCGGCGTTCTCAACAATCATGCGCAGAGGCTCTTCGATGGCGCGACGGATAATCTCCACGCCCAGTTTCTCGTCCTCGTTGGCGGGTTTGACGTTGTTGAGCTTCTCGGCAGCACGGATGAGAGCGGTGCCACCACCAGGGATGATGCCCTCTTCGACTGCAGCACGGGTGGCATGCAGAGCGTCGTCGAAACGGTCTTTCTTTTCTTTCATCTCAACCTCGCTGGCTGCACCGACATAGATGACTGCTACGCCGCCTGCCAATTTGGCAAGACGCTCTTGCAGCTTCTCGCGGTCGTAGTCGCTAGTGGTCTTCTCAATCTGAACCTTAATCTGGTTCACGCGGGCCTTGATCATCTCGGGGTCGCCAGCACCGTTCACGATGGTGGTGTTGTCCTTGTCGATGGTAATCTTGTCGCAGGTGCCAAGCATGTCGATGGTGGCATCTTCGAGTTTATAGCCTTTCTCTTCGCTGATGACGGTGCCACCGGTGAGGATGGCGATGTCTTCGAGCATCTCTTT
>DFDY01000158.1:2484-8918 GCA_002368955.1 Bacteroidales bacterium UBA3816
AGCATGGCCTTACGACGGTCGCCAAAGCCAGGAGCCTTCACGGCAACCACCTTCAGGCCGCCACGCAGACGGTTGACCACGAGGGTGGCCATGGCCTCGGTTTCGACATCCTCAGCAATGATAAGGAGAGGACGACCCTGTTTAGCAACGGGTTCGAGGATAGGCAGGAGGGACTGGAGCGAGCTGATCTTCTTGTCGTAGATCATGACCAGAGGATTGTCGTAGGTGCACTCCATCTTGTCGGTATCGGTGACAAAATAGGGGCTGATGTAGCCGCGGTCGAACTGCATACCTTCGACCACCTTGACGCTGGTCTCGATGCCTTTAGCCTCTTCAATGGTGATAACGCCGTCCTTAGAAACTTTCTCCATGGCCTCGGCAATAATGTCACCAATCTGAGTGTCGTTGTTGGCACTGATTGTGGCCACTTGGCGAATCTTCTCGATGTCGCCGCCTACTTCCTGAGCGTTGGCCTTGATATCCTCGACGATGGTGGCTACGGCCTTGTCGATACCGCGTTTGAGGTCCATGGGGTTGGCCCCAGCGGTGACGTTCTTCAGACCGGTGTTGACGATGGCCTGAGCCAAAACGGTAGCAGTGGTGGTGCCGTCGCCAGCCTGGTCGTTGGTCTTAGAGGCAACCTCCTTCACCATCTGGGCACCCATGTTCTCGATGCTGTTCTCCAGTTCGACTTCCTTAGCCACGGTCACACCGTCCTTAGTCACCTGGGGAGCACCAAATTTCTTGTCGATAACGACATTGCGGCCTTTAGGGCCGAGGGTTACTTTTACTGCGTTTGCCAGTGCATCAACGCCCTTGCGGAGCTGTTCGCGAGCGTCATTATTGAAAACTATTTCTTTTGCCATTTTTCTTAGTTAATTGTGATTAGTGAATAGTCATTACCACTAATCGGGTTATTTCTTCTTTTTTTATTCCTCGGTGATGGGGGCTTTTCTTGTAAAAAGTAATATGATATTTGTAATGTCTATTCTCTTTTCACTCATCACCATTCACTCATTTTAGATGATGGCGTAGATGTCGCCTTCCTTCATAATCATATACTTGGTGCCGTCGATGTCGACCTCGGTGCCGCTATATTTGCCGTAGAGCACTTCGTCGCCCACCTTCACGGTCATCTCATGGTCCTTGGTGCCAGGGCCAACGGATATCACTTTACCCTTTTGGGGTTTCTCTTTGGCGGTGTCGGGAATGATAATTCCAGCTGCAGTTTTTTGCTCTGCCTCGTCGGGCAAGACCAGTACACGGTCTGCTAAAGGTTTAATGTTCATGACTTATTATTTTTTAGTTGTTAATCTTTATTTTGTACGTCCTTACTTATTTCTTTTTTTTTGACGTAACGAGCCTATAAATATCATAAACCGTGCCAATGGCATAAGCAAGACATTACAGCCCTGCCATAATGACAAATTGGCAGCAACGAAATAAAAAAGATAATCTGTCGTTGTTGATAAAATAGACAATAAACGAACTGCCCACAAACTAAGGGCTTTGAATTAATGCATAATAATTAAATGTTAATAAAGAACATAATAGATTATCTGGACAGTCAGACACATCCAGAATATCAGGAAGACTACGACAATTCTGGGTTTCTACTGGGCGACCCTGCCCAGCCATGCACGGGCGCACTCATCGCTCTTGACCTTACGGATGCCGTGGTAGATGAAGCCATTGAGCGTGGGGTAAACCTCATCGTTACCCATCATCCATTCATTTTCAGCGGTGTGAAACGCATTACGCCCCTTAATGCCACTGGCCGACTGATATTCAAACTAATCAAGAATGGAATGGCTGTCTATGCCGCTCACACCAACCTTGACAACTTAGCCGACGGTGTGAACGGAGTGCTGGCACAAGTGCTGGGACTGACAGACTGTCACATTCTGCGACCCCTTCAAGGTCAGGACTCACCTCTGGTAGGTGCCGGCCTGGTGGGTCAACTCCCCTACCCGCTTCCCGCCGAGGCATTCCTCCAACAAGTGAAGTTATCTCTGGGACTGCCCTTGCTGCGGCTGAGTGACATAACACAGCAGGTCGTCAGCAGTGTGGCCATCTGTGGGGGTGCCGGAAGCTTTCTTATCGACGACGCAATTGCGGCTGGGGCCGCAGCCTTCCTGACGGGCGACTTGAAGTACCACGATTTCCAACGTGCACAAGGACGCATCACTCTGGTTGACATAGGCCATTTTGAGAGCGAACAATTCAGCAAACAATTAATTTATTCCATTATATCAAAAAAATTTAGTAATTTTGCATGTTTTATTAGTCAACGAGGCCGCAGCTTTGTGAACTATATATAACTGTCTAATAAAAAAATAAATAAAAATACATATATCGAACAATGCCCAAGAAAGTCACCACACCCGAAGTTGCCGAGATGCCCGCTGAGGCCACTCGCCCTGTTTTAGAAGTCGACGAAGCCATTGAACGTCGTCTGGTTGCGCTGTATACCCTTCAGCTTGTCGATTCCGAAATCGACAAGATTAAGATTGTCCGAGGAGAGCTGCCACAAGCCATCCAAGACCTCGAAGACGAATTGGCAGGATTGCAGACCCGTATTGAAAACTTTAAGGCCAGCATTGCCGAACAGAATGACAACATAGTCAAGCGCAATAGCGAGATTGCCGACCACAAGGCCCTCATAGCCAAATATGAGAAACAGCAAGACAATGTGCGCAACAACCGCGAGTTCGAGGCCATCAACAAGGAGATTGAATTTCAGGATTTGGAGATTCAGCTTTGCGAACGCCGCAACCGCGATTCCAACAACAAAATCAAGGAGCTGGAACAGCATATCGCCGCTGCCGAACAGCTCATCGAAGGCCGCCAAAAGGACCTCAACTCGAAGAAGGAGGAGCTGGACGGCATCATCGAGGACACTAAAAAGGACGAGGTGCGCTTTAGGGAGAAGTCGCATGAGATGGAACAGTATATCGACGACTACTACCTGACCGGCTACAAACGCATCCGCAATCAGGCCCGCAACGGACTGGCAGTGGTCACCATTGAACGCGACGCCTGCGGCGGCTGTTTCAGCAAGATTCCCCCCCAGCGTCAGAGCGAAATCAAGATGCACAAAAAGGTCATCGTGTGCGAATACTGCGGACGCATCCTCGTAGACGAAGACATTGCCCAGAAAGCTCACGCCCAGTTGGAATAATAATATTCACCAACAATACAGAGCCACTATCAACTCAAAAAGAACTAACAAACAACCCCTTTTAAAAAGACTGTCATGGTTTACAATATCAATCCCGAAGAAAGACTAACAATTTCCAAGGTCAAGGAAATCGTTGACAACAAAATGACCCTAGCCCTTAGCGACGAGGCCAAACGCCGCATTCAGAAATGCCGCGACTATCTGAACAAGAAGATGGAAACCCAGAAGGAACCCATATACGGTGTCACCACTGGATTTGGCTCACTCTGCAATATCTCTATCAGCAAGGAACAGCTCAGCCAACTGCAGAAGAACCTGGTCATGAGCCATGCCTGCGGCGTGGGCGACGAAGTACCCCAAGAGGTAGTGCGCCTAATGCTGCTGCTCAAGGCTCAGAATTTCTGTTTTGGCTATAGCGGGGCACAACTGCAAACGGTGCAACGTTTGATTGACTGCTACAACAACGACGTGCTGCCAGTTGTCTACCAGCAGGGTAGCCTGGGTGCCAGCGGCGACCTCTGCCCCTTGGCCAACCTCATGTTGCCCGCCATTCTGGGCATGGGCGACGTGTACTATAAAGGCACTCGTTGCGATGTCCAGAAAGTCTATGCCGAACTGGGCTGGAAACCCATCGAGCTGCAGAGCAAGGAAGGTCTCGCCCTTCTCAATGGCACGCAGTTCATGAGCAGCTACGCTGTTTGGTGCATAATGAAAGCCCAACGCCTCAGCAGACAGGCCGACATGCTCCTGTCGCTTAGCCTCGATGCTTTCGACGGTCGCATTGAGCCTTTCTACGAGAGCCTTCATATGGTGCGTCCCCACAAAGGTCAGCTGGAGACGGCTGCCGCCGTGCGCAAGTATACCGAGGGAAGCCAGATTATAGCCCGCCACAAAGAACATGTGCAGGACCCCTACAGCTTCCGGTGCGCCCCGCAGGTGCATGGTGCTGCCAAAGATACGATAGCCTATGTGGCTTCCGTCATTGAGACCGAAATCAACTCTACTACCGACAACCCCATTGTCCTCCCCGACGAGGATATGGTTATCAGCGGTGGTCACTTCCACGGCGAGCCCCTGGCCATGGTGCTTGACTTCCTGGCCATTGCCGTTGCCGAACTGGGCAGCATCAGCGAACGCCGCACCTACCAACTCATCGATGCCAAACGCGGCCTGCCCAGCTTCCTAGTGGCCAAGCCAGGCCTCAACAGCGGCTTCATGATTCCGCAGTATGCCGCCGCCTCCATCGTAAGCCAGAGCAAACAACTCTGCACCCCTTGCAGCGTAGACAGCATCCCCAGCAGTCAGAATCAGGAAGACCTCGTCAGCATGGGTGGCAATGCCGCCACTAAGTGCTACAAAGTGATGGAAAACACCGAGCGCGTGATGGCAATAGAACTTTTCGATGCCGCACAGGCTTTGGACTTCCGCCATCAGGAAGGCCTCAAGAGCAGCCCCTTCATCGAGAACCTCGTTTCCGAATACCGCAAAGTGGTCAATTTTGTCGACATCGACCAAATCATGTACAAGCACATCCACGCCAGCGTCAAGTTCCTGCAAGACATGGCTCTATAAAACAAAGAACAATCATCATCATCAGAGGCCAGTGTTGGCAAAAGTCTATTGCCTCGGCCTCATATTGCCGCAGTCTTTCGAGGCTGCGGCATCTCTTTTATGTGCACTTATAATGCTATGGTTTTCGAGACGGGCTGGGATAAAGTAGGACTCATTTTTGGCATATAGCCTCCATGTAGTTTTTATTCTCCATGGCACATGGTTCACCTCCTAGGGTATCCGAAATGTGATTACCCCATCGGGGGCTCACTCGGGACGTGCACCCGCTAGACATCACTCTCATTCCGAGCATACAAAAAGGCTGCCGCATACAGGATGTGGCAGCCTTTTGTTTTATAGAGAAAGAAAGCTACATCGACTTGATGGTATATTGGCCCCAGATATAGGAGGCCTTGTAGGCATCGAAGGCCTGACGTGTGACGGTGATGGGAATTTCGCGTCCAAAGGCAGGCTCAGAAGTGCATGCGGGCGTGGGCGGGACTGTGCCGAGAAAGAGTACAGAGGAAAGCTTGGCATATCCAGCAAAGGCTCCACAGCCCAAGGTGGTGATATTGGCAGGAATGAGATAGTCAGTTACTGAGGCGCAGTTTTCGAAACAACCTTCAGGGATGACTGTGAGACCATGGGAGATGACAAAATGGCGGACGTTGACGCAGTCTTTGAAGGCATAGGCACCGAGTTCCCACACCGAATTGGGCATGACTACGTCGATGAGCGAAGTGCAGTCCTCGAAGGCGCGCGCGCCTATAACGGCGAGAGTTTTGGGCATTTCAATGAAACGCAGGTCGGTGCAGTGGGCAAAGGCAGCCGCGCCGATATTGAACATGGTGGTGGGAAGTGTCACACCTTGAATTCGGATGCAGTTTGAAAAGCAACCGTCACCGATGCCAGTGACAACATAGTTGTCGCCATTGTAGCGCACGGTTCGTGGCACGTTGATGAAACCGCCAAGCATTTCGGGGTATTCTTCCTGATACCAGACGTATACTTCGCCAAAGTCCACAATTTTGTAATACAGCACTTGGCCAGAAGAGCATACGGCCGAGAAGTCGGCACTGTCGGTGTAGGGATGAGCCTGCACGGAAGACAGCGTACCCATCACAAAAAGGGTTAAGAAGAGTAAAATCTTTTTCATGGTTTATTATGTTTTTTTATTATCAGTTATTACAATCCGTTAGTGGGCAGTGAGCCAGTCGGGACCCACGTCGATACTGACCTCGATGGGAATGGAGAGCGGCAGGGCGTTGACCATAGCCTCCTTTACAATTTGGCGCACCTGAGTTTCTTCGGGCTTATAGCAGTCGAAGACCAGTTCGTCGTGGACTTGCAGAATCATGCGCGACTTGAGCCCCAGTTGGCGGAACTGGCGGTAGATGCTTATCATAGCAATCTTTATCATATCGGCCGAGGTGCCCTGAATGGGCATATTGACAGCGTTGCGCTCGGCAAAGTTGCGTGCCGAGGCATTGCGGGAATTGATGTCGGCCAGATAGCGCCGACGGCCTAAGAGTGTCTGGGCGTAGCCGTGCTGACGGGCAAAGGCAATGTTTTGGTCTATGTATCGCTTGATGTCAGGATATTGGTTGAAATATTCGTCGATAAGAGCGGATGCCTCTTTGCGAGGTATGCCAAGTTGTTCGCTGAGGCCAAAGGCACTGATGCCGTAGACGATGCCGAAGTT
>DFDY01000158.1:8966-13745 GCA_002368955.1 Bacteroidales bacterium UBA3816
CGATGCCGAAGTTGACGGACTTGGCATTGCGGCGAAGGTCTTTAGTGACCTCTTCGATAGGCAGTTTGTATATCTTGGCAGCAGTGGCAGCATGGATGTCGTAGTGATTGGCGAAGGCCTCTATCATGTGGCGGTCGTTGGCCAAAGAGGCAATGATGCGCAGCTCTATCTGCGAATAGTCGGCTGCCAAAAGCAGGTATTCGTCATTGCGGGCAACAAAGGCTTTGCGTATTTCTCGGCCCCGTTCGGTCCGGATAGGTATGTTTTGCAGGTTGGGGTTGCTGCTGGAGAGACGGCCAGTTGCTGTCACGGTCTGGTTGTAGACAGTGTGGAGCCGATGGGTGGCAGGGTTGATGAGCTTGGGAAAACTGTCGAGATAAGTGCCGATAAGTTTGCTGAGCGAGCGGTATTCTAAAATCTTGTCAATGATGGGGTGCTTGTCTTTGAGTTTGAGAAGCACGTCCTCGGCGGTGGAATATTGCTTGGTGGCGGTGCGTGAGGGCTTGTCCGTGACCTTGAGCTTTTCGTACAGGACTTCGCCCAACTGCTTGGGTGAGGAAATGTTGAATGGAGCACCGGCCAACTGGAAGATTTCCTTTTCTAGTCCTTCGCGTTCCTGTGATAGCCGCGCGGAGTAGTCTTTAAGGGCGTCTACATCGATACGAACACCCTCTTCTTCCATGCTGATGAGCACATCCACTAGCGGCAACTCGACATCAGAATAGAGGTGGTTGAGGCCAGCATCGGTCATCTGAGCGGCCAAGAGGGGATAGACCTGCCAGAGGATGGCAGCCGACTCAACTGCGTCAGCGGGCTCATATCCAAGGGCTCCACGTGCGATACTGCTTAGCTCGTGACGGGCTTCGGCATCGATGAGATAGTGAGCCAGTTGTATGTCAAATACTTGGCCGGATAGTTCTATATCAAGCTCACGTAGGATGTACTTGAGGGCCTTGAGGTCGTAGCAGAGTTTAAGGGAGTCGGGATTCTGAAGGAGCTGGCGTAGGCGGGGCACATCTATGTCGCCCACCAATGATGAGTAGACCTCGTCGGCACTGAAAGCCAGCAAGAGGGTGGCACCGGAGACGTATACGGCCACGTCTCCCGTGGTGGGAAACTGTGAGAGGTGACGTATTTCCACTGCACGGCTGTCGTCAACCGCTGGAGCGTCAAAGAGCGACGGCTGGTCGAAGAGCGACGGCTGCCTCTGGGGTTGTGGCTTGGCAGCGGCAAAGAGTTGGGCCTCAGAGGGGTCGGAGACAGAAAGGTCGGTAAAGATGCGCTTGGAGAGGTTGCGGAACTCCAACTCGGCAAAGAGTTGCTGCAGTTGCTGATAGTTAGGCTTCTGAAGGAGTAGCGACTCCTCGTCCAAAGTGATGGGGGCCGTCAGCGAGATGGTGGCCAAGAGCTTGCTAAAGATGGCCTGCTGACCATAGGTGGACACCAAGTTGCGAATCTTGTCATTCTTTATTTCGTCTTTGTGTTCAACCATCTCTTCAATTGACCCAAACTGGGCAATGAGTTTCTTGGCAGTCTTCTCCCCTACCCCAGGTATGCCGGGTATGTTGTCAGACGCATCGCCCCAAAGGCCCAGAAGGTCCTTGACCTGTTCGCAGCGGCTGACGCCGAACTTTTCCAGCACCTCTTGCTCCCCCATGATTTGGTCGGGTTTGCCCATACGGCCGAAACGGTACATGAAGACGTGGGGTGTGACCAGTTGGCCAAAGTCCTTGTCGGGGGTGACCATAAGCACCTGGTCGAAGCCGTGTTCCTCAGCCCATGCCGAAGTGGTGCCAATGACATCGTCAGCCTCGTAGCCTTCGCAGGTGAGGATGGGTATGTTGAAAGCCTGGATAATCTGCTTGACGTAGGGCAGTCCCACCTGAATGGCTTCGGGCATGGCTTCGCGGTTGGCCTTGTACTGGTCGTACATCTCGTGGCGGAAGGTGGGTTTCTGGAGGTCGAAGGCCACGGCGGCATGGGTGGGCTTGAGCTTTTTGAGAAGGTCGTAGAGGGTGGTGGTGAAACCCAGTACGGCCGAGGTGTTCATGCCCTTGGAATTCATGCGGCCTGAGCCGTTGAGCGCATAGAAGGCACGGTAGACCATGGCCATGCCGTCAAACAGAACCAGTTTTTTCATCAGTCGAGCGGGTCAGAGGTGAGTTCGTCGTATTCTTTGCGGTTGCGCTGTATGTCGCAGGCCAGATAGACGGCCCGACGGAACGACTGCTCGCTGGCCTTGTCGTGACCGGCAATGTCGAAAGCCGTGCCGTGGGCTGGAGAGGTACGGACGTAGGGCAATCCGGCAGTGAAGTTTACACCATCGGTGAAAGACATGAGTTTGAATGGGATAAGACCCTGGTCGTGATAGAGGGCTAGGACTCCGTCGAACTTGTTGAAGTCACCATTGCCAAAGAAACCGTCGGAAGGATAGGGACCATAGGCAAGCACTCCTTTGGACTGCACTTCATCTATGACGGGCTTCACCACCGAGTTGTCTTGAGTGCCAATTACACCATTGTCGCCCGCATGAGGGTCGAGTGCCAGAACGGCAATCTTGGGAATGGGCACGCCAAAATCGCGCTTGAGCGATTCATTCATGAGCATGATTTTGTCGAAAAGGAGGTTGTGGGTGATGGCTGCCGGAACATCTTTGATGGCAAGGTGGTTGGTGACAATGCCGATGCGAATACGGTCACAGACCATAATCATAAGGCTGCTGCAACCAAACTGGTGTGAGAGGTATTCGGTATGGCCTGGGAAGTCGAACTCGGGCGACTGGATATTTTTCTTGCTGATGGGGGCAGTGACCAGGACATCTATGGCCCCTTTCTTGAGGTCCTCGCAGGCGCGGTTGAGGGAGAGGCGCGACTGGGCACCGGCCACTTCGGTGAGTTTGCCCACGTCTATCTTTATCTCGTCGGGGGTGAGGTTGACGATGTTAAACTTCTTATCTTCGGCGGCCTGTGCGTCATGGATGCCGTTGAAAGCCAAGTCTTGATGGAGATGGAGCAGCTTTTTGTGATAGGAGGCCACTTTGGTGGAGCCGTAGAGCACCGGGGTGCATATGTCGAACATGCGGTTGTCGCTGAAGGTCTTGAGGATGACTTCGTAGCTCACGCCGTTGATGTCGCCCTGAGTGATGCCTAAACGAATGCGGGGTGTATTTTTTTTATCTTCCATGTGTTGCGTTGTTTTTTATTGGGCACGGAGCAGTGAAGGCTGCATTGTGCTAGTTGTTTCTATAAGGTTTTTATTTGCTGATAGTCATGTCGTAGGTTTGCAGAAAAGCATAGAGCAGCCTTATGCCATAGCCAGAGGCACCGGCGGCATAGTAGTCCTGTTTCTTGGAGAAGAAGGCCACTCCGGCAATATCGAGATGGATATAGGGGGTCTGTTTGGCAAAATGGGCCAAGAACTTGCCGGCGGTGATGGCACCAGCCTGAGCGATGCCGCAGTTTTTAATGTCGGCCACGTCGGACTCGATGAGTTTGTCATACTCGGGCCAGAAAGGGAACTCGGCAATGCGCTCATAGATTTGGTTGCCCAGAATCTTGAGCAGGTTGAAGGGATTGTCGGCATTCTGCTGCATAGCGGCAATGCCATAGGTGCCAATGGCGCGGACGGCGGCACCGGTGAGTGTGGCGGCATCTATGATGAGCTCGGGGGCATAGTTGGCCACCGCATAGGCAATGGCATCGGCCAGAATGAGACGGCCTTCGGCATCGGTGTTAACCACTTCAACGGTGGTGCCGTCATACATGGTCAGTATGTCATCGGCGGCATAAGCGTTGAATCCCGGACGGTTGTCGGTCATGGGCAGCAAGGCCACCACATGTACCGGCAGATGGTTCTCTGCTGCTGCAAAGACCACCGATGCCATCGTAGCGGCTCCGGCCATGTCTGACTTCATTTCACGCATATAGTCGTCTGGCTTGATGTTCAGTCCGCCTGTGTCGTACATCACTCCCTTGCCCACGAGAGCCACAGGTTTGCCGTTGACGGCATTGTCGGGGTGGTACTCTAGCACCACAAAACGGGGCTCGTCGACGCTGCCCTTGTTGACCCCAAGGAGGCCACCCATACGCAAGGCCTCGATTTTCTTCTTGTCGAAAAGGGTGCAACTGACCCCCAGGTCCTTGGCAATGTCCTCCAATTCGGAGGCAAACTCCTGCGCATTGAGGTCGGCAACCGGCAGGTTTACCCATTCACGACACCAGAAGATACGATTCCACAGCCGCAGATTCCGGTCTAACTCCTCCTGGGAGAGAAAGGTGGAATCTACAGCCAACGACTCGACATGGGCGGGTTGCTGCCCTTTATATCGGTCGAAAGTGTAATCCGAAAGCACCATACCCTCTAAGAAAGCAACCACCTCTTCCGGAATAACGCCATCGCCAGTCAACCCTGCCGAAGTCTGCTTTGCCTCCTTCAGCATGGCCACCACCTTGTCCGCACTGCGGCGCAGCTTCTCCTGGTTTTCGTCGCCGGGTTTCTCGGCATCAAAATTCACAACAAAAAGGCGCCAAGGCAGCCGGTCGAAAGCCACCACCGCATAGGGGTCATCCGCACGTCGCTGCTTGAGGCATTCTATTTCTTTTCTGCCTAGCGGCAAATTGCGATCTGCCACCTCGTTGCCATAAAGGAAAATCAAGTTGCCCTCATACTCTTTGGGCGATATTTGTTCAAGTGTTATACGCATAGTAGATAATGTTTAGTTAGTTCGTTGCCTGTGCATCCATACTACACATGCTTAATTAATATAATTACTTTATTATT
>DFDY01000176.1 GCA_002368955.1 Bacteroidales bacterium UBA3816
GGCAACATCAAGGAGCTGAACAACAGCACCCGCGTCGAATACTACGACATACGGCCTGTTATCGTGACCATAAGTCTGGGCTACCGACTGAAAGTAGCCAACGCCCAGCGTCACGTGCAAGACTGGTAACACCTCCTCACGGAGACAAGTGCCGACGGCTCAGAAGTCCCACGTGAAACCCCTGAACGGATATTGTCTGTCGGCATCCTGCTGCTTCGACAACTCCTGCAGTCGGCGCATGCGGCGTACGCCCCACTTCCACATCCGTATATCGAACCACAGCAGCACCACAAAGAGGAGGCCCGACACACCGGCCTTGCCGCTGCCCATGCTCTCGGGAATCATCAGCAACGCGTCGAACGTGCCGTGCAGCAGCATCGGCACCAAGAACGCCAGCAGCAGATAGCCAAACCTGTGCCCGTGGTCGAACTTGGCCAAGGCCACATAATATCCCATCATCACACCGAAGAGGAAATGGCCGGGCACCGACAGCACCGCACGCACCGACCCCGTGGCCAGCGCATCAACAAAGGTCCCCTGCCCGAACACATACGAGACATTCTCGAAACAGGCAAACCCCAGCGACACAAAACAGGCATACACCACCCCGTCGTAATACTCGTCGAAATGGCGGCTGCCCCATATCGCCAGCAGCAGAAACAGCAGTTTCCACAGCTCCTCGCTGCTGCCCGCAACCACAAAACCGGTATACACAGCGCTCAACACCGGCATGGAGGGAGTAAACATCGACAGAATCTGCTCCATAAAGGCCGCCGGAGGAATCGTCAACGCTCCAAACAAGAACGCCTTCAACAACATCCCGAAAGGCTCTTTACCGTATTTGTCGCCCGAGTACACCACAATCGCCAGCACCAACACAGGCAGCACAGCAATGGCTAAAAGATAGATATTCATAACTATTCGCGATTATTCAACTCAGGGGCAACCCCGCCCCACAGATTGCAAAGATACGAAAAAAACCGAACATGACAGCCCTCCACCACCTATTGCACCATCCCTAACGGCCACACCGCCTGCCTTGAACCCAGTTATGCGTTCCCACTCGCCCCGCATTATGCATTCTATAATGTCCGGCTGTCTATCCTATATTATTTATCTCTCAGAATATATAGAGAATAAATGGAGAAAATATATAGAAAATACATAGAACAATTATCACTGAGGCACAGCGAATTGAGGTGGGTTCGTTTTATATCCGAAAAGGGCCAACAAGGGTGACGGAAACTAGGGGTATGAGAGTGTGGTAACTACCTGTAATGGGGGAGTGAACGGGGGTGTGCGGTCCGGGAGCATGCTTGTCGTCCAGTTCCGCACACCCCGGTGCTGAACCAGCATTATGATAAAAAGATTTAAAAAGATTTAAAAAGTTCAATAATCGGCAAAATATATTTATCTTTGCATTTAGTTGGGTAGAAGTTTTTTATATCAAAATATTTTATAATTAGTTCGTTACAACTTATTTTTTTATGGCAAGAGAAATAAAATTCAGTTTGGTTTACCGCGATATGTGGCAGTCGTCGGGCAAATACCAACCCCGTATGGACCAACTCGTGCAGGTGGCACCCGCCATCGTGCAGATGGGTTGCTTCGACCGTATCGAGACCAACGGCGGTGCCTTCGAGCAGGTAAACCTCATGTATGGCGAGAACCCTAACAAGTCGGTGCGTGCATGGACCAAAGAGTTCAACAAAGCCGGTATCCAGACCCACATGCTGGAGCGTGCCCTGAACGGCCTGCGCATGTACGGTGTGCCGAAGGATGTACGCCAGTTGATGCCCAAGGTGAAGAAGGCACAGGGTGTCGACATCATGCGCTCATTCTGCGGACTGAATGACGTGCGCAACCTTGAGCTGTCGGTGAAATACGCCAAAGAGGCCGGCATGATCAGCCAGGCCGCCCTGAGCATCACCTATTCACCCATCCACACGGTGGAATACTACATGGGCATTGTGGACAAGCTGGTGGAATTCGGTGCCGACGAGATTGCGCTGAAGGACATGGCCGGCATCGGCCGTCCCACCATGCTGGGCAAATTGGTGTACCAAATCAAGAAGAAATATCCCCACATCATCGTGCAGTACCACGGCCATACAGGTCCCGGCTTCGCTATGGCTTCGGTGCTCGAGGTGGCCCGCGCAGGCGCCGATGTCATCGACACCGCTATGGAGCCCCTCGCCTGGGGTATGGTCCATCCCGGCATCATCGCCGTGCAGGCCATGCTTAAGGAGGACGGTTTCCTGGTCAAGGACATCAACATGAAAGCCTACATGGAGACCCGCGCCCTGACACAGTCGTTCCTCGACGACTTCCTGGGTCTGTATGTGAACCCCGCCAACCGCATCTGCACCTCCATGCTGGTAGGCTGCGGCCTGCCCGGCGGCATGATGGGCAGCATGATGAGCGACCTGAAAGGCGTTCACCACGCCATCAACATGGCCCTCAAGAAGAACGGCAAGCCCGAAGTCACCTTCGACGAACTGACCGTCCAGCTATTCCAGGAAGTGGCCTATATCTGGCCTATGCTCGGCTATCCCCCACTGGTAACCCCCTTCAGCCAGTACACCAAGAACATCGCCCTGATGAACATCATGGCCCTGGCACAAGGCAAGCCCCGTTTCAACCAGATCGACAAGGACAGCTGGAACATGATTCTTGGACGCGCCGGCAAACTGCCCGGTCCCTTGGCTCCCGAAATCGTCGAGCTGGCCAAGAAGAACAACTTCGAGTTCTACGACGGCAACCCGCAGGATGCTTATCCCGATGCCCTGCCCGAATACATCAAGGAGATGGAAGAGAACGGTTGGGACCG
>DFDY01000108.1 GCA_002368955.1 Bacteroidales bacterium UBA3816
ATTGCGGTGCCTGCAACTTCAAAGCACTGTACATAGATGTGGAGTATATGGATCGGGAGGCCTTGAGGGAGGTGTTGCGCCTTGCCCAAGAAGGACTGCCCATTTGCATGGTGCGTGACCCGAAAGAGCCTGGCAAAGTGAAGCACAATGACTATGCCGAAAGTCTTAGGCTGCTGCATCAGTGTCGCAATGTGGGCAGCAGCGCCTCGATCATCCAAGCCGCACCCCTAATAGAGGGCGAAAGTCTGCCAGACTTTTGGTGTCGGCAGGAAGCAGACACTTATTATATCTTCTTTGCCAATCCTCTTTCTCTGACAATTAGTTATCCTCTCCAATACCGCTATGCATACAGCGACACGGGTGCCACCCGTCGTATTATCGTGAACCACCATGGTAAGAGCCAGCCCTATACGTTGCGGTTCGAACCGCAGCATTCTATCCTTTTGAAGGTCGACAAGTTGGGCATCCAGCCCATTGACATGATAAATATTGGGGGCCATTAGCCATTGCCTGGAAAAGGAAGGCCCTCGACCATACAGTGCTGTCAGTGTGGTGTATATCATGCAGATACTTTCTATTGCACCAAATCGTACCCAGTGCCGCGACTGCATGATTCGGTGCCGACAAGGAGTCCTTGCCATAGAAGTTGAGAATCGAGAATTGGGAATTGGGAATTGAGAATTGAGAATTGGGAATTGAGAATTGAGAATTGGATTCCGTATCTGGATAATTTCCCTTTCTCCATTCTCAATTTCGAAGTGCCACGGAGAACGAAACGACCTTACCTATGTACCAATTTAGGACAATCATATAGATTAAAAAAACTAATACGTTCGTTGCCACGGATTTGCAATCTAACGCAATATAATAAGGATTTGGAGTCTATAGGCATATAATTTCGTAAGATTTTGCTATTCACACACTTGAAGCCCAATGAACCACTTACAATACTCCAAGAAGGTATAGAGAAAAGAACACCAACTTTGAGTTCTTATTGTTGATACTATATCCGCAATGGGCAATCAGTCCTTCAAGCAGCCAATTGGCACGACCAGAACGCCATCGTCGCGACGATAGGCGTATTTGCCCACGCCGACAAGCACCATCTTGAAGTCCGGTGCATTCATGCGTTCGACGTCAATCTTTTTCTCTAATGTGCAAAGATTAGCAGCTCCTTCGTCAATCAGTTTCTCACCGCCGAGTTTTATCTCTACCAATCCATATTTGCCATTCCTCAGGTGTATCACAGCATCGCACTCCAAGCCGTTTTTGTCACGGTAATGGTACACATGGCCATCCAACGCATCGGCATAAACACGCAGGTCTCTAACCGCCATAGTTTCAAACAAGAGCCCCATTGTATTCAGATCCGAAAGCAAGTCTGCAGGACCGAGGCCCAGTGCAGCTGTCGCAATAGATGAGTCTGTAAAATATCGCGTGTCCGAGGTTCTTATTGCGGTCTTGCTTCGGAGGTTCGGGTTCCAGGCGCACATGTCCTCAATGACAAAAATCATTCGCAAGGCGTGTAAGTAGGAGTTGATGGTGCTCGGGCTCATCTCACCATCGTTGGTGACCATATCATCGCAAAGTGATTTGACAGACACCTGACTGCCTTGATGCCGAGCATAACTGCGAAGAAGCCGCATGACATATTCTCTGTCTCTTGAAACACCATCTACGCGAGACATGTCACTCTCAGCCACAGCATCAACATAGTTAAACGCCAGTCTGAGCGCTGCAGACTCCTTCATTCCCAATGTTCCGGGCCAGCCTCCACGGCAAATTAGGTAGGCAATGCGCTCAATCTCCATTTTCTTTTCCCCTGCATCGGCCTCACCGCCATTGAAGAGGCTCATCAAAGAGACTTCACCTGTAGAGTCGCCCGATTCCCACAATGACATGGTTCGCATCGTTAACCATGAAAACCGACCCGTGCCTGAATGTTTCATTGCGCTCTTGTCGGGTGGAACCGCAGAACCCGTCAGGATAAACTGGCCAAAATGGTCGTCGCGATGGTCCACCTCAAAGCGGATGGCATCCCACAGCTGGGGAGCAAGTTGCCATTCATCAATCAACCGTGGGGCTTTCCCTACCAGAAGTCTACGTGTTGCCATCGATGCCATACGCAGATTCTCCATCTGTTCGTCAGGGTCATTCATATAGAGTTTGCTTGCAGCAATTTGTTCCGCTGTAGTCGTTTTGCCACACCATTTGGGGCCCTGCACTAAAACAGCTCCTGACGACTCTAACTTCTGATGCAACATCTGGTCAGCAATCCTGCTTTTATATTCCTTCATTTCCAATAGATTTTGTCATTAATAACGGCTGATTATTTTTTTTATTATATAATTTGGCCGATTTCTGACAATAAATTTGGCTGACTTTTGATAATAAATATGGCCGGTTACTGAAAGTAAAACTGGCCGTATATTCTAACTAAATCTAAAAAGCGGGTGCTGTCTTTTTAGATGCTATTGGAAATAATGGTATTTCAGTGATTTATTTAACTTTCGTGTAGTCTATATAGGTAACCTCAGTGCCTCCTTTGAGCTGGTCGGGACACCATGCCCTGCTTCTAAATTCCAGTTACAAGTTCAACACTGAGTAGAAAAAAAGAGTACCAGAATTTGGTACTCTCAGGTAAAATGACTACTTTTTTTGTTGTCAAATGAAAAGATATAATCACATTACCAAAGTGCAAAAATACACAATTTCTGTGTGTCTGAGAAAAAAAATGTCGCTGTCGGCTATCGCGAAATTGATAGATGTCAGCAAATCAACCGTCAGCAGGGAGATAAAAAGGAACTCCAACATGCACCGCCACTACGTCGCATTCGACGCGCAGCAGTTCTCCGAGATTAAAAAAGTCGGTTCCCTGTAGGCCGAGAAAACTGTCGAAAGCGGACTGGCAGGAAATCGAGCAGTGCCTCAAGCGGCATTGGTCGCCCGAGGCCATTGCCAGTGTCCGGAAACGTGAGGGCAAGACGTGCGTCTCAATCGAGTGGATGTACTACATTATCAGGCGGGATAAGGCACGGGGAGGCTCGCTCTACACATACCTGCCGCACCCGTCGCGGCGGATGTTCGACAGCGTTGCGGCAGATTTGCAATCTGACGCAACTTATTATAAGGATTTGCAATCCACAAAATAATTTCCCGTCGCGGCGGATGTTCGACAGCGTCAGCATCCTTTGGGGCGACGGCTCTGACACCCTCTTTGTGGCATCCGACCAACAAATGCTCCAGCATACCTACGCTGCTGAAGGCGAATACACAATCTCTCTCAAAGCCATGCGCCACTGCATGACCACCCAGCAATCCACATCATTCACCGCCCAACAGGAACCACACACACCTGAGAGCATCAGCACGCCTCCATCTAACGGCAATCCGGCTTTTACTCTCGCGTCCTGTCCTGCACACCTGCAATTGAGAATCACTTTTTACCAGGCGCCAACGGAGCTTGAGTTGATCGACCTGCAAGGCCATCACCTATAGTACTTACCTACCCCCAAAGGTCAATGCCACAATGCCCCACAAACCATCATGCTCGACATACGGCAACTCCCTGCCGGCATCTACCTCATTCGGGCCCGAAATGCCGCAGGCGCTACTACACGCCAACTGATAGTATACTAACAAAGATTCACGCTATAGCTTAACCCAAATCGGTCATTAGGGGTTATGCCAGATTAGTATTTGTTTCGAGCAGATTGGCCTCATCGCTGGTGACGGCGTAGCGGGCTACGGCGAGACAGGGATGTGGACAAGATGCCGAACGTTGCTTAAAATAACGTCGCGACCGAATGGGAGCAACGTTTTTTTAGAGAGCAGAGGAAGCTTGCTTGCTCTGCCGAGTCCAAGTAACGTCATGGAACATAATGAGATGCTGATATGGCAAAAACAGACCTGAAAAAGAGAGATTGATTGTAAAGTCGGCCTAATGACCGATTTGGGTTTATCCTTAGAAGCTCCAGTTCACACCCAAGCCTATTCCAATAGGCTCGTAGGTGAAGGGGGTGTTGCCATATTCGATGCCTGAGAGGTGGGTATAGGCGAGACTGAGGGTCAGCTTGACCTGTTGAAAACCAAAGCGCAGCATGAGTTGAGGCTCGAATAGTCCCAAGGGGCTGTCGAAAGTGTATTCGGGAGAGAGGGTGCCATCATCGGCAATCAGTACTTTATCCCAATGGGGCAACATCAGGCCACCTTTGAAGCCAACGCCCAAATCAACAAAGCCATGCAACAGCTTGCGGAAGCCAAAATTGAGCTGAGTGAAGGGTATTTGATAATAGCCGTCGTAATAAAAATTGTCCTTGTTCAGATCGGAAGACTTGCCTGAATAGGAGGTGCCGTAGGCATAGCCGACATACCACTCCAGCACTGCGGGCTGAAAATTCTTATAGATACCCGCCTGCAGCTGCGCCTGGAACGCTTTTTCATTGGTGAAGCTGACGGCTGCCTGAGTGCAGAGGAGGTTGGTGGGTGCATAGGCAAAGGAGACATTCAGTGCCGGAGCAAGCCCCAAGGGGGCCGAAGCAGAAAGCGAAGCCTCCAGTTGCTTCTCGCCTTTCTCTGCCAACAAAGGCAGGCTGGTGGTTGGGGCATGGTAGACAATGCAGGAGCTCATGGTGGCTGACAGCAACATGGCTAATACGAGTAGTTTGAAAAATGGTATTCTCATGGTGATTTATTTTTATTAATCAGTAATTATTGATCGATTTTGAACTGAGTTTAGACGAATAGTAGTTTTTTTAGTGATACTTGACGAATGGGAAATCATCGACGAATTGTTTTGAGGAACTATCCTTCCTCATTTCTTCTAAGGCAGGGGAAGCTAATGATCTTTCCATTTGTAAGAGCTGCACTTTCCTCTCCAATCCGCCAGCATAACCTGTCAGCGAGCCATTGCCCCCTACCACACGGTGGCAGGGAACGATCAGCGAGATGGGATTGTGTGCCACAGCGCCACCCACAGCACGTGCCGACACGCATACCTCGGGTTGAGCAATAGCCAGACGTTGGGCAATGGCACCATAGGAGACGGTAGAACCATAGGGGATTTTCAGCAGCTCATTCCATACTCGCTGTCGGAAGGTGCTGCCAAGCAACAAAATGGGAGGGGTGAAACTCGGCTCTCGAGAGCTGAAATATTCGTTGAGCCAACAACAGGTTAGGCTAAAAATGGGCAATATGGGACGCACTTGACAATCAAGTCCAATGCCTGCACCATAGTATTTCTGCCCTTCGAACCACAAACCCACCAAGGATTTGCCGTCGGATGCCATGGTGATGTTGCCCAAGGGCGACTGGTAATGTGCAATGTAGTACATGATTGATAGCACTGAGGTCATTTAATAAATACTCTCGCTGGCAGCCTCGTCGCTCTCTTGAAGCTGGGGTTGCTGTTTAAGGCCGTTGTTGATTTTGTAGGAGAAGCCTATGGTGAGGGTGGGCGAAAGACGATGGTTCTTAACAAACCGATAGAGCTGAGGGCCGTCGCTGATATGTCCCCAACCGCCAGTGCAGAAAATGTCGCTCAGGCGCAGCGTGAGGGTGCCACGCTTGGCCAACACCTCTTTCTTGACGGCAAGGTCGAACCAATAGCTGGCATCCAATTTGGCCTGTAGGTCTAAGCCAGGAGCCATGTATTGGCCGCTGAAATGGATGGTCCAGTCGCGTGGCAGGGTCATGAATGAGTTGAATTTACCACTGCCTTGAAACAACTCCGAATAGTCGTCGTTGAGCAGTTCGGTGCCTTCGATGCGTTCGTTATAAAGGTTGAGGCTGACATTGAGTTTCCACCATGCTGTTACCTGCCAGTCGAAGATGAATTCCAATCCGTAGTTGAAGCTCTTGGCAAGGTTCTGCGGGCCGGCAGCCCAATAGCCGTCGTACTGACTATTGTAGGGCTCCCACCATGCGTAGCGCGAAGCAGAAAGGCTGTCCCAAACAAATCCATACCAGGTAATCATGTTGTCACTCTGTCGATAATAGGCAGCGGTGTAGAGGTTTAGTTTGTTGAGGGACAGATTGTAGCTGAGCTCAAAGGCGTTGGTGAACTCGGGGTCGAGGTTGGGGTTGCCAAATCCCAGATGCTGCCCTTCCATGACATTGATGTAGGGATTGAGGTCCCACATGTGGGGACGGCGCACACGGCGCGAGTAACTGAGCTGTGCACTCTGCTTGGCATTGATTTGATAGGAAAGATGGAGGGTGGGATAAAGCTTCCAGTAACTCTTTTCAACCGCAGGGGTGAGAGGATGGTTGACATCCTGACCATAGGTGTAGGCATATTCGCCTCGCAACCCTGCCTGCAGGGAGAAGGCATCGGAGAAGTTTCCCCCAAAGGTGGCATAGAGGGCATGCACCTGCAAATTGTAGTCGAAATGGGTGGAGGAGAGCGAGTCGTAGTATTTGTATAGGTCGTGCGAGGGGTTGTACTCGGTGCGGTAGTAGTCGGCCTGCTGGTTGGGCCAGTCGAGGCGACCCTCGTAGCCGGTTTCTAACCGCCAGTCATTATCAAATGGGCGCAGGTAGTTGAGTTTGAGATTAAGGGCCTGATGGTGGTTGGTGGTGATGCTGTTGCGCAGGTAGTAGTTGTCCCAATTAGGCAACAGGTGGGCATAGGTTTGCTCCTGGGTGCCGTCGCCATGCACCTGACGGGTGCTGAAGGTGGCATCGAAGGTCAACTCCTCATCCTTGCGATTGAATTTCTTCGTGTAGAGGAGGTTGATGGAGTGGTTGATATTGCTGTTGAGGCTGGTATTGACTTGGGTATAGGAAATGGAGTCGTTGTAGAGCAAGTCTTGGGCATAGGTCCAGTTCTGCCGCTGGCGACTGCCCCCTCTGAGTTGATAGGATAGCAGCAGGCTGTTTTTTTCGTTAAAGAAATATTCGCCACCCAATTTCACACTCCCCATGAGTCCGGGATTGAGGCTGTACTCGTTGATGAGGTCATGGGTATAGTCTTGCCAATTGTTTCGATGGGCAATGTCGGTGCGGCCGTAACTGCCACGCACACGTCTGCCCAAATCGGCGTTGAGG
>DFDY01000047.1 GCA_002368955.1 Bacteroidales bacterium UBA3816
CTTTGACAGAGAAATCATAAATGGTCCTCATTTTTTGTTTTTTGTGGTTGATGTGAAATTCTTTGCCACAAAGATAGCGTATTTTATGAAATAATCAAAACGTTTTATTCTTTTTTAGGGATTTCCCTATCACGAAATAGGTAAAATACGTTTGAGCGAGGGAAAACTTTCACTATCTTTGCACCAAGAAACAGATAGAAACAACATTATAAACCGTTTAACGAATAGGAGATACGAATATGAAAAAGAACTTCACACTTTTGGCACTGATCATGATGGCATTGTCAATGACCTTCGTTTCGTGCACCGATGACGACGAGTATGAGGCTTACACCCTCGAGGGTGCCTGGGAGGGTGATATGGGCGTGATGATCAATGGGTATGTAGCCAACTACAGCACCATCTATTTCGATAAGAACCCTTATCAGTATGCTAGCGGCGAGGGCTATCAGGTGGACTACTTCGGCAGTTCGTCGCCTTGGTATCACAGCAGCAGAAAGTCCTACTATGTGGCCAACCACATTCGCTGGCAGGTGTACAACAGGGTTATCCAGCTCTACTATGTGGAAGAGGATATCTATGCCGAGATTCGCGACTACAGCCTGTCGAGTGGCTACTTCACCGGCTATATCGATTTCGAGGACGGCAGCAGCTCTTCGTTCCGCATGCAGAAGACCTACTCACCCAACAACTGGGGCAGCTACTACGAGTGGGGATGGTATGACGACTATTACTACGATGACTATTACTACAGCAAGAAGGGCATGTTCGACACTGACGCTACCCGTGCTGCAGCAAAGGCCGGCGAGAAGAAAATCGTCCGTACCGCAGCCGTCAAGCAGTAATTGTGAAATAAATGCAAAAAACGGATAAATTAACCGGTAAACTCATGATTATTGGAAAATTATTCGTATATTTGCACATTAAATATAATCATTTAGTTGTAAGGTAAGTAAGCAAAAAACAGTTTATTGAGCAAATGATTTAATTAAAATAAAGTGTCGCGGTGATGGAGTCATAGCGACACTTTTCTTTTTGCCCCCCCCTACAATTTCCCGTGCCAGCTTGGCAGTTAGCAGATTCTTACTATGAGGGAGACTGGTCCTGCTTTCTCCGGTTCTTAGGCTTTTATTTGAAGAACGGCCATCAGGATGCTGGTCGCAGAACTACGGTCCGGTGTGGGGGTGGTTTTCAATTAAGCATTAATTAACCTCTAATTAGGCCCTAATTACGCTGCAATTAGGCATTAATTACAGGCCAATTAGGCATTAATTAGAGTCTAATTAGTCGACTAATTGCAACCCAATTAGGCATTAATTGGAAATGGGTGCAATTGGAGGCACATTTCTGGCTTAATGACCGGTTTCCTCTATCGACAGGATGCTTTAGTCCTACTGGCGTAAAGACGATGATATGTATGGGCTTGGGATTATTTGAAGCCCCAGGCATTGGGAGCTACATTGCTTTCCACCCTCTCCTCAATATCGTCGGGCAGATTGCAGAAGAAGTCGATGCCGGTCTTCTGTTCCAGTTCATCAATGGAGATGACATACTGCTTCAGCGCCTGACCGTCGTCGTTGCCGGCCTTGTGCTGAATCCAGAAAGCCATGGCCTTATAACCCTGGGCGTTCTTGCAGAGCAGGGCCATATAGAAATACTTAGGTACGGGGATGCGGTTGCTGCCACTGCCGATATAGCCGGCGATATTGGCCTCGCTGTCGATTGTTCCGCCCTTGCAGACGTAGAGGGTGTCGCGGAAATCGTTGCGGTTCCATGTTCGCATCATGTTTTCCATATACTGCCAAGTGCCGGCATTGAAGCCGTTGACCTGTGGCTGCATGTTGGTCATGTAGAATGTCTGGCGGTTGGCCTCTGCGGAACCCAGACGGTCGGCCGAAGGACAGATGTGGCCATGGTCGTAGCCGGAGCCCCTGTAGGGATCGGTGGAGAAAAGATAACTGCTGTTGGTGATGTACTCGTCGTTGGGGTACTGGCTGGTGGGCGTAAGTGTGGTGTTAGTGCCGGGATTATAGCGCGTGGTGTTACCGTCTTTGATGCTTTCGTACATCTGATAGCAGCTCCATCGTTGCGACATTTTCTGTGTATCCCACTCAGTACAGTAGTTAACGCCCCTTTCGTTGGTCCTCGAGTTGAGTATGGCATTGTGGACAACAACAATGCTTGCTCCGCCTTTTACCTTCGGAAACTCCAGCCGGGCCAGCTCGGGTTGCAGCGAGGCATTGTTCTTGTTGTTGTTCACCACGGTCGGAGTGCCGGGGCTATCGTCGTCGTCGTCGCTGCCGCAGGCGGTAAAGGCAATGGGAAGGGCGATGGTGAGCAGGGTGATTAGGATTTTTTTCATTCTCATAGGGCTTGCCGTGTTTGGGTTGGTTTAGAATGAGAAAGTGCGTCCCAGCGCATATGCAACTACGCGAGGACGCACTTTCCAATGTCTGTTACTTTGTGGAATGTATATATCTTACTTCTTCTGAGACTTGCCGTAGCGGCTCATGAACTTATCAACACG
>DFDY01000161.1 GCA_002368955.1 Bacteroidales bacterium UBA3816
TAGTGGCACAATGTGCCACGGAGAACGAAAACGACCTCGCCTATGTGCCAATTGCGGATAATCATATTACTTATTCTGATGCATATAGACGCTTGGAGCAGGAATCCACCAAGCAGTGGCATTTGGGTCCGGTGGCCCTGAATCTAGAGTTCTGCTTGCAATGAGCAAAGAGGACACAGGGGAAACATAGGGTAGGGGAGGGTGAGCGCCAATCAGCGGTGACCACCTCTTTTGTCCAAATCTGTCATTGGGGCCGCATAGGGTCATAAATGGAAAAGGCCCCAAGAGACAGGGCCTTTTCTGGATATCAAATGTAAGTAATGTTCGTGATTAAGAGCACTTGCTCCAGCCGCAGTTGGGGCAGTTTTTGCAGCCGCCGGTGTAGATGATCTTGGCGCCGCAGTCGGGGCAGACCTCGCCGGTCTCGGTGCCGTCCTTGATAAAACGCTTGAGGGCGCGGGCGACGCCGTTGGACCAGGTGGTGATGCTGTCGACATCGAAGGTGAGTTTGCCAATGAGGTCCACCACATTGGGGATGGGCATGCCGTGGCGCAGGATGCCGCTGATGAGCTTGGCGTAGTTCCAGTATTCTTTGTTGAACATGCGGGAGAGGCCTTCGATGGTGACATGGTAGCCGTCCTGGTCGAGGAATTGGAAGTCATAGCGGGCGTGCTCCTGGCCGGGCTCTTTGACCCGTATGACGTAGCCTTTCTCCACCCATTTGGGCAGCACGAAGTTGTCGGCCTTGCCGGTGAAAATCTCGTAGGGACGGCCTTCGTACATGCCCACCACGGCAATCCAGTCTTCGCGGTCGTTGCGGAAACGGACCACCTCGGCCTCCAGTTTCTTGGGACGTTTGGGGGCTTTGTTTTCGCCAAACGGGGTTTCGTTCTTGTTGGCCTCGCTCTTGGAGACGAGAACTCCGTTGCGCGAGCCCTCGCGATAGATGGTGCAGCCCTTGCAGCCCGACTCCCAGGCGGTCATATAGATGGTGCTTACTATTTGCTCGGAGGTTTCCTTGGGGATGTTGACGGTGACGCTGATGGAGTGGTCCACCCATTTCTGGATGGCCCCTTGCATCTTGACCTTGTTCACCCAGTCGATGTCGGCCGAAGTGGCTTTATAGTAGGGCGACTGCTCGACAAGTTTGTCAAGCTCGCTGTCTTCGAGGGCGTTGATTTGGTCCATGGTGTACCCTTTGTTGATTTTCAGCCAGTCGATAAACTTGGGGTGCAGCACGTTGTACTCTTCGAAGAAGTCGCCGTTCTCGTCCTTGATGATTTTGTGTTTGGAGGAGTCCTTGTCGTTGGGGTTGATTTTCTTGCGGCGTTTGTAGTTGACGAGGAAGACCGGCTCGATGCCCGAGGTGGTCTGGGTGCAGATGCTGACGGTGCCGGTGGGGGCGATGGTGAGCAGGGCTATGTTGCGGCGGCCATACTGTACCATCTGGGCGTACATCTCGGGGTCGGCATCGGCCAGTCGGCTGATGAAGGGGTTGAGTTTCTCGCGGTTGGCATCGTAGAGGGGGAAGCAGCCGCGCTCTTTGGCCATGATGACCGAGGAGCCGTAGGCGGCACAGGCCAGGGCGCGATGGACGCTGACGGAGAACTCGGTGGCCTCGTCGGTGCCGTAGCGCAGGCCCATGGCGGCCAGCATGTCGCCTTCGGCAGTGATGCCGAAGCCGGTGCGGCGGCCTTCCAGACATTTCATCTTGATGTTGAGCCACAGGTTGCGCTCCACGCCTTTGATGTCTTCGCCTTCGGGGTCGTTGTCTATCTTGGTAAGAATCTGGTTGATTTTCTCCAGCTCCAGGTCGATGAGGTCGTCCATCAGGCGCTGGCCTTTCATGATGTGGTCGCGGAAGAGGTCGAAGTCGAAAGTGGCCTTCGGGGTGAAGGGATTCTTGACATAACTGTAGAGGTTGCAGGCTATGAGTCGGCAACTATCATAGGGACAGAGAGGTATTTCACCACAGGGATTCGTGGAGACGGTGCGGTAACCGAAGTCTGCATAACAGTCAGGCACGCTCTCACGAATGATGGTGTCCCAGAACATCACGCCGGGTTCGGCCGAGGCCCATGCGTTGTGGATGATTTTGTTCCAAAGGGCGCGGGCGTCGATTTCCTGGGTGAAGGTGGGATTGGGCGAGTCGATAGGGTACTGCTGGACAAAGGGTTTGCCGCTGCGGACACACTCCATGAACTCGTCGGTTATTTTGACAGAGATATTGGCACCGGTGATCTTGCCTTGCTCTAGTTTGGCATCGATGAACTGCTCGGCATTGGGGTGCTTGATGTTGATGGTCAGCATTAAGGCTCCACGCCGGCCCCCTTGGGCCACCTCGCGGGTGGTGTTGCTGTAGCGCTCCATGAAAGGCACGATGCCGGTGGAGGTGAGGGCGCTGTTCTTGACCGGGCTGCCGGCAGGGCGTATGTGCGAGAGGTCGTGACCCACGCCGCCACGCCGTTTCATCAGCTGCACCTGCTCCTGGTCTATCTTCATGATGCCGCCATAGGAGTCGCTGGGGCCGCTGTTGCCGATGACAAAACAGTTGGAAAGCGACACCACTTGGAAGTTGTTGCCGATGCCGGACATGGGGCTGCCCTGCGGGATGATGTATTTAAAGTCTTTCAGCAACTCATAGATGGTTTCTTCCGACATGGGGTTGGGGTAGTTTTGCTCGATGCGGGCAAACTCGGCCGCCAGACGGTGGTGCATCATGTCAGGGTTCAGCTCATAGATTTTGTCATCCTCGCGCAGGGCATATTTGTTCATCCATACGTTGGCCGCTAGCTCGTCGCCACCAAAGTATTCTATAGAGGATTCCATAATTTCCTTGGGAGAATACTGGGTATACTCCTTGGGCTTAAGATGCTGATTATCATCGCCAAAATCTAAAAACATATCAGATGACATGAGTGCTTTCCTTTCTAATTTTGTATTATATAATTATTTACCGCGATGGGCTCACTTTTTTTGAGAATGCTAAATTACACATAAGTTTTGGTATAGCGGGAAAGGAGTTATCAACATTTGGCTCCCGGCGGGGTTCAATGGGCTGGCTTTCAGCCCCTCGGGAGATAATAACGTGCTTTCCCGCTCCCT
>DFDY01000029.1 GCA_002368955.1 Bacteroidales bacterium UBA3816
ATACTTTGTACTAGAGCGATAGTTATATCAGCATTTGGTATAGAATGATAAACGTGTACTCATATTCAGTGACTACGTAAGTTTCAACATTGCAATCAGAGAGAGCCGGCAGTTTATGTGTACAAACGAATTCTTTTTTTTATTTGCATAAGAAAGTGAGTGTGTAATGCAGTGCTGAAAAGATTGTAAACAAGATAATTGTTATCGCTATGAGGGAATATGACATCTCTAATAGTCAATGTGGAAGTGCTGCCTTGGACTCTGTCTCATCGGAGTCCACAGCGGCTGTTCTCCTTCACTCTTAATTAAGAATTCATATTGTTTTTTTGCTATATTAATTTTTTTTTGTATTTTTGTATTTTCAGAGTAAAAGTTTTTTGCCCTGAGAGACAATGTATTAAAGAATAATAGTAGTAAAATAATAGTATAAACAACTTAAAATTTTTTCAAAATGACCCCTTCGCATATTGAACACATCGCTATTGCAGTGACTGACCTGGACGAAGCTCTCCAGTACTGGGAGAATGTCATGGGCCTGAAATGCTACGCCATTGAAGAAGTTACTGACCAGAAAGTTAAGACCGCTTTCCTGAAATGCGGCGAAACCAAGATTGAGCTGCTGCTCCCCACTTGCCCCGAGAGCACCGTGGCTAAATTCATCGAGAAGAATGGCGGCCGTGGCGGTATGCACCACATCGCTTTCGCAGTAGAGAACACCGACCAGGCACTGGCCGACGCAAAGGCCAAAGGCTGCCGCCTGATTGACGAGCAGAGCCGCCTTGGAGCCGAGAAACTCCACATCGGTTTCCTCCACCCCAAGAGCACTCTTGGCGTTTTAACCGAGTACTGCTGCAAGTAAAACCAGTGTTCTCAATCCTCGGCCCCGCACGTTGTGGCCCGAGGCCGAAATAAAGATTTTTTTTAGGGACGAGGAATTGGCCGCTAAGGCCATGACTGACCCCCACATTAATAACCTAAAAACTTTCAAATATGGCATTTGAAGAAAAAATAAAAGAGCTTCTTGACAAAAGAAGTGAAGCCAAAATGGGCGGTGGCCAAAAGCGCATCGACAAACAGCACGAGCAGGGCAAACTGACTGCCCGCGAGCGTATCGCCCTCCTCCTCGACGAGGGTTCTTTCGAGGAGTTTGACATGTTCCTCACTCACCGTTGCACCAATTTCGACATGCAGAAGCAGTCTTTCTTGGGTGATGGCGTGGTGACCGGCTACGGTACCATTGACGGCCGTCCGGTGTATGTTTTTGCTCAGGATTTCACCGTTTTTGCCGGTAGTTTGAGCGAGACCATGTCGCTGAAGATTTGCAAGATTATGGACCAGGCCATGAAGACTGGCGCCCCCGTCATTGGAATGAATGACTCAGGTGGTGCCCGTATTCAGGAGGGTTGCAACGCTCTGGCAGGTTATGCCGAGATTTTTGAGCGCAACATCCTGGCCAGCGGTGTGGTGCCTCAGATTAGTGCTATCTTTGGTCCCTGCGCAGGTGGCGCCGTCTATAGCCCCGCACTGACCGACTTCATCCTCATGACCAAGCAGAACAGCTACATGTTCCTCACCGGTCCCAAGGTGGTGAAGACCGTTACCGGCGAGGATGTCAGCGTTGACAAACTGGGCGGTGCTATGGTGCATGCCTCGAAGAGCGGTGTGGCCCATTTCGTGGGTGAGACCGAGGAAGAGACCATCGCCATGATTCGCGATCTGGTCAGCTACATCCCCTCCAACAACTTTGAGGAGGCTCCCTATATGGAAACTCAGGACCCCGTGGACCGTCTGGAAGATGCCCTCAACGAGATTATCCCCGAGAACCCCAACGAGCCCTACGACGTGAAGGAAATTATCCATGCTATCGTCGACGACGGCAAGTTCCTCGAAGTGCATGAGAAGTTCGCCCCCAACCTGGTAGTGGGCTTTGCCCGCATGGGCGGCATGAGCGTGGGCGTGGTGGCCAACCAGCCCAAGGCTATGGCCGGTGTGCTGGACTGCAATGCTTCGCGTAAGGGCGGTCGTTTCGTCCGCTTCTGCGATGCCTTCAATATTCCTTTGGTTACGCTGGTCGACGTTCCCGGCTTCCTGCCCGGCACGGGTCAGGAGTATGCGGGCGTGATTGCCCACGGTGCCAAGTTCCTCTATGCCTATGGCGAGGCCACGGTGCCCAAGGTGACCGTCACCCTGCGCAAATCTTATGGCGGTGCCCATATCGTTATGAGCTGCAAACAGCTTCGCAGCGACATGAACTATGCTTGGCCCACCGCCCAGATTGCCGTGATGGGTGCCAGCGGTGCCACCGAGGTGCTGCACGGTCGTGCCCTGAAGGAAATCACCGACCCCGAGGAGAAGGCTAAGTTCATCGCTGAAAAAGAAAAAGAATATAACGATCAGTTTGCCAACCCCTACAATGCTGCTAAGTATGGCTACATCGACGACGTCATCGAGCCCCGCAACACTCGTTTCCGCGTCATCCGTGCCCTTCAGGTCCTGCAGACCAAGAAGGACAGCCTGCCCATCAAGAAGCATGGTAACATCCCGCTGTAATAGACTGGTGCGAGATTTCTTTTAGTCTTGCATCATTTATTGTATCAATTATTATATTAACCAGGGGTTCTTCACCCCATAAAAACAACAACAAAATGAAGAAAGTTTTCTTAACTGCTTTCATCGCCGCTGCCTTCGCTTTCGGTATGGCTTCTTGCAACAACAACGCCGCTACTGAGGAGGTCGCTGACACCACTACCGCCGTCTGCACAGAGAATCATGAGTGCTGCGAACATCAGCATGAGTGCGCCTGCGCCGACACCACTTGCGCTCTCAACAACTGCGCTAACTGCACCGACACCAATTGCTGCAAGAAAGAATGCTGCAAGAAAGACGGCGCATGCTGCCAGAAGGAAGGTGCCAAGGAAGGTGAGTGCTGCAACAAGGCCAAGTAAGCACTAAGAGTATGAGAAAAGGGGATTGGCCATGGCCCGTCCCCTTCATCCCATCGTCCAAACTAACATTTTGATCGTTATATTTGAAATAAAATGAATAAAATAGCTAAACAATTAGTTGCAATATTCGTTGGCGTGCTGTTCTTTGCCGGCAGTGTTGTGGCTCAACCCGGACAGCCCGGCCCTGCCCCTCAAGGAACCGCTCCAGAGGGTCAGCCCGGTGCCCCCGTGGGATGCCCCTTCAGCGCCGCTTCGCTGAACATCACCCCCACCGAGGTTTGCTATCTGCCTGGCCTGGAGGCTTTCGTGGTGGTCGACAGTATCGACTGTGCCGTCGATTTGTTAATCCGCGACGCCGACTCTATGTGCCGCATTGGTCGTTTTGTTACTGATAACATATACAAACGCCACGACCTTAAGAATATTGTCCGTCCTAAGTCGGTCTCCGTCATGGATGGCAAAATCATTGTGTTGGCCAGTTCGCAGAAGGATTCCTCCTACATCGCTGTCCTCAACATGACTCCCAACGAGAATGGCGAGTTTCAGGTACTTAAAACTGTTGGTTTCCGCAGTAATGCCTATGCTTTCTCTGCCAACCATATTGCCGATGAGATTATCGTTGTCGGCAAGAACGCCGTCGGCTATGACATCCATATCCTCGACATTAGTGGTGGACTGGAGAATGTTGTTTCAAAGACCGACTTCCACTACCATGTTCCCATGCAGTCCGAGCGTATCTTGGCTTCCGACCCTCACGGTTTCGGACTGGGCCTCGTCGCTATCTGTGTCGTCTTTGTCGCTCTTATCTGCATCTGGCTGATTATGATGCTCTTTAGTTCCATCATCCGGAAGTCTACCGAGAAGAATGCCGGCAAACCTGCTGTAGCCAAAGGACCCTCTATCGGTGCCATAGCAAGTGGCGTTGACGGTGAGGTTTATGCTGCCATTGCGGCCGCTATTTACGCTTATGAGCAGGATCTCCACGACGAGGAGGACACCATCATCACTATCCAGAAAGTGGAGCGCGCATGGACTCCTTGGAATGCCAAGTTCTACAATATGAACCACTATTTCTCCAACAGATAGTATTGGTTTTCAACGCAAATACCTTTTAAAAACGAACAAACACAATGAAAGAATATAAATTCAAAATCAACGGCGCAGACTATAAGGTTAATATTAACGAAGTCGAAGGCCAAGAAATCAAATTGGATGTCAACGGTACCTCCTACACCGTGACTGTTGACAAAGAGATGCGTGCTCAGAAACCGCGCACCAGTGTTGTCAAGACTCAGGCTGCTCCCCGCGTTGCTGCTGCTGCTTCCGGCAATGTTCAGCGCGCTTCAGCTCCCTCAACAGGCAGCAAGGTGACCACACCTCTGCCCGGCACCATCCTTGACGTTTTCGTCAATGTGGGCGACCAGGTAAAGGCAGGCCAGCGTGTGGTGCTGCTTGAGGCCATGAAGATGGAGAACAACATCGAGGCCGACACCGACGGTACCGTCACCGCTGTAGAAGTCCGCAAGGGCGATGCAGTCCTCGAAGGGCAGACTCTTGTAGTCATTGGTTAATTAATGTTGAATTGTGAATGTGGCAGTACTTTTCCTTCCGCATTCAGTATAAAAAAGTATAAACAATGTTTAGCTTATTAGCAACAGGTGGTTTCACTGACTTCTTGTCCACCCAGATGGTGCAGTTTTTGCAGTACACTGGATATGCCAATGTCACGCTGGGCCACATTATCATGATTCTTATCGGCTTGACGTTCATCTTCCTGGGCATCAAGTTCGAGTTTGAACCTCTGCTTCTTGTGCCCATTGGATTTGGTATGCTGGTGGGCAACATTCCTTTCTATCCAGGTCTGAAGATAGGCATTTATGAGCAGGGGTCGGTTCTGAATATTTTGTACCACGGTGTCCAAAACGGTTGGTACCCGCCGCTAATTTTCCTAGGTATCGGTGCCATGACCGATTTCTCGGCGCTGCTGTCCAACCCCAAGCTCTTCTTGATTGGAGCAGCTGCACAGTTCGGCATTTTTGGAGCCTACATGTTGGCATTGCTTCTCGGCTTTGCCCCCAATGAGGCCGGTGCTATTGGTATCATCGGCGGTGCCGATGGTCCTACCGCCATCTTTATCTCCTCCCAGTTGGCTCCTGACCTGATGGGTGCCATCGCCGTGTCGGCATATTCCTACATGGCACTGGTCCCCGTCATCCAGCCCCCCATCATGCGTCTTTGCACCACCGATAAGGAACGTCGTATCCGCATGAAACCTCCTCGTCAGGTCTCACAGCTGGAGAAGATTATTTTCCCCATCGTTGGATTCCTGTTTTGTGCTTTTGTGGTGCCTTCGGGATTGCCGCTGCTGGGAATGCTCTTCTTTGGTAACCTCCTCAAGGAAAGTGGTGTCACCAAGCGTTTGAGCGATGTGGCCAGCAATGCTGTCGTCAACATCTGCACCCTTCTTATCGGTCTCACCGTGGGTGCTTCTACTCAGGCAACCACCTTCCTCACGGGTCGTTCCGTCTTGATTTTTGCTCTGGGTGCTCTGTCGTTCGTCATCGCTACTTTCTGCGGTGTTCTGTTCGTCAAGTTCCTCAACCTTTTCCTCAAGGAAGGCAACAAGATCAACCCGCTTATCGGTAACTCCGGTGTGAGTGCCGTGCCCGATGCTGCCCGCGTGTCCAACAACGTGGGTCTCGAATATGACAAAACCAACTATCTGCTGCAGCACGCCATGGGCCCCAATGTGGCCGGTGTGGTCGGCTCTGCCGTCGCAGCAGGTATTCTGCTGGCTTTCCTGCACTAATCGCTGGACAGCCTATGACCTTCCAAGGGTGCATCCGTAAAGGGGTGCACCCTTTTCTATTGCCAGCCAAAGGAGGGTAGGTGAGGAATTGCTTCTGTAATATCTAAAAATAGTGGCTGGCACAATTTTTTTTCTCACTTAACGTTAATATTGTTAGTTTAGATTACTGCTATGCGATATTGCCGTTCGATTCTTATATCGCTCTTGATTGTCATCTCTGCTGTGGCACAGGCTCAGATAACGCCGCGTTGTAACATCTCTTTCACTGTGGAGGACACGTTGCTTCTGCCGGGTGCTAGGCCTGAGAACGACTCTGTGCGTTTCCATCTGCGGGCTTCGGTTGAGGCAGACAGCCTTTTCTGGTCGCCCGCGGCACTGTTCTCTAATGTGGGAGTTTCCGAACAATGGATTACGCTGGGGTGTGGAGACACTCTGATGGTGAGCCTCACCGGCTATTTCCGCAATGTCAACCTCTTCCACTGGCAGCAGCCGGGCTTCGTCCGCACCCATACAGGTTACAACTATGTTGCCACGCCTGACGACGGCAGCCTCTGCCTGCCGCGCAGTATCACCACAGAGACCAATCTTGGGCAGCTCTGCCCAGATTTGACCATGAACAACTACCAGAACGCTATCGTCCTGCGCACTGATACCCTCCGCCCGTATGGCGATTCGGTTCCAGTTTTTTTTGACTATGATTCCAACCGCCGTACCGAGACTTTCACCACGCTGTTAGGCAGCCTTCGGCAACTGCCCTCCGACAGTAACTATGTTCCTTTCTATGTAGACACTATCGAAATGTGGAATCCCATGCGCAGCCACACCTTTGTGTTCAACCTCAACTACTATAACTATCAACTCAATGGCGACACGTTGGCCGCACTGCCCTCCCTTTGCTATTCGTGGGAGATAGACGACACGGCACGCATCTTCTTCTCTGTGGGTCACAATGTCCGCATGTGCGACACCACTTTCTTCTATGGAAATGTAGAGTTGCCCCGTACGGGGGTTAGTCCCTCACAAAGCAACATGCATACGCATTACTTCAACTCCACGCCTCGGCCCCATGGCATCGCAGTCTTCCGTTTGTACGAGACCCCCACGCCCTACTATCGCACCGCGCCTTACGTTTGCATCAACCGACTGGAGATGTTGGGCGACTGCTGGGCTTCCGACAGCCTGCTGCTGGCGGTTCCCCCTTGTGGTTGTCAGGTGCGCGACACGATGGATCGTTCGGTTTGCCGAAGTCAGATGCCATACACATGGCAAGGGATCACCTTTGAGCATCCTGGTACCGATTCGTTGCTAATACAATCATCCCTTTGCGACACCTTCCGCATCTTGCAGCTCTCTTTGCTTCCCGACGACACCCTTTCGCACTCCGACACCATTGTGGAAAACTCGCTCCCTTGGAACTATCATGGCCACATCTATCATGCCTCGGGGCTCGACACCCTGCCCGTTTCGGGCGTGCTGCCCGCCTGCGACACACTGCTTTATTACAGCCTGACGGTCGTCCCCAACGTGTTCGATACCACCTACACCTACATCTGCCCCAGTGAGCTGCCCTATACCCTTGCGGGCGAAACGGTGACCGGCGACACACTCATCAACCTCACCTTGCAGGGCTCCCTAGGACAAGACAGCACGGTCAGCCACTATCTCTTTGTCAACTACGACAGCGACACAACCCTCTACGACACCATCACCGACGAACAGTTGCCGTGGGCGTTTCTGGGGTCTGTCTTCACCGACACAGCCAGCAACTATCCCATCGTCATCCCCAACGAGGCGGGTTGCGACAGCATCATCCACTACAACCTCTACATTTTTTGGAGTGGTGACCATTGCGACAGCCTGTTGCAGTTTCCCAACATGGTTACGCCAAATGGTGACGGCCAAAATGACCGCTTTGTCATTGTGGGACTGGTCGAAAACCAGTGCTACCCCTACAATGCCCTTTTCATATATGACCGCACTGGCCGCTTGGTGTTCCATGCCTATAACATCAGCCGCGACGACCAGTTTTGGAATCCTGCCGACCGCCATATGCCTGCAGGCACTTACTTCTACCGCTTTGTCGGTCGCGGTCTTGAACACTCCACCCAACACCAAGGCTGCATAGAACTGCTACGATGAAAACACTAGTCAACATATTTGACCCCGACGAGCCCCTGGCCGCCTATCTCTTCCTGAAACAGTACTACACAGCGGGCGACCGCCTGCTTTTTGTCTCCACCCGCGACCAAAAAGAGGACGTGGCCCCCTATGCCGCCCTCTTCCGCATTCCGCGGGAGCAAATCACCATCATCTCCTTCCGGCGCAGCGAGGACAGCTACATCTACGAGCGCATCTGCCGTCGTATGCGGTCGCAGCTCGATAAGGAAATGGAGTATTGGGTCAATCTGGCCGGAGGTTCGCGTTATTCGGCCTTGGCCATCCAGCATGTGTTCGAGCAGTTCAACGCTCGGTTCTATTATGTCCAGACGCGCGAAAACCTTATCGTGAGCTCAGTCTTCGACGACAGCATCTACGATAACGACGACACCATCGAGCCCATCACCTACCGCATGACCATTGGCGAGTATCTACAGCTACATGGCCTCCTTCACGATGCCGACACCCGTCGGCACACCCCCATCCGCAGCTTTGAAGACTGTCTCCGCATCTTCGAGTGTTTCAAGGCGCGCCGGCTGACCTCAGAAGCCTACCATACGCTTGAGTTGCTCCGCATTCACTATCGTGGCTCGCGTCGTGCCGTGCTTCTTGCCGCCATTGCCAAAGGGGCTTCGCGCAGCAAGGAACCTGCCCCCGGCATCTCCCACCTGCTTGGACAGCTGGGCTTTGTGCCTCGCGACCCCGACCGCCTTTCGCCAGACGAACTTGACTATCTCACCGGTGGCTGGTTCGAAGAGTATGTCTATTATATCATTGTGCGCCATGTCCATCCCCAACAGGCCGCCATCGGGGTTCGCATCTCCCGTCCTGGCAGCCACCAGCACAACAACGAACTCGACGTGGTCTTCATCAAGGCCAACACCCTCTTTGTGGTGGAGTGCAAGACAGGTGTGGCCACCGACCACCTCTTCAATGAGATAGTCTACAAAGCCTGTGCCCTTAAGGAGACATTCCTGGGGCTCTCCAGCCGCTCCTACATCTTCACTCTCAAGAACGACCACGACCATCATCTGGCTCAGGTGGCCGACATCATGGGTGTCACCCTCTGCCCCAAAGGCACCCTCACCGACCCCGGCAAGATGCAAAAGGTCTTCGATGCCATCATACGACAGTCACACGAATTGAGAATTTGTGATAAAGTAAAAGGTAAAAACTAAAAACTAAAAAGGTGGGCGAGGTTGAGAGTTGAGAGTTGAGAATTGAGAGGGCGGGGGCCGTTCGGAATTGAGAATTAAAAAATTATAGACTCAGAATAAAGAATTGAAATTGCGTAAATTACCAATCCTCCTGTTGCTTGCTTTGGCCATTCTGTCAGTCTTGACAATTTGTCTTCGCAGCTATTATACCACCAGCAACCCAAGGAATGCGGCCACGGTGGGCGCCATACAGCCGCCCCGAGGCTATGAGCGTGTCCCAGTTCCGCAGGGCAGCTACGGGGCCTATTTGCGATCCCTTCTCTTGCAGCCCAAGGGCAGCAAGCTCCACCTCTATAGTGGGCAGGTGGCCAAACGGCAAATACTCTCTGCTGCCATAGTTGAGCAGCCATTGCTAGGCAAAAACGAACAGTGCGCCGATGTGGCCATGCGCCTGCACGACGAATACCTCTGGTTGCAACGAGACTATGAAAACATCACTCACACCGATGTGTGCGGCAATCGAAGAACCTATCTGGGTGGCGACTCCCGTGCCGATTTTGAGAAATATCTTATGGGTGTTTTTGAATGGTGCAATACCAGAAGCCTTTATGAGGAGACCGACTCCATAGCCTTCTTGGAAGTTATGCCCGGCGATGTCTTGGTCCATCTTACACGACCTGGCGACCGCTACGGACATGCTGTCGTTGTGGCCGACGTGGCTCGCAACCGTCGTGGAGATATAGCCATCCTTTGTATCGAGGGCAACACCCCTGCACGACAGAAACACGTGGTTCGCAACCTTAATCCCATTCGCAACCCCTGGCACATCATCCGTCCCGGAACCCATACTATTCGATTCATCAAAAGCCGTTTCTACCCGGGCGAAATGCGCAGGATAGGCACTAGTCAATTATCAATTCAACACAATATTACATTATGAAAAAAATCTCCTTTTCTTTCCTCTTCCTGCTGCTCATGTCCATGCCCTCCTGGGCCAACGACGGTGTCTACTACACCTCGGGCAACCAGCTGGTGCCTATGCAGGAAACCGATGTCAGCGTACGTAAAGAGGTCCTCACCATCACCCTCTTGGATAGTTCGGTTGCCTTGGTGGATGTCTACTATGAGTTTTTCAACCCCAATGCAACTGCCAAGACGGTCCTCATGGGCTTTGAGGCCGACCCGCCGTCGGGCGATTACCCACAATTCAGCTGGGGTGGGGGACACCCGTTCATCGGCGGTTTCACCGTCGAGGTGAATGGTCGCACACTCTCTTTCCGCAACGGCATCTGCCTGCTAGGCAGCCGTAAACTAGACACCATCACCTTGGGCGATAAATATCAACTTGACGAGAGTGGTTATATTTTTGAGAAAGCCACAGACCGATACCCCGAGGTTGCCTTTGTCTACTACTTCGATGCCACCTTTCAGCCGGGACTCAACCGTGTGCACCATACCTACACTTTTCGCCCCGCCAATAGCAACGCCAGTAGCTTTTCCGTAGACTACAAGCTCACCCCGGCTGCCCGCTGGGCCAATGGGCAGATAGACGACTTCACCCTCGTGGTGCGGGCCCACCATACGGCCAAGCATTTTGTCATTGCCGACAGCATCTTCCCCATTCCTCAGTTCACCCTCACCGAAGGCACTGGTAAACACCGCCACACGGCCACCTGTTTCTGGCAGCAACCTGGCCACGAGTTCTCCTTACGCAATGGTTCGTACACACTCCACGTGCGCCATTTTAAGCCCTGCAGGGAGTTGAGTATCGTCTCCGCCGACAACTGTCTTGCCTTTCAAGACTTCTATGCCGACCATATCGACCTGCCTTTTGGTTTCGCTTACGATAGATCCAGTTGTCTAGGCCTTTGGTACCAGGCCAGCATGCTCCCGCGTGACGAGGCCTTTCGCCGCCGCATCGCCCGCAACCTGCCCTATGCCCACCGTGGCCGCGTGTTCAAATCCCCCGAACTCCAAAAATATTTCGAGTCGCTCTGGTGGTATATGCCCGACCCCGACTATGTCGACGACCCCTCCGACTTCACCGAATGCGACCGCGAATATATCAAGTGGGGCAAGGGTGAATGATTCCCCCTTTACTATAATAGACAAGTAATTCCAGCTAGTTTTTTTGAAATAACACATTGTAAAAAACAGGAAGGCACTGCAGCGGGCCTTCCTGTTTTTTAGTTAGTTTATCCTTAAAAATACATTAAATACTTAGTATTCATTATAATAAAATCATAATTTCGTCGTTATAATTGTAAGAAAATTTGAATAATCTACCCAAAACCTTGCAGTAAAACGCACAGAAATCATGATAGGGAAATCACCGAACCGCACGACGCCTGAACTCTTCCGCCCGATGCTCACAGACTTCATTGACCTTGGCAACGAACTGGTCCTGCTGGCCGACAACATCGACTGGGAGTACTTCGAGCGCGAGTTTGCACCGCTGTACTCGAAGAACGGGCGTCCGGCCAAGCCGATACGCCTTATGGTGGGATGCCTGCTGCTGAAGCAGATGTACGGTCTTGGCGACGAGACGCTGCCGGC
>DFDY01000011.1:0-737 GCA_002368955.1 Bacteroidales bacterium UBA3816
CTGCCCTCCATCACCAACAAGAGCCTCATGCAGCTGGCCGAGGATATGGGCATCAAAGTTGAGCGTCGTCCTATTGCCGTTGACGAACTTGTCGACTTCCAGGAAGCTGGTGCTTGTGGCACCGCCGCCGTCATCAGCCCCATCGAGCGCATTGACGACCCCGCCACCGGCAAGAGCTACCACTTTGGCAAAGAGCCTGGCCCCATCAGCACCAAACTCTACAACGCCCTCCGCGCCATTCAGCTTGGCGAGGCCGAGGATGTCCACCATTGGAACACCTTTGTTGACTAAGAAACTAGTTGAGATTCACAATATCTCTTATCCCGCAGCGCAAGTTGCGGGATTTTTTATTGTATCTGAGCAGAACCTTTACAGGCTAAGGGCAGTCTGTCCCCCTCGACGTGGGCAGTCTGCCCAGGGGATACTATACTGTCCGCGTCAATACTCTGCATGGAATCCTAATAGGGAAACTCTTACTGGAATAGTCTTAGGGCATGAATTGTGGCACGTGGCAAAAAAAAACAGGAGGAAGTCCGTGTGGATTTCCTCCTGTTGTTATGTTAGGAAGGGCAATTAATACTTGTAGAATCCTTCGCCAGTCTTGCGGCCAAGGAGCCCGGCACGGACCATCTTGCGGAGCAGGGGGTGAGGACGGTACTTGGGATCGCCAAACTCTTTGTAGAGCACTTCCATGATGGCGAGGTTCACATCGTTGCCAATGAGGTCGGCCAGGGCCA
>DFDY01000011.1:866-3867 GCA_002368955.1 Bacteroidales bacterium UBA3816
CCGTCAGCCAGAATGCCCACAGCCTCGTTGATCATGGGGATAAGGATGCGGTTGACCACAAAGCCGGGAGCCTCTTTCACTTCGACGGGCTGTTTGCCAATGGAAGTGGCCAGGTCGATGACGCATTTGCAGACCTCGTCGCTGGTGAGCTGTCCGCGGATGACCTCAACCAAGGCCATGCGGTCGGCAGGATTGAAGAAGTGCATGCCGATGAACTGGGCGGGACGCTGAGTGCAGGCGGCAATTTCGGTGATACTGAGCGAGGAACTGTTGGTGGCGAAGATAGTTTCGGGCTTGCAAATCTTGTCCAGCTCGGTGAATACGTCTTTCTTCAGCTGCATCTCTTCGACGGCGGCCTCGATCACGAGGTCGGCATCCTTGAAGGTGCTGTAGTCAGTGGTGGTGGTGATGTTGGCCAGCAGAGCATCGACGGCTTCCTGAGTCATCTTGCCTTTCTCGACCAGCTTGGCATAGGATTTGGAGATGGAGCCCATGGCTTTGTCAATGCTTGCCTGGGTTCTGCTTTTCATGACGACGGGCATTTTTGCGGCAAAGGCTTTCACAATACCTTTGGCCATCGTGCCAGTACCGATAACGCAAATTTTCATGATTTGATGAGTTTTATAAAAGTTATTTGAATTACTTATTTACCTTGGAATTCTACCTGTTCCTTGTTGAGGAAGGCTTTCATGCCGTTTTTCTGGTCTTCGGTGGCGAAGCATTTGCCGAAGTACATATTCTCATAGGCGATGGCTTCGTCGGCAGGCAGGTCGTACTCGTCGTTGATGCACTTCTTGGCATAGGCCACTGCTATGGGGGCGTTCTTGCAGATGCTCTCGGCCATCTGCATGGCGGCAGGCATGAGGTCTGCGGGTTCGTAAACGGCGTTGACCAGACCAATGCGCAAGGCCTCGTCGGCTTTGATGTTGCGGCCGGTGAAGATGAGCTGCTTGGCCATGCCCATGCCAACGAGTTTGGCCAGACGGTAGGTGCCGCTGAAACCGGGGATGATGCCGAGTCCCACTTCGGGCTGGCCGAAACGGGCATTAGAGGAGCAGATGCGTATGTCGCAAGCCATGGCAATCTCGCAGCCACCGCCCAGGGCAAAGCCGTTGACTGCAGCGATGACGGGGATGGGAAGGGTCTCGATTTTGCGGAACACGTCGGCACCCTTTTTGCCGAAGGCGGTGCCTTCGTTGAGGCTCAGATGGGCCATTTCGCTGATGTCGGCTCCGGCCACAAAGGACTTCTCACCGTCGCCGGTGATGATGAGGGCACGTGCGTCCTTAGGCAGGTTGTCGAGGGCATCGTTCAGTTCGTCCAGAATGGTGCTGTTGAGTGCATTGAGCGATTTGGGAGCCGAGATGGTAAGGGTGGTGACAGCTCCGTTTTGTTCTATTTTAAGATGTTCGTACATATTGTTGCTTTGTTTGTAATTTGAGTTTGCAAATGTACGAATTTTTTGTTGAATAAAGAGAAAATATTCAAAAAAACTGCTTATATCTAAAATAAGTCGTATCTTTGCAGCGTATTTAAAAGAAATAATATTCGTCTAACCCAAAAGCCTAACACCTGATGGAGAAGAGAATAGGGACTGTGACCCTGCTGATAGCCGACCGTGCTAAATCTGTTGAAGTGAACGCCATCATTTCGACCTTTTCCGACATCATTCTATGCCGACAAGGCCTGCCGTTTCATGACAGGGACATTGCTGTCATCTCTCTCATCGTCGAAGGCTTCCCCGACCGCATCAATGCCCTCACAGGCCGCCTGGGTCGTGTGGCGGGGGTGGAATCCAAAGCCGTGCTGACTAAAATATAATATCGATAATAACAGTTATGAGACATCAGAATTTCATAGATCGCGACAAGCTCTATGGCTTGCTCGACAACAACACACCTACCGAGTCGGAACTGAACGACATACTGAACAAGGCCCGCAAGCTGAAAGGGCTGAACCTGCACGATGTGGCCAAGCTGCTCTGCGTGGAGAAAGAGGAAGACATTAAAAAAATCCTCGATGTGGCACACTATTGCAAGGAAGAGATCTACGGCAAACGCCTCGTGCTTTTTGCCCCCATCTATACGGGCAATGCCTGCGTGAACAACTGCGTCTACTGCGGTTTCCGCCGCGACAATAAGGCTCTTCGCCGCAAGGTGCTCACGATGGATGAGATAGAGCAGGAGACCCTCCAACTCCTGCGCATGGGCCACAAACGCGCCCTGCTTATCTGTGGTGAGAGTCCCCGCAACAATGCCGACTATATGGTCGAAGCCATCCGCCGCACCTATGCCGCCCGCGATGAGAAGGGCAGCTCCATCCGCCGTATCAATGTGGAGCTGGCCCCCATGAGCGTGGAAGATTTTGCCAAGCTGCATGCCGAGAAGATTGGCACCTATGTCTGCTTCCAGGAGACTTACGACCCCGTCGAGTACGGCAAGTTCCATCCCGCCGGCACCCCCAAGGGCGACTATCTCTACCGCCTCACCTGCATGGACCGCGCCCAAGAGGGCGGCATCAACGACGTGGGGCTGGGCGTGCTGTTCGGCCTGACCGACTACCGCTTTGAAATCCTGGCCATCATGGAGCATGCCCGCCATCTGGAGGAGGACTATGGCTGCGGCCCCCACACCGTCAGCTTCCCCCGCATCGAACCCGCCGAGGGCACCCCTTTCAGCCTGCCTGAAAATCTGCCCCATCCGGTCTCTGACAAGGACTTCATGAAGATTGTGGCCATCATACGCATTGCCATGCCCTACACCGGCATCATCATCAGCACCCGCGAGCGTCCCGCCATGCGCGACGAGTTGGTCAAATATGGTGCCAGCCAGATTAGTGCCGCCAGCGAGACCAACCCCGGCGGCTATGAGGAGGGCGAACGCAGCATAGACGAGGCAGACCACAAAAAGACCGGTGCCCAGTTCTCTCTTGGCGACCACCGCTCGCTCGACGAGGTTATCTCCGCCATGATTGACGGCGGCTATATCCCCAGTTTCTGCAC
>DFDY01000098.1 GCA_002368955.1 Bacteroidales bacterium UBA3816
GTAATAAAGTAAAACTAAAAACTATAATCACTTTAATGATTATCCGCAATTGGCACATAGGCGAGGCCGTTTCATTCTCCGTGGCACATTGTGCCACTATCGAAAGTCCACAGGACTTTCTTCACTCCGAGACGCACCCGATGTGTTGGCTATCAGTCACCGCACTGCGCTCCGCTTGTACGGTGTTATTAATATTCGCTCTAGTACAAAGTATGACTGATTCTTGCTCGTATTTCTCAATGTGGCGTGTCTTCGACACGCTGAGTAGTAGGGGTTTCGCTATCCCCACACTGCGCTCCCGTTGGTCGCTTAGTATGGGGTTATTGAGATTCAGCCTCTTCGAGGCTGCTAAAAATCAGTCTTTTATCAAACTAGAGCCAAAACTATAAAGTAAAAACTAAAAACTAAAAAGTATATTGGCAAAACATTTGCCTAACCACTTTTTAGTTTTTAGTTTTTACTTTCAACTTGGATCTCGCCCAATTAATTCTCCATTCTCAATTCCCAAATCTCAATTCTCAATTCTCAAATCTCAATAGTCATCGTTGTCCTGGTCGTCATCAACGGAGTAGACCTCACCTGTATAGGCATCGACCCAGAGGTGCTTGCCGTCGGCCGAATAGCCGCCAAAAACATACATGGCGTGACCTTTGTCAAAGGAGTAAACCGGATAGCGGAGGTTGACATAGCGGGTGTTGGGGGTGGCAAAGTCGGAGGCCATGACACAGCGGATGGCCTGTTCCAGCGTAATCATACTGTCTAAAGAGGCCACGGGGATATAGTAGTCGCCAAGCCATGGGCTTCGAGGTTGGTCATAGGTCATTTGCGTAGTTCCAGCCTCGAAATCGCGGTCCATATAGACGATATGGCTGCTATGCTCATCGGAGAAATAGCCGATGTAGTAGACTTCGGACATATTCACTACATTCAGGTCCTTGACCGACGAAACCTCGGTAATCCTATGGTCAAGAGTGCAACGGGCTTCCACCAGTTTGTCGAGGGCGTCGGGATAGTCTTTAATAACAGTCTGGTAGTCCTTCTTCAATGCATCAAGCATAAGGTAGGTTGTGGAGATGGGGCGGATGTTGTCTTTCTGGTCTTTCTTGCAGCCGACGGTCATCATCAAGGCTGCGCCCACCAGTAGGGAAATGACAATTTTTTTCATGGTAAATAGTATTTAATGTTAGGGGCACTTAATAATTAAATTTGTAAAGGCACGGCAGCGATGAGTCCCCTTTTGTCACCCTGCCGGTGCGGGATAAACTCTTTAATCTATTGCAACCCACCACTAGCCCGGACTTCTGCATCGGTTCGGAAGAGGTCGTCCAACGTGGGCTTGGCGATGAAGGGTGCCCGCAGCATCTGCTCCTCCACAAAGTCGGCGATCTGGAGGAAGGTGAGCCTGCCTTCGATGAAACGCTGTACGGCCACCTCGTTGGCGGCATTCATCACACAGGGCATGTTGCCGCCCTTGGCAATGGCCTGATAGGCCAAATCAAGGCAGCGGAAAGTCTTGGTGTCGGGGTTCTCGAAAGTGAGCTGGCTGTATTTCTCAAAACTCAGGCGGGGGAGGAAACTCTCAATGCGCTCAGGGAAGCTGAAGGCATACTGTATGGGTGTTTCCATAGTGGGCACGCCCAATTGTGCTTTGATGCTTCCGTCAACGTATTGCACCATGGAATGGACAACGGATTGGGGGTGCACCAACACCTGGATGCGCTCGGCAGGCACGTCAAAAAGCCAGCGCGCCTCTATCACCTCCAAGCCTTTATTCATCAGCGAAGCAGAGTCGATAGTCACCTTGCGGCCCATGCTCCAGTTGGGGTGCTTGAGGGCGTCGGCAAGGGTCACATGGGCCAGCTGCTCGCGAGTATAGCCTCTGAAAGGACCACCGGAGGCCGTGAGCAGTATCTTGTCCACCCCTCCACCTTCGCCCACCAGGCTCTGGAATATGGCCGAATGCTCGGAGTCGACCGGAAGGATGGGCACATGGTGTTCCATGGCCGCCCGCGTGACAATCTCGCCCGCCACCACCATGGTCTCTTTATTGGCCAGTGCGATAGGCTTGTGGTGCTCGATGGCTCGGAGGGTGGGACGCAGCCCCGCAAAACCCACAATGGAGGCCAAAACCATGTCTATCGACTCCATCTCCATCAAGTCGGCCACGGAATCCATGCCACAAAACACCTTGATGTCGTGGGGCGAAAGGGCTTCCTGCACCTGTGGGTATTTGCTCTTGTCGGCAATGGCCACGGCATTGGGGTCGAACTCCAACGCCTGGGCAATCAAAAGGTCGGCATTGCTTCCGGCGCAAAGCACTTCAACGGAAAACAAGTCACGGTGGCGACGAATGACATTGAGTGCCTGTGTTCCGATAGAACCTGTGGACCCCAATATGGCTATTCTTTTCATTTCTTCTTTTTCTTTGATTCCTTGTATTGTTTCTGCTTGGCCTCAATCTCCAGGCGCAAGAGCGAGTCGGACTTAGAGTGGCGATAAACCACCGCCTCCTCGCTTATCTCTTCGGTCTGCTGCTTCTGTTCCTCGGTGAGGGGCTTGCCGCTGATGACATCCTGAATGGTGGCAATCATCTGTTCGTGCCCGTCGATAATCTGTTCCAAAGAGTCTATCGTTTGGGCACTGCGCACAATTTCCTCTCTCTGTTCAGGCTTGATGTAACCAGGTATCAGGTTGTGAAGAGGGGTGAATGCGATAAGCAGCATGGAGAGGAGAATCAACGCGATGACGCTGATGCCCACGTATGTGAAAATGTTGACCCCGGTCAGCTCCATGGAGAAATTCTCCTTGAAGGTGTCGGTGTCCATCAGCACCAGGCGGCGTTTGTGGTGCATCCGCTCGCTGAAGTCCTGCCACTTATTAGAAAGGCGCAGCCGCATGGCCGCGCCTTTCTCTTTTATCGTATTCGACCGCTGGCTGTTCATTAGAAGAACTTGATACGGTTGTCTTTCACTTTGGTTTTGTCTTTCAGCACCTGCTGGATGCCACGCAGACCCTGCATGAAGGACTGCTGTTTCTGCATGCGGATGCTCTCCACGTCGGGGGCAGCGGGGTTGTCCATCTTGGCGTTCACGCTGACCATATACACACCGTTGGCACCCTGGATGGGTCCGATAAGCTTGTTGGCCTCAGCGGCAGCGATGGCGGCCTGAACCTTAGGCTCCATGCCATACTGACCCAGATAGTAGTCGTTGAAGGAAACGCTGTCGAGAGTGTCGATGGTGGCATTCACCTTGGCAGCGATGGCACTGAGGTTGCCACCGGCTTTCTGAGCCTCTTCCAGACGAGCTTTCAGCACTTCGGCCTTCTTCTCGATGCGAACCTGGTTCTCAATCATCGGGCGAACCTGGTCGAGAGAAGCATAACCCTCCTTAAAGACATCCTTCAGCGCAGCAACAATAAACATGTCGTCGCCTTCGAAAATCTGGTCGGCCACGGTGCCCACCTCGGTGTCCTCATTGTAGGCCCACTGGATAATGCTGCGTGCATTGCTCACACCGCCGATTCCGTATTGCATGGCAGAAACCATGGCATTGCGCACCTGCAGGTTCTCGGCCTGGGCGGTAGCAGTCATCTCGGCATAAGTGCGGTTGTTGCCAGCAAATTTGTTGGCCTCGTTATAGATATTGCGGGAAGTGGCCTCGCTGGCAGCAATCTCGCGTGCGATGGTGGCCACACGATATTTTCTGTGAGGAGTGGTCTTGCCGGTCACCTTCACCAAGAAATAGCCAACCTCCTGGGGGTGCTTCTTCACGAAGTAACCACCTTCGGGAGTGTTGATAATGTCTTCGTTGATGAAGCCATAGCCGCCGTCGAGATTCCAACCCATGTCGCCGTTGTTCTGCGACTTCTGGGGGTCGTCGGAGTACTTGCTAACGGCCTCTTCCATGGTCATGGCACCACTGCGGAGCAGGTTCATCACGCTGTCGGCAAGCTGTTTGGCCTGCTCGTCGGTGCGGGTGAAGTTGCTACCGGCATTGCTATTGAAAATATAGACGGTGCTGGCACGCAGGCTGTCGGGGCGGTTGGCAATTTTCAACACCTTGGCCATAACCCACTCGTTGCCGGCAATGCGGGGGCTGATGAAACTGCCCTCGCCAGCAGCCATAAGGGCGCTGTCCATGGGGCTGGCAAACTCACTGGCCTTGCGGTAGGTGGAGTCGTAGTTGCGCGAAGACTCAGCATTGACGAAGAAGGTCAGCTCGTCGGCACTGATGGTCTGGAACTCCTCCCAAGTCTTCTCCACCTCGGCCTGGATGTTGGCCAGGTCTTGCTGGGTGGGGACAACAGGATAGATGAGATAGTCAATCTCACGGATTTCGTCGCGCAGACGGAACTCGGCCTTATGCTTGTTGTAGTAGTTCTGATAGTCCTGGTCGGTCAGGGTGCCGGCCTCGTCGTCGGAGAGCGACTGATAGCTGCAGTTGATGGCGGTGACGTTGCTCAGCTTGCTGCCCATGTCGGCAATCTGCTGGGCGATGGCCTTGGGCATGTACATGCCGCGAGAAATCAGCGCACTGTATTTCTGCTGCTTGCGGTCTTCCGTCACTCTCTTCTCAATCTCCACCAGCTGCATACGTTGAAGGGTGTCAAGATTGTCGAAGTTAGACATATACTGCTTGACGGCGGCCACGTTGAAGTTGCCAGTCTGCGGGTCGGAAAAGACTTGACGAATGTAGGGGTGGACAAAGGTACCCATATACATATCGTTCAACTCGGCATTGGTGAGTTGGAGACCCAGTTTTTCAAATTCTTTGTCGGTGAGGGTCTCGGTCACCAAGTTCTGCCACACCTGGTCGCGCAGCTGATATTCCACCTCGGCCGGTATCTGAGCAATGTTCTGCTGGGCCTTGTAGCTCTCTTCCATCTCTTCCACCTTTTCGTTGTAGCGAGCGTATGTGATGGTCTGGTCGCCAATCTTACCCATATCGGGCACACCTCTCTGGTTCTTGGTGAGGTCACCGATGATGAATGCAACGATAGCAATACCCACTACGGCAACTGCTATTCCTGAGTGTTTTCTGATACTTCCAATAATTCCCATATTTAAGTATTTAATTTATTATTATCCTTATTTAAAATCACTTTTTAAGCGTGCAAAGGTACAAAGAAAAATCAGTGTAAGAAACTTTTTCGCCGAAAAATATTTGGCAAAAACGCCCATACGAGTGTTTTTCAACACTTTGCAAAACGATATTTTTTTCTATAATTCGGCTTCAAAGGCAAACGGGAGCAGGCTTTTCACACCCGAAATACGCCGAATTCGCCCTCCCGAAAGATAGCACAGCACGCTTATCTCGTTGCCATAACGCAGCTCATACTCAGCCATCACCTGTCGGCAGGCACCGCAGGGCGACGCCTCTGTGAATTGCCCCTCGTGAAAGCCCACCACGGCCAAGGCCTCCACGGCTAACTGCGGATATTTGGCCGAAGCACTGAACAGCGCCGTCCGCTCGGCGCAAAGTCCCGAAGGGTAGGCAATGTTCTCCTGGTTGCTGCCCCGCACGATGGTGCCGTCGGCCAGCCTCACCGCAGCCCCCACATGAAACTGAGAGTAAGGGGCATAGGCACTCTCCGTCGCCTCCATGGCCGCCTCCATCAGGCGGCGGTCCTCCTCGGGCAACTCCGCCACCGAGTCATACTCGGCATAGGCTATCGTCAAACACTTGTTTACCATATCATTTCTCTTTATGTCAAGTTTTATTCGTATTTTTGCACTCGTTTTTATGGAAACGTTAGATTTTGGAAAATATTGTGTCCTTGGCCTTTCGCCCATGGACGACATCACCGACCTCCCCTTCCGCCAGCTGTGCAAAGACTTTGGGGCCGACCTGCTCATCACCGAGTTCATCGCCTCCGAGGCCCTCAACCGCGAGGCCGAAAAGAGCTATCGCAAAATGCGTTTCACCTCCTCGCAGCACCCCATCGGCATACAAATCTTCGGGGCCAACGAGGAGGAGCTGGTGCAGTGTGTCGACATTGTGGAGGCCCAGCAGCCCGACTTCATCGACATCAACTGGGGCTGCCCGGTCCGCAAGGTGGCCGGCAAAGGGGCCGGCAGCGGCATCCTCAAGGACCTGCCCAAAATGCTGCACATCACCGAGGCCGTTGTCCGCCGCGCCCACCTCCCCGTCACAGTCAAGACACGTCTGGGCTACGATGCCGACGACAAGCCCATCGTCGAGCTGGCCGAGCGGCTGCAGGACGTGGGCATCGCAGCCCTCAGCATCCATGGCCGCACCAAAACCCAGATGTATCAAGGCAGCGCCGACTGGACCCTCATCGCCGAGGTGAAAAACAACCCCCGCATGCACATACCCATCTTTGGCAACGGCGACATCGTCACCCCACAACAGGCCCTGGAGGCCCGCCAACGTTACGGTGTCGACGGCATCCTCATAGGCCGCGGCGCCATCGGCAACCCCTGGATATTCGAGCAGACCCAACGCCTGCTGCATGGTGAGGCCGAGCGCCCCGTCAGCGTGCAGGAGCGGGTCGAGGTCTGCCGCCGACACCTGCTGGCCGCCGTCGAATTCAAGGGCGAACACACCGCCATGTTTGAGATGCGCAAACACTACGGCGGCTATTTCAAAGGGCTCTTCGACTTCAAGCAGTTCCGCATTCCGCTGGTCAACACCACCACCCTCGACCAGGCCCTCCCCCTCCTCGACCGCATCGCCGAGCACTACCAGTAATCGTTTCGTGTGCCCTTTTCTTCATCCCCCATCGGTTTCTCATGGGGCAGCAGCCTTATTCCATATCATCCACGCTTCGCCGCCACTACCACTTCGATCCTGTCTCGCTTTCCCATCGCTATTCGAACGGGGGTAAAGCACTGTGACAGTCTTGAGATTACGTTCACAAAGTTGGTCTACAATAGATTATGCAAAACAACAGTGGCAGGGTGCAATGCGCTAGCAGGCTTCCTTGCTGAACACAAAAGGGGTGCTGCGGCGGCCTACAGCAGATTGTAGTTATAGGCGTAGGCAATGGCCTCGGATATGTTGGTGACTCCTAATTTGTCGAACACGTGTTTGCGGTACATCTTCACGGTGTCGACGGAGCGGTACATCTTCTCGCCAATCTGGCTCATGGTGTAGCCTTGGGCTGAGAGATAGAGCATGGTTCTTTCGCCTTCGGTGAGCATCAGTTGGCCCTGTTTCTTCACCCAGGCGTGGTTTTCAAAGGCGTAGACAGAGAAGCCCGAAGGGGTACTGACGGTGGCTTCGATATGGCCCGTGTCGCTATGCACTGAGGGGCAGACCTATGTGGTTTCGCAGGTGGCCAGCAATGCCTTCAGCAGCTACACCGGCATCACCTCCCTCACCCTCCCGCCGACCATCTCCGTCATTGAGTCTGCGGCATTCCGCAACTGTAGTTCGCTATCCAGTGTGTCGGTCCCGACCTCCATCTCCACCATCGGGGATTATGCTTTTGAGAATTGCACGCAACTGCAGTCCTTCCAATTCGTCACCTCGCTCTCCACGCTGGGGCAGGGCTGTTTCCGTGGCTGCACATCGCTGGCCAGCATTGAGCTCCCCTCGACCCTTACGGCTGTCCCTGCCGACGCCTTCAGCGGATGTGCTTCGGTGGCTTCCATACAACTGCCCGCCACCATCATGCAGATTGGCGACAGGGCCTTTGCCCACTGCTCGGGTTTGCGCAGCATCTATCTCGACCGTTCGGTGCAGCAGATGGGCGACAGCGCTTTCGTTGGTTGCGACTCGGTGCAGGCCATCACCTGCCTCACCGCCACGCCGCCTGCTTGCAACGCCACCACCTTTGGCAATATGCCTACCACCATCCCCGTCACCGTAATGATGTCCGCTATCAGCAACTATCAGACCGCCACGGGATGGAGCCGTTTCACCAACTATGTTGGCACCTACTGACCGCTAGTCACTTTCGGCTGCCCCGCTGCCCAAGGTATTGCAGCAGCGGCAGGCAGCGGTCGCTCTGGATGATGGAGGCACCCTGCTCCAGCAGCCAGCCCCAGCTCTCACCGGGCTGGTAGAGTTCGACGGCGCGGTCGTCGTCGTGGTCGGCACAGAGCGACCCCCAAATGGAGTTCATCCATATCCTGATGCCTGCCTCGCGCAGGCGCTCCAGATTCTGACGGGCAGTTTCGTTGAACTCACTCATGTTGCACTCCACCGCAACGGGATGGGCTTTCATGAAAGCGGTAATAAAATCGACGCTCTCGGGCCTGTCGATGCTCACCACCGGCATATACAGCAAACCCCTGTCCCCCACTTCGGCAGCCGAGAGTTGATCGCCACGGGCAATCCTGGGAGCGTTCAGCACCAATGCATCCAGTGCTGTGGGATGTTCCTGCGACAGCTGTTGCAGCGACACGCCCGATTTGATGACTATCTGGCCCTGCGTGCCGGTCTTCTCGGCCAGGGCCAGCACCTCGTCGTAGTACTGGTAGCCCTTGTCGATGTTTATCAGTACTCTGCCACGGCACAGTTCCAAGGCTTCCTGCAGGGTGGGCACATGGTTGCGGGTCAGGCAGGCACCGTGCATGGCTTTCAGCCGCAGGTCGGCTATTTCCTGAAAGGTGTGCTCGTCCACACGGCCGTGCCCGTTGGTGGTGCGGTCGAGGGTGGCATCGTGCATCAATATCAGCACCCCATCCCGAGTGCGTTGCAGGTCAATTTCCACCATGTCCACCCCCTGCTCAATGCAGCCTTCGATAGCGGGCAGCGAATTCTCGGGATGGTTGCGCCAGTCGCCTCGGTGGGCCACTACCAACACATATTTCTGATTGTGCAAAAGCTGTTCCCGCAGGATGTCGGACCTACTCTGCGCCACGGCATTCCATGCAGTCAGGCACAGCAATAACATTAGGCAAATCTTCTTCATATCGGTTATTTTATGTCATAAATCAGTTTAGGCCACTCTTTCTCGAACATGGGGGTGAAAACACCTTTGCCCAAGTTGGCCTCTATCTCTTCCACTGTCCAAAAACGGCCGCCCTGGGTCTCGGTGGGCGAGGGCGAAGGGGTGCCGTCAAAAGTGGCTGCAAAGACATACACCAGTTCCCGCTCAATGGCACTCTCATAGATATACTTCCGCAGCAGACGGGGCTGGTATTGGACGGGCGTGAGGCCAATCTCTTCCAGCACCTCACGGGCCAAGGCTTCCAGAGGAGTCTCGCCATAGTCGAAATGGCCGCCCGTGGCGGTGTCCCATCGGTCGGGTTGCACATCCTTCCATTTAGCGCGGTGCTGCAGGTAGAGGTCGCCACGGCTGTTGAAGAGGTGCAGGTGCACCACGGGATGCAGCCGTTTGGTGCCGCTGTGGGCCTCGGCCCGGCTCATACGGCCTATCACCTTACCCTCGGCATCCACCTCGGGAAACACTTCGGTGGCCTTGTCGGCCATTACAAAAGTTCTCTCCATAGTGTTTACTTTCATACAAAAAACAATCTGCAAAAATACGACTTTTTTGTCAAAAAGACTAAAAAAAGCACTATCGATGCAATAATCGCCTGAATCTTTCCGTTATGGAGCGAAAAAAATAACAACTAAAACACAAAAGAAATGAAGAGATTTATCATCATTGCTATCCTTTCTGCCGGCATTCTCTTTGCTGGCAAGGCCAACGCCCAGACGGGCATTCATCTGGGTTACAGTCCCGAAGCATGGGCCTCTGAGAACAGTTCCCTCACCCTGAGCAGCATCTTTGTTGGTGCCAACCACAACCTGTCCCTCACCGGCGACCTCAAACTCAACATCGGCGGCCAGCTGCGCTACGGCACCGAGAGCGGCTCCAGTAGTCTTTGGGGCATTGCCAGCGGCAAGCACACCACCACCATCATCGGCCTGGACGTCCCCGTGCTGTTCAACTACGGCCTCCACCTCAACAAGGACCTCACCCTCGCCATCTTTGCCGGTCCCAAATTCACTTTCAACCTCTCGGGCAAGACCCACTATGAGGGCAGTGTGCTGGGCCTGGGCGGCAGCAGCGACCAAGAATGGTTCAACGACAAGTCGGGCAGCCTTAACCTCAAGCCCTTCAATGCCGCAGTCATGGGCGGCCTAAGCCTTGACTTCCGTCAATTCCGCCTCTTCGGCGGCTACAGCTATGGCCTCACCGATGTTGATAACAGCAACAACACCGCAACTAAAGTTGGCGGTCCTTTCTTCGGCCTCGGCTATTCGCTCTAATCAGCAGTTGCCCCTGCCCGATGGGCGAGGTATAGAAAAAAGAAGATGGCTCCCTGTTTCAGAGAGCCATCTTCTTTATGTATTGACAATTACAGCGTGCGCTTGCTCTGCCGCCTGCGGGCCATTTCGTCCATGTCGAAATGGTCAATGCCATACTGCAGACTCTCCAATATCTGCTGCTTGCGCGGGAGGAAAGGACCGGAGAGATTCATCGAAGAGGTGTGGTGAGTGTTGAACTCGCAATCACAAGTGAGCAGCTCTACGAATGTTTTCAGCTCCTCCATCAGTTCCCGCTCGGTGAGCGGGGTGAACTCGCCACGGCGAGCCTCGTCCAACAGTGGTGTGCCCTCAAAAAGGGTCAGGCCGCCGGTGCCCACCAGCATAGGATGGCACTGGTTGAAAATTTGGGCAGAGCCTACGGCGTGGTCGTGGCTGTGTTCGCGCCCAGCCACCCCGTTGAGGAAAGTCATCCAATAGGCAATGCCAGCCTCCTCCAACTTGTGGCACTGCTCCAGAATATCTTGAGAGGTATAGCCTTTGTTGATGCGTCGCAACGTCCAGTCGTCACCACTTTCCACCCCCAGCGAAACCTCGTTCAGTCCCACTTCACGCAGGGCACGCAACTGCTCAACGCTTTTGTTGGAGATGTCGGTCACGCGGGTGGCCGTGTACATGTGCTCCAACTCGGGCAGATAGCGTTTAATCAGCTCCAGCCGGGGCATCAGGCGGTCGTAGGAAAGTGCCATGGGGTTGGCACTGAGCAACTGAATGGTCTTGGCATGGGGTTGGATGGCGCAAATCTCGCGCAGGTCCTCCTCAATCCACTCCAACGGCTGCATACGGAAGGGCACGCCCTTGTACATGGTGCAGAATTTACACTTGTTGTGCGTACAGCCCTGCGTAATATGGATGAGCGGAAACGTGGGCCAATAGGGATTACGGTAAACAGGTTCAGTAAAATGCATATCTTTGCTCCTTTCTTTTTATGACTGCAAAGATACGCCGAATATTGGTAACCAAGGCCGCTACTTACCAGTTGGTAAGTGGATTTGAGGCGTTGGGGCTCAGCCAAGCATCATACTGCGGTGCTGCAAGCCCCAGTCAGACATGCGGTAGACCACGGCAAAAAGATCGCGACCGTGAGGCGTGAGGCTGTAGTGAGGTGCAGGCAGTTCGCAACGGTCTATCAGGCGGTCCTCCTGCATCATCCGCAGCCGCTCGGCCAACACCTTGTCGCTCAGATTGGGCATGGCGGCAAGGATGTCCTTGAAACGCACATTTCCGCACACAATAGCCGTCAAAACCTCCACCGTCCACTTGCCCCGCAACACATCCATCGTGTCACCAATGGCCAGCACCTCGCGACATAACTCGCCATGGTCCTTCCCCTCCACCAAGTCAATGACTCCCTCAGCCTCGGAGGGAACAAAAATTCGTCCTTCTTTCTTCATAACAATTCAATTTAAATGCCACCCATGCTCCCTCCCAATTCCAATTGCAAAAGTACAAACTTTTTTGGTTTTAGACAGTACATTTGGCCAAATGAACTATTACAATTACTAGATAGCTCCTTCTACCCAACAATCTATCACAAAATAATTGTCAATCCAAAAAGAATGAGTATCTTTGCAATTTAAAATTAATATTTCATGGGAAGTAACTTCTTTACAAATGAAGATCAAAACACGCTCCTAAATAAGATAGAAGGGGTATTTCAATATAAAAAGGTGCATTTTTTTGATGCACTCGTTGGTTATTTCCGTGCTTCTGGCTATTTCCGCATAAGAAAGTTTGGGCTAATGGACAAATTTTAGGC
>DFDY01000144.1 GCA_002368955.1 Bacteroidales bacterium UBA3816
AGTGAGCTGGGGAGGCCAGGACTCCTCGGCACTCTGGACCGAGCAGCCCCAGGGCAACATTAGGCTGGAAGGGCTGGTGCGCCTCACCCCCAACCCCGCCACCGACGAGGTGACCATCGCCTCGACCTACCGCCTCTCGGGCGTGGAAGTCTACTCCATGGACGGACGGCTGCGCTACCAAGCCCCCGCGCAAGGGCTCACCTGCCGCTTCGCGGTGCAGGGCTGGACTCGCGGCACCTACCTGGTGCTGGTGCAGACCGCCGCCGGCACCTCCACCAAGAAACTGGTGGTAAGATAGTGTGCAGTAGATAGTGTGCAGTAGATAGTGTACAATGAGGCAACAACAGTCATTCCTCATTGTACACTACTTTTATACAGACGTTTACAAAAAAAATTGGTCATATTAGAAAAAAGTTGTAACTTTGCAGCCGAAAAGTTTTGATAAAGACACGTCTGTCGCAGGTAAGGGCTTTGCCTTGAACGCAGACGGCCATTGAACACCAAAGCCCAAAACAAATACAAAGAAAACATGAAAAAATTATTGCTTCTCTTACCCCTATGGCTGCTCCCTTGCTTGGCAGCCGCACAGCCACAGAGTGTCGTGTGGGAGATGTCCTCCCTCAATTATGACACCACCATCGTGCGCCACTGGCAGGGCGACGAGTACATCGTCTACTCCTCCAGCGGCACTGGTCCCGGCATTGTTTCCTACCACGACAATGCCTCCGGCACAACTATCAGCGCGACACTCCCTTCGAATGTCATCATCAAAGACTTTCGCATTGCCCACGACTCGGTCTTTGCCGGTGGGGCTTTCATTAACTCTTTGAACAGCTATGGACTGTTGGCCTGCTTTGACATCAACATTTTTTTGTCAGGAACTTTAAATTACAAATACTGCCGTTTATACCCTAATCCTCTCAGTCTTTCAGAATGCTCCACCGATTACGATGACGTCATACTCAGCGTTAAACGATTGGCACTATATGAACACGGCGGTGCAACCCGCATAGCATATATTGCCGATAACAACATTACAGAAACGGGAAATTCTCTCAATGTGGTATACCACCGCGTAGGCTATGGCGATGCAGCGTATCTGACGAATGGATGGGACATTTGTATGTATCACTATAACAAAGACGGGGAAGAAGATTTTACCGACATATGCACCACCGACAACAAGATTGTTCTAGTGGCCCTTTCGACTGATTCCTCGCACCTAAGGTTTCAGGCTCTGTCCAAAACGAGGGACTTTGCCAACCTCGGTGCCAGTTCTTTCCCTCCAGGCTATTGTTTTTATGACCATAAGGTGTTGGACAAGGGGGTGATGGTGACTCCAATAGCGGGAGACATGGTCTCTATGGCCTGCCATTATGACGACGGAGCAGATGCAGCAGGACTTACCGTGAAAACAGTGGACGTTGGCAGCAGTACACCCACACTGCTGAGCAGTTTGGATATAGTAGCCGATGACCCCAGCAATACACCCTCGTGGCATATAAACGACATGCAATATTCTAAGGAACACGACCAACTGCTGATACTGAACAGAATCAGCCAATCACTTGCAGGCTGCAACAGCTATGTCTTCCACCTCTACTCGCCCACCATCCCCTACATAAACTACGATGCCGAAACATGCCAGTTAGGTAAAGATTTTCAATCCCTTGATTTATTTGATACACAAAAGTACATCATATCAGGCAATAGTGGGATTCCCAACCCAATTGTTTTCATCAAACCTATTGCGATGCCATCAAATTGCAGCGTTGTAACTACCAAAGATGCCACTAAATTCCTTCCAAAGATGTATCTATGGGGGCACCACCATTGTACATACCAACCTGTAAATAATAATAGTGGGTACTATTCCATCACTAATCATTCAAACCCAATAAACCCAACCTGTATAGATTTTTAAAACATCTGCAAATATGAAAAAAACAGTTTTTTTATTTCTCTTGGCCTTCACAACCCTGACTGGGACTGTGGGGCAGAATATCGTGCGGATAGACACCGTACTGATGCCTTATTTTGAGTTCGACTCCAAAGAGTGGGTCTATTCAGACAATAATCACCCTTTGTTCTACCAGTATGGGGGGGTAATTCATTATTGTGGAGGTATCCCCCAAGTTCCGTTCCACCTGCTTCAGGACTCCATATATGAAAGTGAACATAATCCGAACGGCAGTAGATATGGATTCCGTGGTTACTTGAACGGCGACCACATCCAGTATAACTACATTGAAGGCGGTGCAACAATACATGGGATTGCCGTATGGTCAGAACCCAACCCCATTCCATCTGCGGAGGATCTCGCTCGTTTCAACTACTTTATGGAGGATGTTTATCTCTACGATGCCACGCCCGACACCCTCATGTTACTGGAGGTGGCTCCCTTCCCTATCACCACACCACTTGACACTTTTGACATCGAATTCGCCCGAGCAGTACCAGTAATCCCTCAACGTGATTCCTGCGTACCAATGCTAGATACCGTTATCAGATATTATTTCGCTCCTCAGTGTGTCTATTTCGACAAACCCATCCGAGTATACGACTCATTTTACGTAGGTGCCTCCCAGAGATGGACGGAAAACTTGTACAATCCAGAGGGTCCTCCACCGGCCGGACCGAGGATGTATGATTTAATGGTGGTAGGCAATTATGGGGAAAATTTCGACTCAACCTGCTGGCCAACTCTAAAAATAAAGCAACGCTGGACACTGGATTCTGCCATTGATGGAGGAGTGGCTCGGAGGCCTCGCGGCTACGTTCAAGGCCAGTGGATCAACCGCTACATGATTGACTTCTACATGATAGTACCCATCATAGAGACCTACGACACGCTGTGGGACTACGAACTGGTCACCTGCCCGCAGGTGGAGTGGTTCAACGTCACGGGCACACGCGGCGATACCACCACCCTGCGCTGGCAGAGTGCCGACGACCTGCACGCCGAGTGGCAGATCTCCTACGGCCCCAAGGGCATCGACCCCGATAACGGCACCCTGGTGGACTGCCGGGCGGCCAGCTGGCGCTACATCGACTCCCTCCACACCCGCGACAGCATGTCGGCCTGGGTGCGCACCGTCTGCCGCGACGAGGGCTACCTGCGCTACAGCGACTGGAGCCACGAAGTGAGCTGGGGAGGCCAGGACTCCTCGGCACTCTGGACAGAACAGCCCCAAGGCAACATACGTCTGGAAGGGCTGGTGCGCCTCACCCCCAACCCCGCCACCGACGAGGTGACCATCGCCTCGGCCTACCGCCTGACGGGCGTGGAAGTCTACTCCATGGACGGACGGCTGCGCTACCAAGCCCCCGCGCAGGGGCTCACCTGCCGCTTCGCGGTGCAGGGCTGGACTCGCGGCACCTACCTGGTGCTGGTGCAGACCGCCGCCGGCACCTCCACCAAGAAACTGCTGGTAAGATAGTGTGCAGTAGATAGTGTACAATGAGGCAACAACAGCCATTCCTCATTGTACACTATTTTTTACAGACGTTTGCAAAAAAATTTGGTCATATTAGAAAAAAGCGGTAACTTTGCAGCCGAAAAGTAATGATAAAAACACATCTGCCGCAGGTAAGGCTGAGCCTAATAGATGGTAAAAAAAGAATTGTATGGATAACAATCCCTAAATAAATGAAATATGAAAAAAATCTTTTTAATCGTCTTCTTTTTGCTATTAAACGCAGTCGCCTCCATGGGGCAAGGAATCCTATGGGAAATGCCGAATCTGACAAGCGACACTACCATTGTGAGATATTGGAATGACGGCAAGTATTTTGTATACACCGCCACCCAAGCTGGCAGCAGAACCATAGAACTCCATGACAATGCCTCTGGCTCAACCACCAGCTCATCACTTCCCTCCAACGTCAACATCAACGACTTCCGTATTGCACACGATTCGGTATTCGCGTGCGGTTTCCTTGTCAATTCTGGAGAGAAACATGGTCTGCTGGCCTGTTTTTCTATAGGCGACTTTATTTCAGGTTCTTTCTACTGCAACTACCTGTTATTTCTACCGCTTCCCAGCCCCTCTTCTGATTACAATGGCCCTGTCGTCGAAGTGAAGCGACTGGCACTTTTCGACGATGGGGTCAGCACACGTATGGCCTTCATTGCCAACCACTACATCACCTACCCTATTACAGCGGAATATTACCGATCTGGCTATGGCGACGCTGCCTTCAGGTCCACTGGATGGGACGTTTGCGAATATTACATCAACAAGGATGGGAGCGAAGTATTTACTGACATATGTGCCAGCGACTCCAAAATTGTAGTTGCCGGTCCTTCTTGCGACTCTTCTTTGTTGAAGTTTCAGGTTTTTGACAAGGTGAGGAACTTTGCCGCCCTGTATGGCCTCTCCTATTCCACACATTACGGATTCACAGACCACCGCATACTGGGAAAAGTTATGGGGACCAACCTGACTGGAGAGATGATATCCCTGGCATACCACTATTCCGACGGTACCAAAGGGGGATTATCCGTAAAAGTAATTGAGTGCGGCACCACCCCTCCCTCTCTGCTCAACAGCATGGAAATAGCAGAAGATACAGCAACCAACCCAAAATGGAACATGAATGACATAAGGTATGACCTTCCTACTGATAAACTACTAGTGCTAAACAGAATCCATGACCCGACTGCGGGGCTGGGCAGCCATCTATTCCAATTCAGCAACCCTGTAACTGCATTTGGAATGTGCCAAGTGGAAGCATTCCCTTATTCAAAAGAATTTCAAGCCTTAGACATTTATAGTTCATATAAGTACGTTATTTCAGGAATGAATGCCACAGGGAATCCAAATTTCTTCATCCATGCCATTGGGACACCTTCTAACTGCTGTGCCGAAGGAACGGCGCTGTGCCCACCTACTGCTCCGAAGCTAAATGCATATACTTACACCCACCATGTGACAATTGTCCCTTACAATATCCCCGGCACTTATTTTGCAACAACTTATTCAGAAACAATCGGCCCAATTTGCAACTAATCCTATAGGAGGAATAAAAAATGAAAAAAAACTTTATAGCGGTTCTTATAGCCATGGCAGCTTTTGTCGGATTGAAAGGTCAGCACATCGTGCGGGTGGACACGTTGATAGTCCCCTACTTTCAATTTGATTACCAAGGATGGGTGGATTCCGACCCACATCATATCTTGGAACTTGGTGCGACTCCTTTCCATCTATATTATGGAATGCCACAAATCCCATTCGCCGTACAAGGTTCCACTTATATAACTCTAACTGGAGAGCAAGTGCAGTACAACTACATTGAAGGCGGAACAAACGTTCACGGCATCGCAGTCTGGTACGCTCATCTAGGGTCAAACCCCAGCCAATGGATTCCCATGGAGAACCTATTGTTGTACGAATCCTTGCCCGATACTTTCATCCTGAGGGAAACGGTGGCCTTTGACAGATTTGCCCCCACCATCCAATCCGACCTCACATTCTCCATCCAAAAAAGCCTTCAACACTTGTGCACTGAGTCCTTTATTCGAATAGATAATGTGAGTCCATATAGTAATCCCTATAGTAATCCCTGCTATGTATTCAACACTCAATTCTATTATTTCGACAAGCCTGTCCACGTGCAAGATTCATTCTATGTGGGTGCCTCACAAACCTTTCCAGACCAAATACAGCGTAGCATTAATGACCCCTATGGAGAGATTCCATTTCCAATTCATCCATACTGGGGAGTCTTTCTAATGGGCTATCACGGAAGTATCGATCAGACCGACACCACATGCTGGCCTCCGGCGATGAAAATCAAACAACGCTGGACCATGGACACCAACACAACACTTCCACTTTATCCCCCTGCGGTATCCCAAATAACACCTTTCCAATGGACAAACCGATATGCAGTCGATTTCTTTATGATTGTGCCCCTCATCGAAACCTACGACACGCTGTGGGACTACGAGCTGGTCACCTGTCCGCAGGTGGAGTGGTTCAACGTCACGGGCACACGCGGCGACACCACCACCCTGCGCTGGCAGAGTGCCGACGACCTGCACGCCGAGTGGCAGATCTCCTACGGCCCCAAGGGCATCGACCCCGATAACGGCACCCTGGTGGACTGCCGGGCGGCCAGCTGGCGCCACATCGACTCCC
>DFDY01000145.1 GCA_002368955.1 Bacteroidales bacterium UBA3816
GAGCAGCCCCAGGGCAACATAAGGCTGGAAGGGCTGGTGCGCCTCACCCCCAACCCCGCCACCGACGAGGTGACCATCGCCTCGGCCTACCGCCTCTCGGGCGTGGAAGTCTACTCCATGGACGGACGGCTGCGCTACCAGGCCCCCGCGCAGGGGCTCACCTGCCGCTTCGCGGTGCAGGGCTGGACTCGCGGCACCTACCTGGTGCTGGTGCAGACCGCCGCCGGCACCTCCACCAAGAAACTGGTGGTAAGATAGTGTGCAGTAGATAGTGTACAATGAGGCAACAACAGCCATTCCTCATTGTACACTTTTTTTTACAGACGTTTGCAAAAAAATTTGGTCATATTAGAAAAAAGCGGTAACTTTGCAGCCGAAAAGTTTTGACAAAGACACGTCTGCCGCAGGTAAGGGCTTTGCCTTGAACGCAGACGGCCATTGAACCCCAATGCCCAAAACAAATAAAAGAAAACATGAAAAAATTATTGCTTCTCTTACCCCTATGGCTGCTTCCTTGCTTGGCAGCCGCACAGCCACAGAGTGTCGTGTGGGAGATGCCCTCCCTCAATTATGACACCACCATCGTGCGCCATTGGCAGGGTGACGAGTATATCGTCTACACTTCCAGCGGCACAGGCCCAGGCATCGTTTCCTACCACAACAATGCCTTTGGCACAACTATCAGCGCGACACTCCCTTCGAATGTCATCATCAACGACTTCCGCATTGCCCACGACTCGGTCTTTGCCGGTGGCTCGTTTTTCTCTTCCTCAGGCAAACAAGGCCTGCTCGCCTGCTTCTCCATCGGCGAACTACTTTCTGGCTATGTAAATTACAAAAGCATTCTGCTGCCCAATGCCCATCTTCTATATTCAGAATGCCGGGCTCTAGACCTTAAAACTGTTATTACCGGGGTCACAAGACTGGCACTTTATGAATATGGAGGTGGCATCCGAATAGCTTACATAGCCGACAACCAAATTGCTGGATTTTCAGACAATATCGTAGTGGGCTATCGTGTGGGCTATGGCGATGCGGCCTTTCTCTCAAGCATCAACCAATGGGACATCAGCGGCTATCACTACAACAAAGACGGCATAGAGTCCTACACCGACATTTGCACTACAGACCACAAAATTGTCATCACAGCCAAATCGGACGATTACGACTACCAAAACCTAAGGTTCCAAGTATTCGACAAGACAAAGAATTTTGCCCATACACCTCCAGGACCTTATTCAATGCGATATGGCTATACCGACCACAGGGCGTTGGCCAAAGTAATGGTGACCCACTTGAAAAACGACGATGTTGCCGTGGCCTATCACTATTCAGACGGTATCAAAGGAGGTTTGGCGGTGAAAACCATTGACGTGGGAGGAAGTACCCCTATATTAATCAACAACCTGGAAATACCGGAGGACACTACGTTCAACACATCTTGGAACATGAACGACATCAGATACGACTATGACCAAGACGGGTTATTGATACTGAATATGATAGACGATCCCTTGATGGGATTGAAAAGTTACATTTTCCAAGTCTATTCCCCCTATACTAGCGGAGCATCATGTATAGTAGAGTCATGCCCTTTTATGGAAAAGGCCCACTCATTGGACAACTTCGGCAGCAGAAGGTTCATTGCTTCGGGGAGGAGCGTTGCCTTAATGAATCCCAATATAGTCATCGAACCTTTGGGTGCATCCTATTCGTGTGGCTCTGTCGGAAAGGCTAACTGTAATTATAACCTACCTATTAGATCTGACGATAGGGCACGACACCACTGCACCGTCTGGGACGATACTCCAATTATGTCAATTCTGACAACCTACAGTATTTTAGCACCGACTAATTACGAAAACATTAACCCAATATGTCAACAACCATAAAATAGGAAATAACCTTATGAAAAAGAAAACCTTTGCAACCATACTGGCACTAATGCTGTGCACACTGGGGTCGGCACAGCACATAGTGCGGATAGACACCTCGATAGTCCCCTATATCCAGTTCGACTATCAGGCATGGCTGGATGAGAATCCCAACAATAGGCTTTCTCCCTATTGGGGACACCACCAATTCTATAGAGGATCTCCTCAGATTCCATTTGGCAGAGAACCAGTAAGAAGTAACTGTCTTTATGGAGACCAAATACAATACAACTACATAGAGGGAGGGGCCAATGTCCATGGCATTGCCGTCTTCTCACTTGCACATGATAGGGACGTTTATGCACTAGACCACGGTGATAGCACCACGGACTGGTATCCTGTGGACGACGTTTACCTGTACGATGCCATGCCCGACACACTCCTACTATTGGAGCAGAAGCCCATCAGCCGCTTTGCTCCCTACGGACCCCCATTACAGTATATGTTTCGGAATCATCCATTAGGTTGGGCTACCAGATGTGATTCAGCCTTCAACGATTTATATACAGGCCGTCAATTCTTACACTCTCTTTACAATCCGAATTATATTCTTTTTGACAAGCCCGTGCATGTGGAGGACTCGTTCTATGTGGGCACATCACAAAAACTTCCTGAATTGGTCCATTATATAAGTTGGTGTAACATAAATGGAGAGCACGGCAGTACCATGCCTAATAAAACAACAGAGTGGTGGGCACGCTTTGTTATAGGGGCCGATGGGCGGATTGATTCCAATTGCTATCCCCCTCCAATAAAAATCAAACAGCGATGGACTCAGCCCGAATGGCTGGAAAATTGGTGGATAGCACGCGATAGTTTATGCTCTCTGGAACATATACTGCCCGAAGGCTATGTAAGGAACAGGTGGATTAACCGCTACATGATTGACTTCACCCTTATATTGCCCCTCATCGAGACCTACGACACCCTGTGGGACTACGAACTGGTCACCTGTCCCCAGGTGGAGTGGTTCAACGTCACGGGCTCGCGTGGCGACACCACCACCCTGCGCTGGCAGAGTGCCGACGACCAGCACACCGAGTGGCAGCTCTCCTACGGCCCCAAGGGCATCGACCCCGACAACGGCACCCTGGTGGACTGCCGGGCAGCCAGCTGGCGCCACATCGACTCCC
>DFDY01000007.1 GCA_002368955.1 Bacteroidales bacterium UBA3816
CCCACACTGCGCTCCCGTTGGTCGCTTAGTATGGGGTTATTGAGATTCAGCCTCTTCGAGGCTGCTAAAAATCAGTCTTTTATCAAACTAGAGCCATATAAAATATAATGGCAAATATAGAGAGTGCGTTTCTCCGAAATGCTAATTGCCTAGCATCCAACGTCCCCACACTGCGTGCAGGGTTTCTCTGAGACGTTGCTTGGCCTCGGCAAAGTAAGCGAGCTTTCTTTGCGTTCAGCTTTGCAACGTTATTGAGAGTAAGGCTCTCCGAGCCGTTATCGTTACTACTTATTATTTAACCATTACTTAGTCCTTTTCGAAAGGTCATAAAAGGTGGGCAGGGATTGACACCCCATTGTCAATAAATAGCAAGATAGGATATGATGGGAGGACCTTTATGAGGTCTTGGTCTGCATCTCGATGAGTTTTTTGTATAGGCCGTCGGGGTGGGAGAGGAGCTGGGAATGGGTGCCCCGCTCGGCTATGCGGCCTTTGTCCATGACGATGATTTCGTCGGCGTGGAAGATGGTGGAGAGGCGATGGGCAATGACGATACAGGTGCGGCCATGCATGAGTTGTTCTAGGGCTTGTTGGATGGCCAGTTCGCTCTCGGTGTCGAGGGCGCTAGTGGCTTCGTCAAGGATGAGTATGGGCGGGTCTTTGAGTATGGCACGGGCGATGCTGATCCGCTGGCGTTGGCCACCGCTGAGGTTGAGGCCTCGGTCGCCAATGGCGGTCTCGTAGCCATTCTCCAGCTGGTTGATGAACTCGTCTGCATGGGCAATGCGGGCGGCCTCACGCACCTGCTCGGGGGTGAAGTCAGTGCGGCCGAAGGCTATGTTGTTGGCCACAGTGTCGTTGAAGAGGATGCAGTTTTGCGACACCAGCCCTATCTGGGCGCGGAGGCTGTTGATGTTGAGGTCGGGGACGGGAAGGCCGTCAATGAGGATTTGCCCCTCGGTGCAGTCGTAGAAACGGGGGAGGAGGTCCACCAGCGTGGTTTTGCCGGCCCCCGAAGGCCCAACAATGGCAATGGTCTTGCCTTTGGGAATGGTGAGGTTGATGTCGCGGAGCACATAGACGGGCTCGGCCTGCCCTTTGTGCTGATAGGCGAAGGAGACATGGCTGTAGGTGATTTCTTTCTGAAAGTCGGTCAGCACCACGGCATTTTCTTTCTCATAGATGGTTTCGTCGGCATCCATCACCTCAAACACCCGCTGGGCAGCGGCATTGGCTTTCTGTAGGTTGTTGTAGACGCGCACCATTGACTGCACAGGCGGAATGAGACGTGCGAAGAGGATGACAAAGAGGATGAAGACTGAGGAGAGAATTTCGCCGTTGAGCACGGCCATGCCGCCCAAGATAAGGATGAACACCAACCCTAGGGTGAGGAAAATTTCGGACAGCGGGCTGCTCAGTTCGCGACGCTCGGCCACACGTATCATGGTGCGGGCGTAGTCGTCGTTGGCGGCAGCAAAGCGTTTGGTTTGACGCTTTTCCTGCCCGAAGGCTTTGACTGTGCGGATTCCGGCCAGAGACTCTTCCAGCAAGGCAAAGAGTTGGCCCAGCTTGTTTTGCCCTTTGGCCGAATTGCGGCGCAGGCTCTTGCCAATGAGTCCGATAAGCCATACGGCAAGGGGCATGATGACGACGAAGTAAAGGAATAGGCGAGGGCTGATGAAGATTAGGGCAGCGGCAAAAAGAATGATGTTGACAGGGTCTTTGCCCAGGGAGATAATAGAGGTGAGAACACCCCATTCGATGTCGGCTATGTCGTTGGACATGCGGCTGATAAGGTCGCCCTTGCGTTGCGAGGTGAAGTAGGAGACGGGCAGGATGGTGATGTGCTCGTAGATGTCGTTGCGCAGGCGCATAGTGATGCCGTTACGCATGGGGCTGATGAAGTACTGCGCCAGATAGCGGCAGAGGTTGGAGAGAAAGGAGAAAGCCAGATAGCCCCCTGAAATGGCTAGCAGACAGGGCCAAAGACCATAGAGTGCCTTGTTTTGTGCCAGTGTGTAGGTGAGCCAGAGCGAAAGATATTCCTGATTGAGGGCAAACGGGGGCAAGGCATCCACTGGATGTGCGGTGCTGAAGAGAAGCTCTATGAAAGGAACTATCATGATGAAGGTGAACATATTGAAGAGTACCGCCAATGTGTTGAGAAGCAGATTTGCGGCGATGTTGCCGGGGTAGTACTTCAGGTAGCGGAATACTCTCCAAATGTCCTTCATCGTGGTCAGCGTGTCGGTTAAACGGCTTGTCGGCTATAGTTTTGCGGGGTCGATGTGGAAGTTGACCTCCGGGCCATTGCAGGGGGTGCTGCAATAGAGGGAACACTCGGAGCAGGGGGTCAGCTCTCCGTGGAGTCTCTTTTTGACAAGGTCGATAAGGTTGTTGCGCAGGGGTTCGAGCTGGATTTGCTGTAGCACCTCGTCGCAGAAGGCATAGGAGAGCATGGTGGTGGCCGTGCGCTCACTGATGCCGCGTGAGCGGATATAGAAGAGTGCCTGCTCGTCGAGTTGGCCTACGGTGCTGCCGTGAGAGCACTTCACGTCGTCGTTGTATATTTCGAGGAAGGGTTGGGTGGTGATATGTGCCTTGTCGGTGAGGAGGATGTTCTTGTTGGACTGGTAGGCTTCGGTCTTCATGGCTCCATCTTCCACCAGCACGTGGCCGTTGAAAGTGCCGCGGGCACTGTCGTCGAGGATGCCTTTGAAGAGTTCGCGGCTGTGGCAGTTGGGGCAGGCGTGGTCAACAAAGATGTAGTTGTCCACCTGTTGCTCTTGGTCGTTGAGGTAAAGGCCATGGGCTTCCACATCGCAGTGATCGCCAAGCATGCGGATTTCAGTGTGGTTGCGGATGTGGCCACCATTGAGGGTGAGAGCCACGGAGCGGAACGAGGCCCCTTGCTGCATGGTGACGTAGGTGTGGTTGAGCAATCCTGTCTGATTGTTGAGGTTCTGCATCTTGTAATACTCCACCTGGGCCCCTTCCATGAGGTATATCTCCGTCACATTGTTGGCAAAGGCGGGGGCGTGGTCATAGGAATCGTCGCAATGGATGATGGCCACATGGCTGTTGCGGCCCACCACTACGAGGTTGCGCACCTGTAGAAAAAGACCATGCTGGGCATTGATGACCGACTGGAGTTGCAGGGGTTTTTGCTGCTGGACACCGTCGGGGACGAAGGCAAAGATGCCGTCGGTATAGTTGTCGCTGTTGATGGAGAGATAGGGGTTCTCCTTGGGAGTGCATTTGCCGAAAAATTGGCGCACCAGTTCGGGCCGCTGACTGCTGAAATGGCGCAGGCCGGACAAGAGTGTGCCCTCATCGGTTTGAAGAAGTGGCTGGTGGCACAGGCCGTTTTCTATGACGAAACGAACGGCATCCAAATCGGGTATATTGCAGTGGTATTCGGCAGTTTGGCGTTCGCCTTGGGGGAGCGAAAGTTCATCGGTGAGCAGGGAAGTGAAGTCGACATGCCGCCACACCTCATTCTTCCTTAGGGTAGGCTGAATATCGCGAAACTGCTGTATGATTCTTTCCATGAGTGATAGGTATTAGTCTTTTTAGGCCTGGCGTTCCAGTTCCTCTTTTATCCATTCGTAGCCGCGGGTCTCCAGCTCCATGGCCAGTTCCTTGGGGCCGGTCTTGACGATGCGGCCTTCGTAAAGGACATGGACAAAGTCGGGGACAATGTAGTCGAGCAGGCGTTGGTAGTGGGTGATGACAATGGTGGCATTGTCGGGGCGGCGCAACTTGTTGACGCCGGTGGCTACAATGCGCAGGGCATCAATGTCCAAGCCCGAGTCGGTCTCGTCTAGGATGGCAAGGGTAGGGTTGAGCATGGCCATCTGGAAGATTTCGTTCTTCTTTTTTTCGCCGCCGCTGAAACCCTCGTTGACGGAGCGGTTGGCCAGGTTGGTGGTCATCTCCACGATGGCCTTTTTCTCGTTCATCAGTTTGAGAAATTCGGCACCGGAGAGCGGGTCCAGGCCGCGATATTTTCGTTGCTCGTTGACGGCTGTGCGCATGAAGTTGGTGATGCTGACGCCGGGAATTTCCACAGGATACTGGAAGCCCAGAAAGATGCCCTCGCAGGCGCGTTCGTTGACAGGCATGTCCAAGATGTTTTTGCCCTTATATAGGATTTCGCCTTCGGTGACCGTGTATTTGGTGTTGCCTGCGATGATACCCGCCAGGGTGCTTTTGCCGTTACCGTTGGGCCCCATGATGGAATGAACCTCTCCGAGGTTGATTTCAAGGTTGACTCCTTTGAGAATCTCCTTCTCGCCAATGGATGCGTGCAAATTGCGAATGGATAGTAGTGACATATAAAATGTAATTATTTAGTTCTTATTATATTATGCTAAAAAGTTTTTTCTACACTAACTTACAAAGATACTATTTTTTGCTCAAATAACAATTTGTATTTCTCCAGTTGCGAAAAAAATTGTACTTTTGCAAGTCTGAAAAGCAATGTTGAATCTTCTTTAAACAAGTAAAAAGCACACAGTTCTATGGATTCTCCGATAGTGACTTTGACCACAGATTGGGGCGACAGGGATTTCTTTGTCGGAAAGGTGAAGGGCAAACTTTATTCCTATATCCCGGATGTAAGGGTAGTGGACATCACCCATAACATCGAACCGTTTATGTCCACGAAGGCCATCTTTGTGATCAAAAACGGCTGCTTGGACTTCCCCAAGGGGACTATCCACATCATTGATGTAAACTCATCAGAGACGGCTGAGCAACCTTTTGTAGTGGTGGAGTATCGTGAGCAGTTCTTCATCTGTATTGACAACGGTGTGCCGGGGGCTTTGTTTGGCCACGACTATACGCAGGCGGTGTTGATTGATGTGCCCCGAGAGACGGGTTTCTTCACTTTTGCGGCGGCCGACCTGTTTTGCAAGGTGGCAGCCCTGCTGGCCCATGGGGCCAACCTGTCGGATATTGGAACCGACCATGAGTTAGACATCAAGACCCCAATGTTGGTGGATGTGTCCGGCGACATAATCAAGGTGCCCGTCATTCATGTCGATGTTTACGGCAACGCCTATCTCAATATGACCTACGAGGAGTTTGAACGGCTTCGCCGTGGGAGAGAGTTTTCTATGCTGGTGCGTGAGACCCAGATTAATAAGGTCAGTCATAGCTATGCCGATGTCCGCTCGGGCGAAGTGCTTTTGACCATTTCGGCTACTCAGCAATTGCAAGTGGCCATACGCGACGGCTCGGCCGAACAATTGTTAGGGATGGAACTCTATCGCACTGTAACAATCACTTTTAAGTGATTCCACACTTGTTTCTTCTTGCATAAGAAGTGATATTGGGAAAAAGATTGCGTGGGCCTAAGAATTGCCCATCTAAAGGGGGAGGATGTCAGCAAGGGATAGTTGGCAAGGACTAAGCTTGGTCGCTGGCAGCAGGGGGGTCGGAAAAATGCGTGGTGAGAATGTTCTGGATTTCAGGCGACTCATAGCCACGTGAGGCCAAGAATGTAACCAGTTTGGAACGGCGTTTGGCCATGGTCTCATTGGTGTCGTAGGTCTGCCATTTGGTGGTTGCCACGTCCAGCAATATGTTGCGATACTCTTCGTCGGGAATCTCGCTGAGGGCTTCGGTGATGAATTTGGGTGGCACCTGTTTGGAGCGCAACTGGTAGATGACCTTCAGGCGACCCCATTTCTGAGTGCGCAGTTTGGCACTGACGTAGGCACGGGCATATCTTTTTTCGTCGATGAATCCTTGGTCGATGAGTCGGTTGACAATCCTACCAGAAAGTTCGATGGATGCACCCCAGTCACTCAGCTTTTTTCTGACCGATGTGCGGCATTGTTCTTCGTTGGCACAGTAGCGTTCTGCTCTGGCTAACAGCGACATTTCTTCTTCTGACATATTCTGAACCATGATGCAAAAGTACAAAAAAAATGCATGCTACAAATTATTTTATATATTTTTTTATCAACAATCGGTTAATATTTCGTATGGGGGAATATGGATGGGTTATTTAAATGTCTGAAAGCCAATTTATAATTATTATTATCCCTTGGTGGCATAAGTCTGCTTTGTTTTGCAAACCAATGGCTCCGAAAGGTGCTATTTCCCTCCCCTCCAGCCCTCTTCGACAAAAATAAATTTCCATTATTCTGGAAAAAAATCGTATCTTTGCATAACAAACACTATATAATATTCAATATGGCGAAAGGAAGGATACTATTTGTAAACCAGAGTATTGTGCCGTTTTCTGATGAATCGGAAGCAGCTGTGTTGGGGCGTCATTTGCCCCAGTTTACTCAAGAGTTAGGCCGTGAGATTCGTGTTTTCATGCCTCGTTTTTTTGATGTCAATGAGCGCAAGCACCAGTTGCATGAGGTTATCCGCCTATCGGGCATGAACCTCATCGTCAACAATTGTGACCACCAACTTATCATCAAGGTAGGTTCCATCCCTTCTGCTCGTCTGCAGGTCTACTTTATCGACAACGAAGAATATTTTACCCGTTTTGGCAACACCTTCGACGAAAAAGGCTTCCTGCGTCCCGAGAATGACGAGCGCATCCTGTTCTTTGGCCGTGGCACCCTTGAGGCGGTGCGCAAACTGGCCTGGCAACCCCATCTGATTCATTTTTCGGGCTGGTTCAGCTGCATGGTGCCGTTCTATCTGAGGCGCATCAATAAGGAGAATGCCTTTTTCAGCGGTGCCCGCACAGTGCTCTCACTCACCAACGATGCTTTCGAAGGCAGTTTCAGCGATGAGTTGGAGAAAAAAATGCGGGCTGACGGCGCTACGGCCAAGGACCTCCGTCTCTACCAACACCTCGACTACATGACCCTCATGAAGGCTGCCATCACCTATGCCAACGGCATCGTGATTTCATCCCCCAATGTCAACCCCGAATTGGTTCAGTTTGCCAAGGAAAACAAACGCTTTGTCCTGGATTATAATCCCAACACAACCGAATTTTACACCAAAATCAACAAACTTTACGAGACACTCTGCGGGAGTGCACTGAACAATTAAGAATAATCGAAACACATTTGCACTTATGTCTTTAAAGAAACTCTTTGTCCCACTGCTCCTCACTTTGCTTCTGCTCCCTTGTGCTTGCACCGAGGAGGAAACCACCATTGGTATGGACCTTCAGGACCCTTACACTCTCTATCAGGGCACGCGTGACTCCATTCCGTTGACGGTCTATACTGTCCTTGACGATTCCCTCTCCACGGTGGGCTATGCCGCCGGGGTCTTTGGCGACTATTCCGACAACAATTTTGGCTCCATGAAGGCCATCGTTTATTCCCAGATTGTCGCTCCCAGCGAGGGAGTCAGAATAACCGACGATGTTATCATCGACTCGGTGGTGATGACCTTGGTGGTTGACACCCTGTACCCGGTTTTGCCCGACTCCACCCCTCGCAGCCTACATGTGATTGTCAACCAGTTGGCTGATGTTTTGAAACCAGACAGTTCTTTTATCTCTACCAAACAGTTGGCAGAAAGCGATCTTTGCTTTTTTGATGGCGAAGTCACCTACCTTGCCGACAGCATCAGGCTCCGGATGAATGAGAATATCTACTCGGTGCTGCGCCAGTCTTGCACCTACGATGAGTTTTTCAATTACTCCAAGGGCATTGCCATCAAACTGGCTGACAACTCTCAAACGGCCGTCACGGTCGACTACTCCGCTTCCAATACTCGCTTGACCCTCTACTACCACACCATCAACATCGACAGTACCCTTCAGTTTGTCTTTACCATCAACAGCGGTGCCCAACATGCGATGTACTACGAGCATGATTATTCCGGCACCCCCTTGGCTCCCTTTGCTGTCAACCGCAAAGACTCCATCGTTGGCACCGACAAGATTTATCTCGAACCGCTGGGCGGCACCCGGGCCCGCATCAATATGCAGCCTTTCATCACCTCCTTCCGCACTGCCCATCCCTATGCTGTGGTGCATTATGCCGAGCTTATTCTGCCGGTCAATACCAGCGTCTCCGACACCTCGGCCCCTGTCCGCATTTTGGCTTTGAAGAATCATGCCGATGGCACTTCTGCCTATGTCACCGATGCCAACGTGATGACCAATTCCTATACCTATTCAGGGTTTGATGGCTATTATAACCGCGAAAAGAAACAGTATCGGCTCCGGGTCACCCACCACTTGCAGGAGTTGCTCCGCACAGGCAAGGACTACGGTACCGAACTGATTATCGATTCCCGTCGTTCCTCAGCTTTCCGCACCGTCATCAACGGCACGGAGACCACCAACCCCATCCGGATCAATTTTGTTTATTCTGAATAATATTCGCAATTACATATGAAAAGAACTCTCATTTTTGTCCTCGCTAGCATCGTGGCCCTCTCGGCCAGTGCGCAAATTCATTATGAAGAGGCTTATGCCACTCATCCCGACCAAACCTATGTCGCCGGCACCCTGAACGATGACAGTGTGCATATCGGCAACTGGACTTGGTGGCATCCCAACGGACAGGTGTTCCGTCAAGGAAAGTACGATAATCAAGGGCGCAAGATAGGCGTTTGGCGCACCTTTTATAATGACGGCACCAAACATGAAGAGACCATTATGAGTGGCTCCGGCACCTCTCGCACTTGGTATGCCAATGGAGCCAAACAGAGTGAAGTGTCTGTGGTCGATGGGAAGAAACAGGGCCTTTTTGTCTCTTGGTATGCCAATGGCCAGAAAAAAGACGAAGTGCCTTATGTCGACGGTGTCCGCGAAGGCAAGTCACGCGAATGGCACGAGAACGGACAGTTGAAGTTCGAAGGCACTTATGTGGATGACGAACTCGAAGGCACCGCTACCTGGTGGACTCCTAACGGCCAGTTGGACCAACAGGGTCGCCTCTCGGGTGGCGAACAGGAAGGCGAGTGGGTTTTCTATTGGCGCACCAATGGCAAGGTGGGCATTCGTGGACACTATTCTGGTGGCAGTGAGACAGGGCTCTGGACTTACTATTACGAGACTGGTGAGAAATGGCGCGAGGGCCAATATTCCAATGGCTTCAAACAGGGGCTCTGGACCACCTGGTATGAGAGCGGTCAGAAACTCCACGAAGGCCAGTATGTCAACGATAAGGAAGAAGGCACCTGGACCGCATGGTACGAGGACGGCAAAATTGACTATACCGGCAGTTTCCATTTGGGTCTGAAGGAAGGCCTTTGGCGCGGTGTATATGAGGACGGCAGTGTCCGCTACGAGATGAACTATCACAACGACTTGCAGCATGGCAAGACTGTCCGCTACCATCCCAACGGCAAAGTGGAAATATCCGAGAACTATGTCGATGGCGAACGTGACGGCAGCTATGCGCGTTATAATGAAGCTGGCTACCCAGAGGAGAAAGGCACTTTTGTCAAGGGTCGCAAGCAGGGCAAGTGGATATGGTACGACAAGTATGGCAACGAAGGCATTGTAGCCCAGTTTAAGGACGGTTTCATGACCTCCATGGAGGATAAGACTGCCAAGAAACAGGATGCCAAAGACTCTCGCCGACGCTAATGCATATCTTATTGGCTTCTAAATCCCCCCGCCGCCGCGAGTTGCTGGCCCAATTGGGGATTCCCTTTTCCTTCGTCGATATAGACATAGACGAACATATTGCGACTCCGCTCCCTGCCTCTCAGGTGGCGGAGTCGCTGGCTTTGCTCAAAGCAGGTGCCTTCAGCGCCCCTATTGCTGAGGACCAAGTGCTGCTGACAGCCGATACCGTTGTGGTTCATCAGGAGCAGGTGTTGGGCAAGCCCCATTCGCGACAGGAGGCGGTGACAATGTTGCAATCTCTCTCTGGTTGTGCCCATCAGGTCTATACCGGGGTTTGCCTTCGCAATGCAAGGCGGACAGTTAGTTTCACCGAGTGCACACAAGTGCATTTCCGGCCCTTGGCAATGAACGAAATCAACTATTATGTGGACAAATACCAGCCTTTCGACAAGGCGGGTTCCTATGGCATCCAAGAGTGGGTTGGCATGGTGGGCATAGAGCGCATTGAAGGCTGTTTCTATAATGTGATGGGACTTCCCGTGTCGCGCCTATACACAGAATTGCAGCGTTTCGTTGATTCTCACCAGCCCCTCATCAACTAGTTGCCTCAGAGTCTCTTTTGCCTCCTTTTCATCCATCTCGGGCAGTAACTCCATCAGTTGCTCACTTCGCATCGGCTGCCCTTTCAGCGTGGCCAAAACTTGTGTTTTGAGGTCGGAGACCTTCTTCCTTCCATTTGCCGTAATGCAAAGGTCGCAGATGCCGCATTTCCCTTGATGCTCCTCGCCAAAATAATGTAGCAGCATGTTGCTTCGGCAGCCTTCTGTGGTGGTGACATAGTCGCGTATGGCTTCCAATCGTTGTGCGGCATGTTCTTTCAGCACCTTGTAGTTGCTGTCGCTCAGGTAGAGGTCTTTGGCATCAATGCGGGGCGAGGAAAAAACTATCTGTGGTCGTTTATGTTTGCCTTGGTATACAATCACCTTCAGGGCATCCATGTGCAGCAGCATGTTGGTCACTTGCTCCACATCCATATACATGCGCCGGGCAATAGTCCGTTCAGAGATGGGGACAAAATCGGTAAACAGCCCTCCGTACATGCGCAGCATCAGTAGCAGCAGGTCGCTGTATTTGGGCTGCTCCACTTGGAATTTGTATAGTTCTTCGCGGCTGATAGGCACAAACACCTTCGACTCGCTCTCTTCCCTCACGGGAAGTGAAAGTAGCCCTTCGCGCTCCAGAAAGAGAGTGGCGTTATACAGCTCCAGCACGTTCAGGTGATAGGTGTTGCAAAGCCCCTCTAAGTCAAAGTCGAACTGGCAGTTCTCTCCCGACCCGATGGGCAGTTGATAGTAATTGCAGACAGCGCGGTAGATGTTGGCAATCTTTTGTTGCGAGGGGTAGCTCGTCTCAAAGTTCTGCTGTAGGTTTCCCAAGTCCTTCTCGTTGTACAGCATCACGGCATATGCTTTCTTACCATCACGTCCGGCGCGACCAGCCTCTTGGAAATAGGCCTCTACCGAAGAGGGTATGTCCATGTGGATTACGTAGCGGACATCGGGCTTGTCAATCCCCATGCCGAAAGCGTTGGTGGCCACCATGGTCGACACTTTGCCCTCCATCCAGCGTCGCTGGGCTTCGTCGCGTTCTTTGGGCTCCAGTCCTGCGTGGTAGTAGGCGGCGGTGATGCCGTTGTGGGTGAGGAAGTCTGCTATCTCGCGTGTGCGTCGGCGGTTCCTGACGTACACTATGCCGCACCCTCCTGTCTTCCTGATGATGCGGAGCATCCGGTTCTCCTTATCCATCTCGTGGAAGACCATATAGGCCAGATTGCAGCGTTCAAAACTGCTTTGAAATAGTCGGCTTTGTGGCCGGAACATCAGCTGTCGCTGAATGTCCTCCACCACTTCTGGGGTGGCGGTGGCGGTGAGGGCGATGATGGGGACTGTGGGAAAGTAGACCCTGATACGGGCAATCTCCAGATAGGAAGGGCGGAAATCGTAGCCCCATTGCGAGATGCAGTGCGCCTCGTCCACCGCAATCATCGAGACCTTCATCTGCCTAAAATGTTCTATGAAAACTCGCTGCCGCAGCCGTTCGGGCGACACATAGAGCAACTTGGTTTTGCCATGGATGCAGTTGTTGAAAATAATCTCCTGCTCTATGCCGTTGGTTCCGGAAATAAGGCAGGCGGCCTTGATGCCGCGGTCGCGCAACTGCTGCACCTGGTCCTTCATGAGCGAAATCAGGGGCGACACCACTAGGCAGATTCCCTCTTGCGCCACTGCCGGTACTTGGTAGCAGAGTGATTTGCCCCCGCCTGTGGGCATCAGCACCAACGTGTCGTGCCCCTCCAGCACCGAGCGGATAATCTCCTCTTGTGGGGGTCGGAAACTTTCAAATCCCCAGTATCTCTTCAGAAGTGTGCTGATGCGCTGGTCTGCCATTTGCTCTTTGGGATTATTAAAGGGCGGTAGTCTAACGACTGCCGCCCTGATTGATTATGAAAAAAACAACTTATCTTATTATAGTGACAGAGCCTTTCTGTGTAACGATGTCCTCGGTGCCGGGTCGGCGGTAGCGGATGACGTAGGTGTAGGAACCCTGCGGCAACTTACGTCCCTCGTAGGTGCCGTCCCATGCAAAGTGCAGGTCCTGGCTGTAGTACACCTGGTGTCCCAAGCGGTCGTAGATGTAGATGGAGAAGTTCTCCTGCGGATTGGCCGTGTAGATGCGGAAGGTGTTGTTGTCCGGGCGCTCGGGGGTGAAGGCGTTGGGAGCATAGAAGGTGAACTGGGTGACAGGCAGTTTCACGGTCATGGTGTCGGAGCAGTCAAGGTCGTTGTATGCCACCAGGGTGACAGCAGTGGAGTCGGACGACACTTCACCGAAGTTGTGGCTGCAGGGAGAGAGGTACTCTTCGGCCACGCCGTCGTCAAAGTACCACACGCGGCGCACGCTGTGGGGTGAGGCATCCGTGAGAGTGACCACGGGATTGTCGGAGTCCACAAAGCCCGGATAGGCATCGATGGTGGCTGTCGGCACGGGGTGTACGGTAATCTGTTCGGTCAGCGGCGCGGCGCTGCAGTCGTTGGTGCCGTGGCCCACCATGGTGTAGACGGTGGTTTGGTGGGGGGTGACGGTGATGGTTCTCGGGCCGTGGCCAGCGGAATCAAGCAGCATGTCGAGGGAGGAATCGGCCGGCGTGGCGGTCCAGCTGAAACTGTAGGCCTTGTCCGCAGTGAGGGTGACAGCGTCGCCGTCGCACATGTCGTGGCGCGAGATGGAGAGGGTGGGGTTGACCCGATAGGCGTTCACGCTGTCCCAGGCCTCGCACTGCATGGGGCTGATGACCTTCACGTAGTAGCGGCAGGTGTCGCCATAGGGCATGGTGTTGAGTGTTTGGCCTTCAGAGATGTAGCCGTTGCCCAAGGTGTCCAGATACCAGCGGTAGCGGCAGTTCTCGGTCTCGGTGCTGACGTGGATGTTGGTCTGCTGGCCGTTGCACACCACCGTGTCGCCGCTGACCTCCAGTTCGGGGTGCTGGAATACCACCACTGTGTCAATGACACTGGAGGTGCACCATGTGGTGTCGGTGAGGACGAATCCGCAAAGGGTGTACAGATCGTTGTAGGCCACCATTTTAATGGGGTTGCGGTAATTCTCAAACACGCGGCTGGTGGTGTCGCTGGTGAGGCGGTGGAGGGTGTCGGCCCCTAACACGTCACCGTCTTGGAAGTCATAGAATATCCAATCGCGACGGATTGCGTCTGAGGTGGTGTCGGTCAGTATCACGCGCTCGGCGGCACAGACATCGCGGCCAGGGTAGATTTCAAAGCCTGCGTTGGGGCGGCCCAGCACCTTGATAACATAGGTGCTGTCGGTGAAGCATTCGTAGTCCTCTCTGTTGAAAGAGCGTACCTTCACTGCATACCGGCCTTTCTTGTTCCATCGGTGGCTCACCCTGGCCCCCACAGCACTGTCGGCTATGGGCGAAAGGGTGTCGCTTCCCGTATAGAACCACCATTTGGTGATGCTGGTGTCGCAGCCTCTGGGGTCGTTGGGCACATAGCTCTTGTTGGTCAAGAAGATATCGCCGTCGCAGGTCTTGTTGGTGTCGATATACATGGAGGGTTTGGTATTCAGCACGCGCACATACACTTTGGAGGTGAAGGGAACGGTCTCGTTCATGCGCGAAGTCATGTCGCAACGGAAGATCTGCTCGTTGGTGTACTCGTTCGCATGGGAACCTTCGGTCAGTAGAAAGTCGTCCACCTGACAGTCATAAATGCTGTCGCCGGGGCCGCTGGAGGGTGTCAGCTGGATGAAGTTGATGTCGTCGGGCACGTTGTAGAGGCTTGAAATGCCCTCGGCTCCCGAAGCGCTCTTGTACCACACGTAGTTCTCCAAGCCCTTGGGGGCGGTCAGCCGCTGCACCGTTTGAGTTGCACCGGCGGGGCAGCCGGAGGTCTTAATCTCCATGGCCTGGCATTCGCCTGCTATGTAGGCACAGGCATAGTGGGCACTCATGCTGCAGTCGCCCGCACCTATCTTAATGCGGATGGTCTCATAGATATATTTGTTCAGGTTGATGGCCACCTTGTTCCAGGGCAAATAGATGTTACAGCCGTAGGAGGCACCCGTGTTTTGAGTTCCGGTGCTGCCCACATAGAAAGGTGCCACGTTGGAGCCTGTACCTGCCGGGGTAGGACGGATGTAGCACAGCGTGTCGTTTCCGATGCGCACCCAGCTGTTGCCCACCTTCTTTTCAATAACGATGGCAAACTCGGGGTTTTGGGCCTCTGTGTGCTGTCCATTCTGCAACGATAGGGCGTACCATATGAAAATCAGTGAATTCTGAGGGCGCACGTTCAGTTGGTAGCAGAGCATCTCGGCCTCATGGGAGCCGCCGCAGTTGTTGCCAAGGCGTATGGAACTGGTATAGGTTGGGTCTGGTGGCAGATAGGAGAGGTGGTTGTAGGTGAGGTGGTCGTACCCAGGCCCTTTAATGACAAAGCGGTTCATATAGTCGTTATTGCCATTGATGTCGGTGGAGGCAGGTGTGGCCTGGGTGCAGCTAGACCCCGACGACTGGGATGCCAACTGATTGGCGGCTATCTGAGTGCCCCAACCGGTCATGCCCCAACTGTCGCAGGTGCTGGCTACGGCATTCTTTGACCCAGTGTAGCCGTACCATACGGCCTGCGCCAAATTGCCGCTACCTGGAATAACAAAACTGGTCGGGTTCTTTAGACCTTTGCAGTAGTTTTCTGATTGTGCCATGGCCGTGCTGGCTACTAACAGCGCCAACAGTGTCAAGGCTAGGCTCTTCAGTTCGCTTGATTGTTTCATAACAGTTGCATTTTTATTTGTTGTCACTTTTTCTCTGTTTCAGGGGGGCATTTCTCGTCCCCCTTCTCTCTATAGACTAAAAAAAAGCACTTTTGTTGCAAATGGGATAGTTAAAAAAAGTTATCAATCTCATATTAGTCTCATTTTCATTTCTTTGTGCCTTTCACTTTTATGCATCTTTTTTTTGTGTCTTTCGGTCAAAGAAAAAGCCAACAAGTTTTGGCGCTTGTTGGCTTCTGTGGGAGTAATTGGATTCGAACCAATGACCCTCTGCTTGTAAGGCAGATGCTCTGAACCGACTGAGCTATACTCCCTTAGATGTTTCTGAGGCAAATTCTGTTCTCTTGAATTCGAGTGCAAAGATACAACTTTTTTCTGATATATCAAGAAAAATCTTTCATTCTTTCTTTTTTTCTCTCTCGGTAATGTCGTTTCGTAGGCTCTTTCGCCTACTGTGGATGGTATGACGTGTGGGACAGGTTTTTCTGTTTTTGTCGAGATTTTTGTGTAATTTTGCACCTCGAAGGATAAGCTCGATTTGCTATGAAAAATGTTAGAAATAGTTCGTTGACAGTTGTTTCTGTCTTTCTGTTGGCCGTGGTGCCTTTCTTCTCGTCCTGTGGCTCCGAACCCCTTCCGAAGCCTCCGGTCCTGGAAGAAGCCCGGTTTGTCGACTTTTTGGCAGATGCTTATCTGCTGGAGGGGTTCTATGCGTTGGAGTCGCACTATCGTTTCGACACGTTGCAGCCCGAGATGATTGCCTCCTACGACTCACTCCTTGCCCAGTATGGCATAACGCGGGAGGTGTTCGACACCACGGTTTCGTGGTACGCCCACCATCCCGATATTTTTGCTCGTGTCCAAGACTCTGTCATGGTTCGTCTGACTCCCGAGGAGTAGGGGCAGCAGTCTGCTTTAGTTGGTTACTTTGGGTTGCACGGTCATCTCCGATACCTTTTGGGGGCCGTTGCGGCGCATCTCTTCGATGGTCTCTTGGTCGAAGGCGGGGGCAGCGGCAGCGGTGTCCATGATGGCCTGCATGAGGCCGGGTACCTGTATGACCTGGTCCACCAGCCATTTGCCGTCGCGCTTGACCAGGTTGACGGTACCATCCTGCTGGGTGCTGGGGGTGCTTTTGTGGTAGGCCACTTGGGCAGTGGTGTCGTCCATGGTGATGTTGCCCAGGGTGATGGTGGCGGGCATGTTGTTGGCATAGACGGCGGTGTCGGTGTGGGCCACTAGCTTTTCAAAGAAGTTGAGGGTGATGTTGCAGGTTTGCTCGGTGGCGTAGGGACGGGCGTCGGCGGGGCGGTAGTTGCCGAGGGCTTCAAGGTAGCCTTGGGCCGACTGTTGGATTTGCTTGGTGTCGCTGTTGCAGGAGGCTAGGAGCAGCAGGCCGCAGAATAGGCCGATGATTTCTTTTTTCATTGTTGCTTGGATTAAAAATAAGAGAGTGCCTTGGGTGGCACTCTCTCGTGGGTTACTATTCAGTTGGGTGAATTAGTGTTTAGTGAAGCCGGTGACCTCAGAGGCAGGTTTCTTGTTGATTCCGAGGGGGTCGGTCTGTTTTTGAGCGCTGTTGTTCTTAACGTTCACGGTGTTGCCTTCGCCCTTTTTCAGTTCGTTGGTAACTTTCTGGACGTCCTTCTTAGCGTTCGTGTTAACAGTTATGACGTTGTTTTCGGCCTTTTTGGCCTCTTTCTTGACAGCCTTTTTCACGGCCTTGACGGCCTTGACGGGCTGGGCTTCCTCAACGGGGGCTTCCTCGATGACGGTGTCGATGACTTCCTCAACCACGGTGGTGTCCACAGCGGGAAGGGTGTCGAGAGCCACCTCTTCGGGGGCGTTGTTGTTGCAGGCAGCCATGAGGGCCATGGCGGTCAGGGCAACGGCTGCGAAACGAAAATTTCTTTTCATTGTATTAGGTTGTTATACTGGTGAGAAATTTATTTAACAACGATTAATTTCTTAAAACCGCCTTTACTAATGGGTGGGAAGGTCATGTTGGTGAGGGTCATGGCAATCATTTTGTGGGTAGCGTCGGAGCCATCGGTGGAGGCGCCGTTGTCAACCACATCGGTGAGGGAGTACATCTCGGCGCTCATGGTGACGGTCATAGTGAAGGTGGTCAGGTCAAGAGCGGTGCAGTTGACACTGTGGTTGCCGTTTCTGTAGAGCTGCCAGTCGCCATAATTGTTCTGACCAGCGGTGTAGTAAGTGTCTTTGTAGAGTTCGGCGGCGTAGATGGCCATGTCGGTGGTGCTGGTGCCATAGAGAACGTTGATGAAATAGGGGAAGGTAAAGGTATAGTAGCCCGGTTCTTCAGCAGGTACAGCTTGCTTGGCGCACTGGAAGTAGAAAACGTGGGTACCGTTCTGATCTTGATACTGAGGAAGGGAGAATCCGGAAACGTCAAGAGCGGTGCCGTCGAAGGTAACAGCATAGCTGGCCTGGGGTTTGGCCTCGAAGGTGGCGGTGAAGGTTACGTTCTCGCTAACGGTGAAGGTGTAGGGGTTGTCGGTGATGGTGCCGTTCCAGTAGAGGAAGTTGGCGTTGCTGGCGGGGGTGGCGGTGATGGTCACAACGTCGCCTGCTTCGTACTCGGTCTTGTTGGGAGATACGCTGACGGTGCCCAGGGTGGCGTCGTTGCTGTTGACGGTCACGGTGTAGGTGGTGGGGGTGTTAGGATTGTCAGGATTGTCAACGGGGTCCTGGCAGGAGGTGAACATCATGACACTTGCTGCAAGTGCAATGCTGAAAAATTTGAAAATGTTTTTCATTTTGTGTTGATTTTTAAATGTTTATATAACTTGTTAACTATGTTTCTTTTGTTTATTTATTTTGCAAAGATACGACTTTTTTTATTTCTAGTGTTTTTTTTAGTTTTTTTTACGATTTTAGGGGGATTCACTACTGCGTTCTTTTTTCACTGATTACTTGTGGATTGGAGTTGCTTGGCGGGGGGGGGCTTAGCTTTTCTTGATATCTAGGGCATCCCGCAGGCCATTGCCCAAGAGCATGAAGGCCAGGACGAGCAGCATGATGGCCAGGCCGGGCAGCAGAGCCAGGTAGGCACTGTCCAGCAGGATGTAGCTGTAGTTCTCCTTGACCATGGTGCCCCACGAGGGCATGGGGGGCTGCACCCCGATGCCGAGGAAGCTGAGACCCGCCTCCAGCAAGATGGCACTGGCAAAGTTGGAGGCGGTGACCACTATGACGGCCCCGGTGATGTTGGGCAGGATGTGCCGGAAGATGGTGCGGAAGGTGCTGAAGCCTAGGGCGCGGGCCGCCTCGACGTATTCTTTCTCTTTGATGCTGTAGACTTGCCCGCGCACCACACGGGCTATGTCCACCCACATGGTCAGGCCCACGGCTATGAACACCTGCCAGAAGCCTTTGCCCAGGGCAAAGGTGATGGCTATGACCAGCAGCACGGTGGGGATGGACCACACGACGTTGATAAGCCAGGTGATGAGGTTGTCCACCCACCCGCCATAGTAGGCGGCCAGGGCTCCCAGGGTGATGCCTATGACTAGGGCTATGAGGACGGCTATGAACCCCACGGAGAGGCTCACTCGGCTGCCTATCATGATCATGCTGAGCACATCGCGACCATAGCTGTCGGTGCCAAGGATGAAGGTGCGGACTTTGCTGTCCACTATTTGTGTGCGGGCCACACGGCGCACTTCGCCTTCATTGGGGGTGCCGCCGGTGTAGCTCTCGATGTCCACACTGTCGCCCACGGCGGTGGTGCGGTAGGTGGGTATGGCGGTGTAGGGGAGGGGTTGGCCGTGCAGCATCTTGTGCAGCCAGCCGGTTGTGGGTTGGGGAAGCTGGTCGTCGACATAGGTGAATTGCACACGGCTCATGGGTTTGAGAGTGGCCAGTTCAAGGTACTGCTGGTTGCAATAGGGGGTGCTGTCGGGGGTGATGAGGTAGCCCAACAGGGCCACAATGACAAAGAGCCCGATGACTGCCAGACTGGCCACGGAGAGTTTGTTTTGGGCAAAACGACGCCACGCCATGCCCGAGAGCGAGGTGCTGCGGGTGGGTGCCGTTTGCCGTACAAAGCAGCGGTGCTTGCGTGAGAGAAGGGCTTGGAGGTTCAAGGGGGTGGCAGTTGGCTGTGGATTAGAGCAGGCCGAGTTCTATCTTTACTTCGTCGCTGAGGGTGTTGAAGTCCCATGGCGGGTTGAAGGTGAGCTCCACGTCTACCGACTTGATGCCCTGGATATAGCCTACCATTTGCTTGACTTCCTGAAACATGTATTCGGCTTCGGGGCAGTCGGGGGCGGTCATGGTCATGAGTATCTTCACATTGAACTGGTCGTCGATGTCGATGTTGTAGATGAGCCCAAGGTCATAGATGTTGACCGGGATCTCGGGGTCGTAGATGTTCTTGAGGCAGTTGACGATGGCCGACTGGAGGGTTTCTTTTGTGGGTTCCATTATTACGTTTTATGTTTATTTGGATAGGGTGTACGCAAGGGCGTACATCTTCATTTGTTTGACCATGGAGGTAAGGCCGTTGGAACGGGTGGGGGAGAGGTGCTCCTTCAGCCCGATGGCGTCGATGAAGTGCAGGTCGGCATCGAGGATGTCTTGTGGGCTTTGGCCATTGAGGACGCGGATGAGCAGGCTGATGATGCCCTTGGTGATGACGGCGTCGCTGTCGGCCTTGAACCAAAGCTTGCCGTCGCGGTGCTCGCAGCTGAGCCACACGCGGCTCTGGCAGCCCTTGATGAGGTTGCTTTCGGTTTTATCTTTTTCGTCAATCATGGGGCAGTCTTTGCCCAGTTCGATGATGTAGGCATATTTGTCGAGCCACTCATCGTAGCAGGCAAATTCTTCAATTATGTTGTCGGATATTTCTTGTATGGACATTATGTGGGGTTTATTATTTTCGAAATTACTTGGGTGCGGTGTGGACTACATAGGCGGCCACGATGGCAAAGACAAGTTGGGGCAGCAGCACCGAGAGGAAGGGGTTGAGGGTGCCGAAGACGGCAAAGACGGTGGTGACTTTCATAAAGACGATGTAGCCGAAAGCCAGCGAGATGCCGATGGCCAGATGGATGCCGATGCCGCCACGGGTCTTGCGGCTGGAGACACCGACGCCGATGAGGGTCATGATGAATATGGAGAGGGGGGTGAGCAGGCGCTGATAGAGCTCGATTTTGGCGGCAATGACGGCAGTGGAGCCGCGCATCTTTTCGCGCACTATATATTTGTATAGGTCGATGGAGTTCATGGTGGTGATGTTGACCGAGGAGGAGTTGAAGTCCTTGGGCAGCACATCTAGCTGGCGCAGGGAGTGGGCGGAGCGTGCCAGGTGCTCTTTGCGACCGTTGATGGTGCGGTGGACAAAGTCCTCACATTCCCATTTGCCGCTGAGGGTGTCATAGGTGATTTTGGAGCAGGAAATACGGTCCACCAAGCGGTAGTGCTCGTCGTATACGTCTCGATGGAAGTTGTTTACACGCAGGGTGTTGGCATCGTAGTTTTCGGCATAGACCTGCACCCCGGGCTTCAGTTGGAAGTGCAGGTTGCGGTAATATTTGGGCTGATGGACGTGGATGTACTTGTTGTCAAACTCGTCCAAGGTGCGATTGTTGACAGGGATGAGGAAGTTGCCGAAGGCCAGCACGATAAGTGCCACCAGGGCGGCCCCAATCATGTAGGGGCGCAGCATACGCCGGTAGCTGATGCCGCTGCCGAGGATGGCTATCACCTCAGTGTTGCCGGCCATCTTGGAGGTGAAGAAAATAACGCTGATGAAGATGAAGAGCGGGCTGTAGAGGTTGACAAAGCCCGGAATGAAATTGAGGTAGTAATCAAAAACGATTTCCTGTAGCGGGGCATGCCCGCCCAGGAAATCGTCTAGCTTTTCTGATATATCGAAAGTAATGACAATGACGATAATCAGTGCCATCGCCAGTAAGAAGGTCTTCAGGTACTTGAGAAGTATATACTGATCAAGCTTTGGGAAAGATCTCACTTACTTTTCGATGCCAAATAGTTGCTGATATTTCGTAAGACATTCGAGGACGTTGGTCTTCACATGGATGAATTCGTCCACGCCGTAGCCCTTGTAGGTCTCGATCATCTCTTTGGGGTTGCCAGCCACCACGATGCTCTTGACCTTGCCTTTGAGGCCCTTGCAGGCGGCATCGGTGATTTCGGCATACTCGTCGTCCGAGGAGCAGAGCACCACGATGTCGGCCTTGGCCTCCAAGGCGGCCTTCACGCCGTCTTCGGCAGTCTCAAATCCCACGTTGTCGATGATTTCATAACCGGCCACACCAAAGAAGTTGGTGGCAAAACCGCTGCGGGCCTTGCGCATGGCCAGGTTGCCGTAGGTCAGCAGGAACACCTTGGGACGGCATCCGCTCTTCTCGGTGGCCAGACGGAGGTTCTCGAAGGCCTCGGCGCCACGATAGAGGCGGAGGGTCTTGATTTCGGTGCCTTTGGCGCAGTCGCCGCCACAGCAGTAGGCACTCTCTTTCTTCACGCGCTCCAGCCCCTTGTCGTTGAGGTTGGGGTACTGGTTGGTGCCGAGGATGGTGGTCTTGCGGGTGGCTATCTCCATGTCGCGCTGCTGTGCGATGCGGGTCACTTCGTCCTGCACGTAGCCTTCGCGGATGGCCTTGGCAAAACCGCCCTTCTCCTCCACGGTGAGGAACAGCTGCCAGGCATACTGGGCTATGCTGTCGGTAAGGTTTTCAATGTAGTAGCTGCCGGCGGCGGGGTCGACAATCTTGTCCATGTAGCTCTCTTCCTTCAGCAGAATCTGCTGGTTGCGGCCGATGCGGTAGCCAAAACTGTCGGGGTTCTCGAAGGCGATGTCGAAGGGGTTGGTGGTGATGCTGTCGGCACCGGCAATGCAGGCCGACATGGTCTCGGTGGTGGAACGCAACATGTTCACGTAGGGGTCGTAAACGGTGGTGTTCCAGGTGGAGGTGGTGGCATTGATATAAATCTGGCAGTAGCAGTCGCAGCCGGGTTTGTATTGCTCCACAATCTTGCTCCAAAGCAGGCGGGCGGCACGAATCTTGGCAATCTCCATGAAATAGGTGCTGCCGATGCCGAAGTTGAACACCATGCGGGGGGTGATGTCTTCGACGGCCATGCCCATGTCGGTCAGGTGGGCCAGCAGGTCGTTGGCGGCGGCCAGGGTGAAGCCCAGCTCCTGCACAATGTTGGAGCCGGCGTTGTGGATGTGCTTGCCGTTGATGGTCAGCACGCGGAACTTGGGCAGGTTGGCCTTGGCAAACTCAACAAGCTCTTTGGCCTCCTTGAAGCTGTTCTCTTCGCCGCCTTTGAACTCACCGTGCAGCAGGGCGTGCTCGTAGGGGTCGTAGTTGCAGCTGCCTTCGACGTTGGCGGGGTTGCCGCCGTTGGCTTTGATGAATTCCACAAAGTATTTGAGGGTCTGGAGCATGTCTTTGCTGCAGACGAAGTTGATCTTGCAGGCCTCGGGCACGATGTTCTTCAGGAGGGTGTTCATCTTCTCCTGCGAGTCCACCTTGCAGGCACGCAGGCCGAGGGCGTTGGCGCCGCGGTTGAGGGCATCAAGTGCGGTGGCGTTCATGTTCTCCAGGGTGTCCGGCAGAATGTCTTCGCGAATGTCCCACACGTTGTTGTCGGCGTGTTTGCCGCGGGTATAGGGTGCCTGATTAGGATTACTGTTGAGGTATTCCAGGCTCTCAAGGTCTTCGGCACGATAGTAGGGTTTTACTTTGAAACCTTCGATGGTCTTCCACACCAGTTTCTTTTCGTAGTCGGCTCCTTTGAGGTCCTTGTTGATGACTTCTTCCCATTTTTCGGTGGAAACAGGAGGAAATTCGGTGAATAATTTATTGTCTTCCATTATATTAATTATTTTGTATATTTCGTCAATAAACAAGCAAAGATACAACTTTTTTTTTAAATAGTGGAATATTATTTATGTGATGATGAAAAAAATAGGGTGAAATGATGATTCTTTTTCGCTCTAGGTGTGTTCTATTTATTTGTTT